>NZ_JAAKSD010000034.1:0-580 GCF_049173735.1 Aeromonas sp. 602396 | reverse complement strand
CCCCACACCTCGTCCACCGGGGTGATAGCCATCAGCCGGGCACGGCGCAGCTCGTCACGCAAGTCCACGACGCCGCCAGTGGCAGGCCACTTCTTGGCTGCATAGTTGGCCAGCTTGGCGAGGGTCTTGGTGGGACCAATCCCGACCCCTACCGTTAGGCCGGTCCACTGCCACACTCGCTGCCGGATCTGTTGTCCATAGGCTGTCAGGTCACCGGCAAACGACTCCGACAGTGACAGGAATGCTTCATCAATGGAGTAGACCTCCAGCTCGGGGGACATGGTCTCCAACGTGCTCATCACCCTGCCAGACATGTCTCCATAGAGCGCGTAGTTGGAGCTGAATGCCACACCGCCATGCGCCTCGAACTGCTCGCGGATCTTGAAGTAGGGCCCGGCCATCTTGATACCCATCGCCTTGGCTTCGGGGCTGCGCGACACCACGCATCCATCGTTGTTGGAGAGCACCACGATCGGGCGGCCACGCAGCTCAGGGCGAAACAGCCGCTCACAGCTGGCGTAGAAGTTGTTTACATCAACGAGCGCTATAGCCATCACGCTGCCTCAGATTGCCAATCACA
>NZ_JAAKSD010000033.1:0-595 GCF_049173735.1 Aeromonas sp. 602396 | reverse complement strand
GTCAGCTGACAACGGGATGATCTGCTCATTAGTGCCCGCAGGCATTCGCGTTATCAGTATCGTGAAATGGAACCCTGACTGCTGACCGACAGCGATTGTCAGCTGACAACGGGATGATCTACACCTCGGAGCCCGCTGGCATCCGCATTATCGGTATCGTGAAATGGAACTCTGCCTGTCCAATGATGGCGATTGTCAGCTGACAACGGATTAACTGTGCCTCAGTGGCCGCAGGCCCTCACATTATCGGTATCGTGAAATGGAACTCCGCCTATCCAGCGATGGCGATTGTCAGCTGACAACGGGGTGATCTGCGCCTCAGGGCCCGCTGGCAACCACATTATCAGTATCGTGAAATGGAACTCCGCCCATCTAGTGATGGCGATTGTCAGCTGACAACGGGGTGATCTGCGTCTCAGAACCCGCTGGCAACCACATTATCGGTATCGTGAAATGGAACTCCGCTCATCCAGTGGCAGCGATTGTCAGCTGACAACGGGGTGATCTGCGTCTCAGAGCCCGCTGGCAACCACATTATCGGTATCGTGAAATGGAACTCCGCTCATCCAGTGGCAGCGATTGTCAGCTGACAACG
>NZ_JAAKSD010000032.1:0-689 GCF_049173735.1 Aeromonas sp. 602396 | reverse complement strand
ACGGTGAAGGGCTTGCTGTCTGCCCCACCCTCGTCCGTGGTCCCCGCCACATTGCCATTCACGACCCCGCTCCAGTCCGCCGGCAAGCTAAAGCCAGGTACGCCCGCTGTGCTCGCACCGCTCCAGCTGTAGCTGCCCGCCACCGCGCCAGCCACCCAGCCTGCCCCCATCAACGCACCTGCCGGCACACCGCTCAGGGTCACCGTCACACCGGTCACCTGCTCCGAACCATCCGCGTCGGTCGCAATGACACCCAGCTGCGCCGCCAGCGATACCGCCACCGGTGCATCCGTTTCTGCCAGCACCAGGTTGGTGGCGCTGACACTGATATCCCCTTCCACTCCGATAGTGACCGTGCCACTGCTGTTGGCCGTGCCTTCATTGGTGGTCGCCACCACGGTGTAACTGATGGGCGCACCGGTGTTGTTCGCACTGCCCGACACCCCGGCCGTCGAATAGTCCGCCGGGAACACCAGCCCGAACGCCGGCGGCAATGCCCCCGCCACCACGTTCACTGTCAGGACGTTACCCACCAGGGTGCCACCCACTGCAGTGGTATTCGCAGGCAAATTGTTGAAGGTATACACCAGGCTGGTCCAGGTCTCTGACCCGTCGCCATCGCTGATACTCACCGTGTTGGTCAGCAGCACCTGTACCGTGCCATCCGTTTCGGTCGCACCCGCATTCAG
>NZ_JAAKSD010000031.1:0-803 GCF_049173735.1 Aeromonas sp. 602396 | reverse complement strand
GGAACCTGGGGTTGGATCACCTCCTTACCTTAAGATGTCGAAGTTGTTGAGTGTTCACACAGATTGCCTTGATTCAAAGTAGTTAGAGCAAAGACCTGATGCAGTGATGCATCAGCTTCTGTTGTCCAGCCCTCGGGATGGATGAGAGAAAACCTCCTCTGCCGGATAACGGGATGTGAATAGCAGTTTACTGCTACCTGTTGTCTCAGTGCGCAAGCACTGCAAAGCAGACCCGGGGTCCCCTTCGTCTAGAGGCCTAGGACACCGCCCTTTCACGGCGGTAACAGGGGTTCGAATCCCCTAGGGGACGCCACTTCTCTTCTTGCTAACAAGAATGCAGAGTTAAGAAGTTAATTCTTAACTCTGTTTTCTTCGGCCTTGAGCCGTTGCAAACATGCTCTTTAACAATCTGGAAAGCTGATTTAAAAAGTAGTTCTCAAACATTTGTTACAAGTGCTTTGGAAACTTCTTGGCGAAAACCAAATTTTATTTGGTCCTTGTTGTACGACAACAAGCTGTGCCGGTTTCACCGACACTTCTTGGGGTTGTATGGTTAAGTGACTAAGCGTACATGGTGGATGCCTTGGCAGTCAGAGGCGATGAAGGACGTACTAACCTGCGATAAGCTGTGAGAAGTCGGTAAGAGACGCTATTACTCACAGATTTCCGAATGGGGAAACCCACCCGAGATAACTCGGGTATCTGTTACTGAATACATAGGTAACAGAGGCGAACCGGGAGAACTGAAACATCTAAGTACCCCGAGGAAAAGAAATCAACCGAGATTCCCTCAGTAGCGGCGA
>NZ_JAAKSD010000029.1:0-1352 GCF_049173735.1 Aeromonas sp. 602396 | reverse complement strand
CACCGTAGTGCGTTCGTCTCGTGTCTCAGTGTTGTGTCTCCGGATTTGCCTAGAAACACCACCTACGCACTTTCACCAGGACAACCGTCGCCTGGCCCACCTAGCCTTCTCCGTCCCCCCATCGCAATTACAAGTCGTGCAGGAATATTAACCTGCTTCCCATCGACTACGCCTTTCGGCCTCGCCTTAGGGGTCGACTCACCCTGCCCCGATTAACGTTGGACAGGAACCCTTGGTCTTCCGGCGAGGAGGCTTTTCACCCCCTTTATCGTTACTTACGTCAGCATTCGCACTTCTGATATCTCCAGCATACCTCTCGATACACCTTCGCAGACTTACAGAACGCTCCCCTACCACTCACACATAAGTGTGAATCCGCGGCTTCGGTGCCTGGTTTGAGCCCCGTTACATCTTCCGCGCAGGCCGACTCGACTAGTGAGCTATTACGCTTTCTTTAAATGATGGCTGCTTCTAAGCCAACATCCTAGCTGTCTGAGCCTTCCCACATCGTTTCCCACTTAACCAGAACTTTGGGACCTTAGCCGGCGGTCTGGGTTGTTTCCCTCTTCACGACGGACGTTAGCACCCGCCGTGTGTCTCCCGGATATTACTTACTGGTATTCGGAGTTTGCATGGGGTTGGTAAGTCGGGATGACCCCCTAGCCCAAACAGTGCTCTACCCCCAGTAGTATTCGTCCGAGGCGCTACCTAAATAGCTTTCGGGGAGAACCAGCTATCTCCGAGTTTGATTGGCCTTTCACCCCCAGCCACAGGTCATCCCCTAACTTTGCAACGTTAGTGGGTTCGGTCCTCCAGTTGATGTTACTCAACCTTCAACCTGCCCATGGCTAGATCACCCGGTTTCGGGTCTACACCTTGCAACTAGACGCCCAGTTAAGACTCGGTTTCCCTACGGCTCCCCTATACGGTTAACCTCGCTACAAAATGTAAGTCGCTGACCCATTATACAAAAGGTACGCAGTCACCCCGAAGGGCTCCCACTGCTTGTACGTACACGGTTTCAGGTTCTATTTCACTCCCCTCACAGGGGTTCTTTTCGCCTTTCCCTCACGGTACTGGTTCACTATCGGTCAGTCAGGAGTATTTAGCCTTGGAGGATGGTCCCCCCATATTCAGACAGGATGTCACGTGTCCCGCCCTACTCGATTTCACATCAAGGTTGTTTTCGTGTACGGGGCTATCACCCTGTATCGCCGGCCTTTCCAGGACCGTTCCACTAACTTCCAAGATGCTTAAGGGCTAATCCCCGTTCGCTCGCCGCTACTGAGGGAATCTCGGTTGATTTCTTTTCCTCGGGGTACTTAGATGTTTCAGTTCTCCCGGTTCGCCTC
>NZ_JAAKSD010000027.1:0-10502 GCF_049173735.1 Aeromonas sp. 602396 | reverse complement strand
GCGGAATTGGTAGACGCGCTAGCTTCAGGTGTTAGTGTCCCACGGATGTGAGGGTTCGAGTCCCTCTCTTCGCACCATTCATTACGCAAAAGGCCCATCACGAAAGTGATGGGCCTTTTGTTTTTACTCCTTGTTATGGCTATGCTTTTGACGACTGCCCGCTCATCGTCATGCCAAGGAACGCATATGATACTGGATACCGACATTCACAACTTTTACGAACATCTGGTGCTCAAGGAGATTGAGAAACAGGGGCTGCAGCAAAAACTCAACAGCGATCAGATGGCCGATCTCTGCTGCCTCACCCTCAACCAGCTTCCGGCCCACTATATTCGACACAATGTCGACATGATCTACTTCCTGACCGACGCCAAGCGCACCGAAATGGAAAAGCTGGTGGTCGAATCGCTCAAGGTGGCACAGCAGAAGATCAAGCAGGCTCCCGTCAAAAGCTCATAACCAGGGCTGCTGCCAGAGCAGGGTAACGATACCGGTCAACCCGGCCACTGGCAGCAAGATCAAGGCGGGCCGCAATCCGGGCTCCAGCATCACCCAGGCAGCCAGCAGAAAACCGGCACTCCAGGTGCCGTACTCTTTATCCTGACCCCATGCGAGTACAGCCACCGCCACCAGCAACATCATACCCCGCAATATCCAGCGCATTGTTTTCTCCCCAATCAACAATTGATAATAATTATCATCTTCATCTGCTGGGGATGCAAGTGGCGTCACAAGAAGGATTCGTATGTGACCCATTGTGTCAACAGGCCGCTCAAAAACGGGTTATGAGATCAACTAATTTGTGATTTTTTCAATCAAATGTGCATTTTTGCCAATTTGATGGGGCTTTAACCCGCCGGGTTTGTGGTAGATTGCGGCCTCTTTTTGGGTTGCCTCCTCGGGATCGATGTATCCACAGGACGAGAGGGAGTGACCTTGGCGAGCAAGAGTTTAGGAAGTATCTATGCAAAACCAACAAAACCACATCCGACTACCGGGCATGGCACAGGTGTTTGCCTGTCTGGCCATTTTCCTGGCCCTGGCATTCTCGTTCACCAGCGTGCTCGATCTGCCGATCCAGTTGGCGTTGTTCATCGCCTGGTTCGTCATCATGGGGCTTGGCATCAAACTCGGCCACGATTACAAATCCCTGGAACAGGCAGCCGTTGACGGCGTTGCCAAGGGAATGGGGGCCATCCTGATCCTGGTCTCCGTCGGTGCTCTGGTCGGCACCTGGATTGCCGGTGGCATAGTCCCCAGCATCATCTACTTCGGCCTCAAGGTGATTCACCCGTCCATCTTCCTGCTGGCGACCCTGATCATCTGCTCCCTGACCTCGCTGGCCACCGGCACCTCCTGGGGCTCTGCCGCCACCGCCGGTATCGCCATGATGGGGATCGGCCACAGCCTCGGCGTGCCTGCGCCGCTGGTAGCCGGTGCCGTGCTCTCCGGCGTCTATTTTGGTGACAAGCTCTCTCCGCTCTCCGACTCAGTAGTGCTGGCTTCGACCATGTCCAACGTCGACGTGGTGGAGCATATCAAGGGGATGCTGCCTATCAGCCTGCTCTCCTATGTCATCACCGCCGTGCTGTTCACCGTGGTGGGCATGCAGTATTCGGGTAATGTCAGCCTGGAGCAGGTCAATCTGGTGATGGAGGCTCTCGACAACCAGTTCAACATCACCCCGCTGGCCATAGTCCCCGTGGTGCTGGTGCTGGGTCTGCTGGCCAACCGCAAGCCCGCCTTCCCGGTGATCAGCTTCGGCGCCCTGCTGGGCCTGATCTGGGCCATCGCCTTCCAGGGCATGGATCCGGTCAAAGCGATGCACTCAGCTTATAGTCCGTTTGCCATCACCTCCGGCATCGATTTTATCGACAACATTCTCGGTCGCGGCGGCATGGAGTCCATGCTGGGCTCGGTCGCGGTCATCATCTTCGGTCTCGGGTTTGGCGGCCTTCTGGAGAAGGTTGGCATTCTGGAAGTGATCGCCAGCGCCTTCGAGAAGCGCATCAATAGCGTCGGCAGCCTGACCAGCCACACCATCGGCACCGCGTTTCTGGCCAACGTGTTCGGCTCAGCCATGTATGTGTCGCTGATCCTGACCCCCAAGATCATGGCCAAGAACTACGACCGACTGGGACTGGCGCGCAAGAACCTCTCTCGCAACGCCGAGTTTGGCGGCACCCTCACCTGCGGCATGGTGCCCTGGAGCGACAATGGCATCTTCATGGCCGGGGTACTGGGAGTGGCCACCCTCGACTACCTCCCCTACATGTGGCTGAGCTTCACCTGCATCATTGTGACCATCACCCTCGCCTACATGGGCAAGGCGGTGAACCGGATCCCGCTGGTCGCGGCGGCAAGCTCCCGCTAAGCCATCCTGCAAACAACAAAGGCGCCATCAAGGCGCCTTTGTTGTTTCAGAGAAATGCTGTTTGATGGAGCACACTGATCACCACAAACAAAAACAGCCCTCGTTGCCGAGAGCCGTTTCATCAGACCGATACGCCGATCAGATGGAGAAGCTGGAGCCACAGCCACAGGTCGTGGTGGCATTGGGGTTGGTCACGGTAAAGCGTGAACCTTCCAGACCCTCGGTGTAATCCACACTGCCGCCTACCAGATATTGCAGGCTCATGGGATCGATCACCATGGTGACGCCATTCTTCTCGACTACGGTGTCCCCGTCGTTGATCTTCTCATCAAAGGTAAAGCCATACTGGAAACCGGAGCAGCCCCCACCCGTGATGTATACCCGCAGCTTCAGCTCGGGATTCTCTTCCTCGGTGATCAGGTTCTTCACCTTGTTGGCCGCCGCATCCGTCATCTGGATGGGCAGCGGGGCTTCTGCTACTGCACTCATTACTGACCTCACAACCATTAGATCCACAAACATGGAAACCGCGAAATTATCCAATACCCGACCATTCAGTTCAAGTATTCACCACGTTTAACCGGCCGCGGGAACCGGAGCAGGCGGTGTGGCGACCAGCGGCTTGATCACCTCGCCCCACTCAACCAGCAGCTCTTGCGCTGGTTGCCTGCCATCCTTGTTGATGGTGACACGGATCCGATCCGGCACAAAGCCTTCCGGCAACTGCCAATTCCCTTCCAGCAGCTGGAAATAACGCAGGGCATAACGCCACTCGCTCACCTTCATTCCGAGATCGCGACCGGTCAGCGTCTTCGGCTTATCAGCCAGGCTCCCCTCAACCCGGATCTGCACCTGACCACGAAACAGCTCCCGCTTTTTGGCGGGCTGGGTCAGGGCGAGACGATAGTGGTAGCGACCGGGAATGCTGGTCTCCTGCAAGGTCAGGTTATCGATCACCACCCCCACCTGTTCGCCGGTGGGGCGCATGATCCGCTCGAAAAAGGCCAGCTGGCGCTTGAGCTCCTGCACCTGCGCCTCCTGACTCTTCAAGGTGGTCTGCAACTGCTCGAAGGCCGCTTTTTGGGTCGCCAGCCGGGTATCTTTCACCCCCAATTCGGTCTTGAGCTGGCCGATGGCCTTGCCCTGACGATCCAGCGTCTCCTGCTGCACCACCAACAGGCTGCTCTGGGCCAGCTCCTGCCGGTTACCGACAAAGTAACCGATGAGCCCGCCAACGGCTAACACGACCAATAACTTCAATAGATTGGACATAGCCCCTCATCCCGTTATCACGCCATTTACGGCAGCGCCTCTCCCTTCACTATACCGCCCGGACCGGGGTCACTGGCGATAAAGGGAAAAATTAACTGGCCGTGGCGCTGCCATCACCCCGCTTTTGACGCGCGGCGAGCCGTAAAGTTCGCTCTAGGATCTGGGAATAGATCGGTCGGCCACCCAACCACTGGGCAACCAGAGTCGCCCCGACTGTGGTGATCATCATCGGCAGGATCAGCTGATAGTTGTCGGTCATCTCGGTGACCAGCACGATGCCCGTGATGGGAGCACGCACTGTGGCAGCAAACAGCGCCCCCATTCCGGCGATGGCAAAGGCGCCGGGCTCGATGCCAAGCTCCGGAAACGCCGCATGAAACAGATGGCCGAACACCACGCCAAACAGAGTGCCCAACGCCAGGGTCGGCGCAAACACCCCGCCCGGGGCACCGGAACAGAAGCAGATGAGGGTCGCGACCAGCCGCACCGAGAAGATGAGGAACAGGCTCGCCATCGCATACTCATCCCCCATCAGATGGGGAATAAGCTCGGTGCCGCCCCCCGTCACCGAGGGGGCAAACAGCGACAGCACCCCAAAGGTCCCGGCGACCAGCATGCCGATGGCCACGAAACGGTGGCGCTTGTTCTGATGCAACGCCAGATAGCCATCCTGACAGGCCAGCACCAACTTGTTGAAGACAAAACCGAGCACCCCGAAAGTGGCCCCCATAAAGAGGAACAGCCAGAGCGCCTTGAGGGCTGGCGCATCGTAGTGGGGCAAGGTGATCACCGCTCCCTGCCCTTTCATGTTCTGCAACATCAAGGTCGCCATGATGGCGGAGATCCCCACCGCCTTGATGGCCAGAAAGGAGTAGCGGAATTGCGGTCGCATCTCCTCCATCACGAACAGGATGCCCGCCAGCGGCGCATTGAAGGCAGCAGCCAGACCGCCCGCCGCACCGGCGGCCAACAGGGCATGGCCATGTTCCTTGGGCAGCCGGAAGATATCCGCCACCATCTTGCCGAGGTTGCCGCCGATCTGTACCGAAGGTCCCTCCCGCCCCAGCACCATACCGGAGCTCAGGGTACAGATGCCGCCGAAGAACTTGACCGGCAACACCCGCCACCACCGAACCGGGCGCAGATCGTCCATCGCCCCCTCGATCTCGGGAATGCCGGAGCCGCCCGCTTCCGGGGCAAAGGTATGAGTGAGGAAGTAACCGACAAATCCCAGCAAGGCGCTGAAGCCAAAGCCAAGCAGACCGAGCTGCCACCAGGGACGGTCTGCCAGCAAGGCGATGCGTTGTTCTGCCAGCCAGTGGACACCCGATTCGAACAGACCGCACACCAGCCCGGCCAGGGTGCCGACCAGCGCCGCCAGCAACAGCACCAGCAAGGGCATCTTGTCTTGCCGGATAATGCGGGAAAGCGGCCCCCGCGAAGAGGTATCGGCTTCAGAGGAGAGAGCTTGTTGCGCCATCTTGTTACACCAACTTGGAAAAACCATATCGTCAGCTAGCTGAGATCAGGATCACCCGGCGCGTTGCTCGGCTGCCCAGGGCTGGGGCTTTCTGCTATAGTCGGCCCGTTAAATTTTTGTCACGGGAGCAGACCGAGAGTCCGGGTGGCGAGAGCGCAAAGCATACTCCTGATGCTCCGGCCTGCCGAGTCTCAATCGGCTGCAATCCCTTGTGTGACGACCAAAATCCCATTAAGGATGATCCATGTCAAAATCAGATCAGCTGTTTGAACAGGCCCGCCAGACCATTCCGGGTGGCGTCAACTCACCGGTCCGCGCCTTCAATGGGGTCGGCGGCACGCCCCGCTTCATCGATCACGCCGACGGCGCCTATCTCTATGATGTGGATGGTCAGGCCTACGTGGATTACATCGGCTCCTGGGGCCCCATGCTGCTGGGTCACAACCACCCGGCCATCAAGGCCGCCGTCATCAAGGCCGTTGAGAAGGGGCTGAGCTACGGTGCGCCGACCGAGATCGAAGTGCTGATGGCCGAGAAAGTCCGACAGATCGTCCCCTCCATGGAGCAGGTGCGGATGGTCAACTCCGGCACCGAAGCCACCATGAGCGCCATTCGTCTGGCCCGTGGCTACACCGGCCGCGACAAGATCGTCAAATTCGAGGGCTGCTACCACGGCCACGCCGACTCCCTGCTGGTCAAGGCCGGTTCCGGCGCCCTGACCCTGGGTCAGCCCAACAGCCCGGGCGTACCGGCTGATTTTGCCAAGCATACCCTGACCTGCGTCTTCAACGATCTGGATTCGGTGCGTGAAGCCTTCACCCAATACGGCAACGAGATTGCCTGTATCATCGTCGAGCCGGTCGCAGGTAACATGAACTGCATCACGCCGGTGCCCGGCTTCCTGGAAGGGCTGCGTGCCATCTGCGACGAGTTCGGCGCCCTGCTGATCCTGGACGAGGTGATGACCGGCTTCCGCGTCTCCCTGCGTGGTGCCCAGGGCCACTACAACATCGACCCGGATCTTACCACCCTCGGCAAGATCATCGGTGCCGGCATGCCGGTGGGCGCCTTCGGCGGCAAGAAGAAGGTGATGCAACACATCGCACCGACCGGCCCTGTCTATCAGGCGGGAACTCTCTCCGGCAACCCGGTGGCCATGGCAGCCGGTCTGACCATGCTGGATCTGCTGCTGGAGCCGGGTCTCTATGAGCAGCTGAGCGCCAAAACGGCTCGTGTTGCCGAGGGACTGAAAGCGGCCGCCGCCAAGCACGGCATCCCGCTCGCCATCAACTATGTGGGTGGCATGTTCGGCTTCTTCTTCACCGAGGAGCCCGAAATCACCCGCTACGAGCAGGTCACTCGCTGCGATATGGAACGCTTCAAGCGCTTCTATCATCTGATGCTGGAAGAGGGCGTCTATCTGGCGCCGAGCGCCTACGAGGCGGGCTTCCTGTCGCTGGCTCACGGCGACAAGGAGATCGAACATACCCTAGCTGCCGCCGAGCGCAGCTTCGCCAAGCTGGCTGGCTAAATCGCCGCAGGTTGTCGCAGAAGGGCCCGTCATGGGCCCTTTTCTATTACAGAGACTCCATCACCACACAGGGCGGCAATACGCCCATTTCTGGTGCATTCCCCCCTCGTCATCCACCGATTTGTCATGTTCTGGTGCAACTTGCCCCGCCATCCCTGTCATAAAGCAGGCCCACTATTTGCACATTCACCACAAGAGCCCACGTCACCGAGGTCCATATGGCAGAGATGAGCCCCATCGATGTGCTGCGGCGCTATCAGGAGTATCAGGAGGAGTTGACCCCGCTACTGCAAGGGCTGCTCAGCGCCCCCCTTGTCTCGCTCAAGGGGTATCCCTTTGTCGTCAGCATTGACCACTATCAGGGGCCGATGTGCATCCAGCCTGCGGCACCGGCGGCCCATAACCGGTTGCACCTTATCGTGCAGGGGCAAGGACGGGAGATCACCGTCTGTCTGAATCAGCTGATTGGCTGGTTGATGGGAGACAGGGAGCGCCGCCGCGCCATGCCCTGGTTCAAGGCGGTCTATGTGGTGCTCAGCATGGCGCTGTTTCTGATCGTCGCGACGCTCATCTGGCACGGGCTGGAACAGCTCTACCAGCTGTTGTGCGGCGAGCAGCAGAACCAGCTCGGCGCCTTTAGCGCCATCATCTTCCTGACGCTGGCACTGGCGGTGTTCGATCTGGGCAAGACCATTCTGGAAGAGGAGGTACTGCTGCATAAGGATATCTTCCGCCACAGCGCCATTCGCCGCACCATCACCCGCTTTATCGCCGCCATTCTGATCGCGGTCTCCATCGAGGGGCTGTTGCTGCTGTTCAAAGGCTCGCTCGGCCAGAACGAGCTGCTCTGGCCAGCGGTCGGAGTGATGGGGTGTGCGGTGGGTTTGCTGCTGGCGCTTGGCCTCTATGTTTTTCTGGGGGCCAAGGCCGAAGCAGCACTGGTACAGGCTAGCCTGCGCTCTCCACCGTCAGCTGCACAGGGGAGCGACGCGCCGCCCGCCAGGAGGCGTACATGGTCCAGGAGGTATAGATGACGATAAAGGCAACCAGCCACTTCAGCATCTCCATATCCATGGATTTGACCAGCATGGCTGCCAGCACCACACCGATGGGACCGAAGATGGCTACCGCCAGCACCGCCTTGGCATCAAACGCCCCTTTGCGGATAAAGGTGCCTGCGGAGAAAACGCTAAGCACGGCGGTGGAGCCCATCATGATGGGAAACGCCGCCAGCGGATTCATCCCCAGCAGATAAACCAGCGTCATGCAGGGAGCAAACAGGCCGATACCGACATTCATCAGCACTCCGAAGATGAAGTTGCCGAGCAGGGCGATCGCCAACTTGTAGCCGCTGAGCCCCATCGCATCGCCGCCTACAGGGAAAAGACCCAGCAGACCGGCAAAGATAAGCCCTGCAACGACCAGTAAGGAGATAGCCATCACCAACCGGATGGTCTGCCGATCAAACGAGGCCACATGACGAGCGCCCCAGGCCGCGCCAGCTGCGGCGGCCATCATCATGCTGATCAGCGTCAGCGGCTCCACTGCGACTGCACCGACGAAGATCAGCGACTGAGTCACGGTCGGCAGCACGCACTGCCCATTGAGGGTACCCGGCAGTACCCGATCATCGATCAGCTTGAACTGCTTGTAGCAGGCGGTCTTTACCGCAAAGCTGCCCACCCCCAGGGTATCGAGGAAGTTGGCAACCCCACCGATCAACGCCACCGGCCAGAAGGGGGTCGCCTCAAAGGCTCCACTCTGCTTCTTCCGCCAGCAGGCTTGTACCAGCATAAAGATGAATACGAGGCCTCCGGCTATAAAAACCAGCCGTAAAATATCAACTAACATAGGGGTTTCTCCTGCAACGGGCGGCGATTCTAAGACAAGCAGCAGAAAAAATCTTGACCGGAATTAAGCAATGCTCACGACACGCCTCTGCGAGGTGAAATATTTATCAATAGACTCCGAACGACTCTGCTAATACTTGTTACTGAGGCCAACAGGCCGGGTCCTGAGCACGTTGTTATGGTCCTTTCGCGACGACCACTTGTGCCAAAGGACATAATAAAAAAGAGGGCCGGTAGTGATACCGACCCTCTTTCTGTATCTGGCCGGGGCGCAGGGCCCTCGACCATGACAACCGCTTATTGAATGCTCTTGCCGGCACGCACGTCCTTGATAAACCCCTTCAGGCTGGCCAGATCACGGGGAGCACCGCGCAGGATCTGATCACCGATGATGAAGGCCGGGGTACCGGAGATACCGAGCGCTTCAGCCAGGGCACGGTTGGTACCGAGGTTCTGATCAATGCTGCCATCCTTGATCTTGGCCTCCACCTTGCTCCAGTCCACACCAGCCGCCACAGCCAACTGCTTAACCTGTGCTTCATCAGCGAGCGGGCCCTGATGGCTATAGAGCTTCTCGTGGAACGCCTGGTATTTGTCAGGCTGACCCAGCTGGACCGCCAGCGCAGCACGGGCTGCGAAGTAGGAGGACTCGCTCAGAATGGGGAACTGCTTGTAGATGTACCGGATGTCTTTGTCTTCCGCCATCAGCTGCTTGACCAGCGGATGGGCCCGTTTGCAGTAACCACAGTTGTAATCGAAAAACTCCACAATGGTCAGCGACGCCTTCGGATTCCCCATCTCGGGATCCTGATTGGCATAAAGCTGCTTGGAGTGAGCCTTGATCAGCACCTTGTCACTCTCGGCCTGCTGGCTCTCCTGCTTGGCACGCAGTGCATTGGACATCTCGACCAGGATCTCGGGATTCTTGACCAGATAGTCGCGAACGATTTGCTCGACATCGCTTTTGGTCAGCTCGCTTGCATGTACCGGCGTCGCCAGCAGGGTCACGCCAGCCAGCGCGCAAAACAGGGCATTTTTAATAGTCATAACGTTATCTTGCAGAGGATATGATAGAGGCCACTATAGTGGTTGAGTCTGTTTTCAAGTCAAGCTATCTGGCCAAAAAAGCGCTTGATGAGCCATGATTGCCACTTTTTCATGTCATTTAGCGCAATTAACCAGCAATCAAACCGGACAGGGATTTACAAGCCGGATCAGCATGGTAATATTCGCCGCACTGTTGCGGAGGGGTGGCAGAGCGGCTGAATGCACCGGTCTTGAAAACCGGCGATGGGCGACCATCCGTGGGTTCAAATCCCACCTCCTCCGCCATTCATACCGAGCCCATGCAACCATGTTGCGTGGGCTTTTTATTTGCCTCCGATTTGTCATTCCTCATAGATCTCAACACATTAGCCTTCTTCAGCGCCCCCATTAATTTTCCCACCTGCAGGCTCAATAGCCACCACAAGATCCCCTACCAACATCTAACCTCTGCGTTCCTGCGGGTATCCCTTCCCAATTCCTTATTATCCCAAACAACAAGGACCCAAAGCAGCAACCACTGCGCCTGCGTGTTAGCACAGCCAACACACTCTCTGGCATAACGTCAGTGGGCGACTAACAAAATCATGGACAAACAGAGGGCTCAAAAAGAAAGACTTCAGCTAACACAGGACGCAGATGCCCAGGAAAGATCGCAAGCAAGAGATCGTAGCGTACGGGCGAGCATAGGATTCGTGGATCATGACTACGCCAGAGCCGCCATACAGAGCGACAGCGGTTCAGTGAAGAAAGAGTACCAAGCGGAACATCAGGCTATTTGTGGAACCAGAAAGCAGCTCCGAGTAACAATAAGAACAGAGGAAAGGAGATAGGGCCGGTAAAAAATCAGGCTACCTTCTGAGTTTCAGGTAATAAAAAACCCCGCTCGATGAGCGGGGTTCTTAAATTGGGTGCCTGGCAGTGTCCTACTCTCGCATGGCGAATGCCACA
>NZ_JAAKSD010000026.1:0-15484 GCF_049173735.1 Aeromonas sp. 602396 | reverse complement strand
GCCCGTAGCTCAGCTGGATAGAGTACCTGGCTACGAACCAGGTGGTCAGAGGTTCGAATCCTCTCGGGCGCACCATACAGACAGCCTCGACTTCGGTCGAGGCTGTTTTTTTATGGGCGACATTTAACTCTTTGGTGCGGATCCCCGTGCGCTGTTGAGGGGGGATCGCCCGTTTACCTGGCTGTTCTTGTCCTTATTTCTTCCCCTGTCTGTGATTGCTCACAGTTCTTCTGAACGGTGCAACCCCTCACCACCCTTTGCCTCATCTATAGGCGCGCTGTATGCCTGCCGTTGCAACGGCAGATGCCGCGCAGACATCACTAAGGGTTCGCTCATCAACATCCTGCAAGGCCTGCAGAGGCGTTCTGCAGGCAATAAAAAAGGATGCCGCAGCATCCTTTTGTGTCGAGATATTTACTCAGCTTTTCAACCATTTGCGAATGCGGTTGGCATCGCCGATGGGGGTGCGTTTGCCCACCGAGTTGAGTAGCACGATGGCAAGCTCGCGGCTGTCCGGTTTGGCGCGCATCACCAGACAGCGACCCGCTTCGTCAGTGAAGCCGGTCTTGGAGAGGCGCACGTCCCAATCCGGGTTTTTCACCAGCGGGTTGGTGTTGTTGAACATCAGGCTGTAGGCGGGGGCGCTGAAGCGCATCTCCCGGTTCTCATCCTGAGTGAACTGACGGATCAGCGGCTGGCGATAGGCGGCGGCGGCCAGCTTGCCCAGATCCTGGGCGGTGGAGACGTTGCGGGTGGAGAGGCCGGTGGAGTCGTAGAAGTGGGTATTACGCATACCCAGCTGTCTGGCCTTGTTGTTCATGGCTCGCACGAAGGCGCTGCGACCGCCCGGATAGTGACGCGCCAGTGCCGAGGCCATCCGGTTTTCGGAGGACATCAGCGCCAGATGCAGGGCGTCGCGGCGGGTCACCTTGGTGCCCATGCGGATGCGGGAGTGGGTGTGTTTGACCCGATCCAGATCGTTCTTGTCGACCGTGATGGTCTGGTTGAGATTCTGCTTGGCATCCAGCACCACCAGCGCTGTCATCAGCTTGGTGAGAGAGGCGATGGGACGCACCTTGGTGGCATTCTTCTGGTAGAGCGTCTTGCCCGTTTTTACATCCACGACCAGAGCGCTGCTTGAGCGTACTTCCAGTTTGGCTGGGTTGGGTGCCGCGCTGACCGCAGGCAATCCCAGCATTCCCATCAACCCGACAACCAGCGCTGCTGCGCGAATCCGACACCACATACAACCGACTCCATTCCCATCCAAAAAAAGGCGCTAGATTCACTCATTTTTACCCCGGCTTTACAAGGGCCGAGCGGGACTATTTCTGCTATTTGCGCAAAATTGGCGATCAAAAAAGCCCTCTAGCGAGGGCTTTCGGGTTGGGCGCTGGGCGAGGGGTCAATCCCGCGGCTGTGCGGCCCTGCGTTTGCTGATCCAGCGCCAGACCAGTGCCACCATGCCACCCACCAGCAGGGCCACCGGCAGATAGATGATGATATTGAAGAACTGGGTCTGGTATTCGGCGGCCAGCTTGGTGTGGCTCAGGTAGTAGCCAAACCCGACCAGCGGGCAGATCCACATGATGGAGCTGATCAGATTGACGATGAGAAAGCGCCCCTGGGGCAGCTCGGTGGCACCGACGATGTAGGGGTAGGCGGTGCGCACGAAGGCGATATAGCGAGCGGTGATCAGGGTGATGATCCCGTACTTGTCCAGCAGGTGGTAGACCTTCTGCTGGTGCCGCTCTTCCACGTGGGACATCAGCCGATGGTAGAGCTGGGTGTGGCCGAGAAAGCGCCCCTGCATGTAACCGAGCCAGGTGCCGACAAAGGTAGCCATGATCAACAGCGGGATTACCCCGAGAGACAATACATCCTGATAGATGAGCACGCCGGTCAGGATCAGCAGGCTGTCACCGGGCAGAAAGGCGGTAGGGATGAATCCGTTTTCCAGTACCAGAAACGTCAGAATCACACCACAGATCATGAAGGCCATCTTGGGATCGGAAAGTGTGTTCAGATCGTGATTCATAAAGGCGTGAGCCAGTTGGTAAAACTGCTCCATACTTGCAAACTCCGCAGGTTAGCTGGGTTGATCGGTCAAGGGCATGGCGAGCACCTTGTCGATGCGCAGGCCATCCATGTCAACAATTTCCAGTTGCCACTGTTCCAGTGTCACCAGATCGCCGGTTTGTGGAACACGACCAAGGAGCAGCATGATAAGCCCTCCGAGGGTGTGATAGTGATGTTTTTCTTCTTCTGGCAGACGAACTAACTCCAGACAGTCCTTCAACTCCGGCAGCGGGATCAGGCCATCGAGCAGCCAGCTGCCGTCGGCGCGCCGGAAGGCCCAGTTGTTCTCGCCATCCTCCTGCTGGAAATCCCCCGCCAGCGCCTCCAGCAGATCCTGCTGGGTGACCAGTCCCTGCAACTCGCCATATTCGTCCACCACCAGCGCCATCTGTTCGCTGTGGGTGCGGAAGTGGTTGAGCAGCTCGACGCCGTTGAGGGTCTCGGGCAGCAGGCTGCCCTCCTGGGTCAGGGCAGCCAGATCGATGGGCTCCCCCTTGATATAGGCGTGCAGCACCTTGCTGACATTGATGATACCCACCAATTCTGACAGGTTGCCGTCGCAGACCGGAAAATAGCTGTGGCGATACTCCACCAGCCGCTGCAGGTTGGTCTCCAGCGGCAGAGCCAGATCCAGATAGCGGATATCGCTGCGCGGCACCATCAGGGAGGAGAGGCTGCGCTCGTCGAGACGGAAGACGTTGCGCAGCATGGTGTGTTCATGATCCTCGATCACCCCGGCTTCAGAGCCCTCCACCAGCATGGCGTGGATCTCCTCCTCGGTGACGTTGGCGCTGCCGTTCTGGTTGACCCGCAGCAGCCGCAGGCTGGCATTGGTAGAGGCCGACAGCAGCCAGACGAAGGGGCGGGTCAGGGTGGCGAGCCAGTGCATGGGGCGGGCCACCAGACAGGCGATGCGCTCGGCATTGAGCTGGCCCAGCCGCTTGGGCACCAGCTCCCCTACCACGATGGAGAGGTAAGTCACCACCACCACCACTATGATGGTGGCGATCAGGCCACTGCTCTTGGCCGGGAGTCCCCACTCCTGCAACCAGAGGGAGAAGGGCTGGGCCAGCAGGGATTCGCCGTAGATACCGTTGAGCAGACCTATGCTGGTAATGCCGATTTGGACGGCAGAGAGAAAATGGGTCGGGTCTTCGCCCAGTTTGAGGGCAATGGCGGCGGAACGGTTGCCTTCAGAGGCAAGCTTGCCGAGGCGAGCCTTGCGTGCGGTGACGATGGCGATTTCTGACATGGCGAAGACGCCATTAAGCAAAATCAATCCCAGCAGGATCAATATTTCCATACAGCAACAGCACTCCTTGAGTGGATAAGATCGCTGGCAGTGTAATGAATTTGGCGGCGATGCGCTTGTGAAAGCGGGTGATCCGGCTCGCTAATTTGATGACAGCGCTCTGGGATGGCTGAAAAAGATGGCCGGAAAAGGGAAGGATGACCTCGCCAAACGACGTAATGGGTGAGGCGGGTGCTTGGCGAAGTGGCATTGCATGCAGGATGGAAAAGGGCGGGAAGTCCCGCCCTTGCTTGTCACTTGTCAGACAACCGTTATCAGAACTGCTGGAACCAGCGCTGGATCTGGGCTGGATCCTTGCTCTGGGTCAGGGAGAGCATCAGCAGCACCCGAGCTTTCTGCGGGTTGAGAGTGCCGGAGGCCACGAAGCCGTACTTGGCATCATCGATCTCGGCATCCAGGGTGGTGGCGCCGGTCGGCACGCGGGCGGAGCGCACGACGCGGATGCCATCCTTGCTCGCCTTGGCCAGGGTGTCGAACAGGGTGTGGTAGAGGTTGCCGTTGCCCACCCCGGCGCTGACGATGCCGTCGAACTTGGCATCCACCATCGCCTTGGCCGGCAAGTCGGTGGCGTTGGCGTAGCTGTAGACGATGCCAACTTGCGGCAGCTTGTCGAGCTTGCTCACGTCAAACGGCGTCTTGCTGGTGTGCAGACGGGCCGGGCTGCGCTGATAGTCGATCTTGCCGTTGTGGATGTAGCCGAGCGGGCCAAAGTTGGGGGAGGCGAAGGTTTGCACCCCGGTGGTGTTGGTCTTGGTGACGTCGCGGGCATCCAGCACGGTGTCGTTCATCGCCACCATCACGCCACGGCCCTTGGAGGCGGGGTCGGAGGCGGTCACTACGGCGTTGTAGAGATTGAGCGGGCCATCGGCACTCATGGCAGTGGAGGGGCGCATGGCGCCGACCAGCACCACCGGCTTGTCGCTCTTGACGGTCAGATTGAGGAAGTAGGCGGTCTCTTCCATGGTGTCGGTGCCGTGGGTGATGACAATGCCATCCACGTCATCCTTGGCCAGCAGCTCGTTGACCCGCTTGGCCAGCTTGAGCCACACCTCGTCGTTCATGTCCTGGGAGCCGATCTTGACCACCTGCTCACCCTGCACGTCGGCCACGTTTTTCATCTCGGGCACGGCGGCGATCAGGGTTTCGATGGCCACCTTGCCTGCCTCGTAGTTGGACTGGGTCGCGGACTGGCCTGCCCCGGCAATGGTGCCGCCGGTTGCCAGAATATGGACGTTGGGCAGGGCCATTGCCATGGGGGAGAGGGTCAGGCCGACGACGGCGGCGAGCAGGGTCTTGCGGATCGGTAGGGTCATGCTGCAAATCCTTATGGTTGGAATAATCGCAGCAAGTTTGCCCGTTTAATAACCCGGGTCTGTGATAAAACTCACCAAAAGACAGGTGAGTACAGATTTTTAACCTGTTTTATACCTCTATGGAGATAATTTAACTCGCAGAGAAACCCTTGTCTTCGATCAGGGCGATCAGCTCGGCCTTGCTCAGCTCGCTCTCGATGACGGCCTTGCTGCTGGTGAAATCGACGGTTGCGGTGGTGACTGCAGGCTGGGCCAGCAGGGCTTTTTGCAGACTGGCGGCGCAGCCACCGCAGGACATGCCGGACACGGTGAGTTCGATGGTCATGGGATATCTCCTCTGTTGATGAGCGCCAGCCTAAAGCTGCCGCCTCCGGCAAGGTCAAGCCTCAGTACATAAGACCCAGATAGTTCATCAGAGTTGCCCCGAGGCTGGTAGTGACCAGCGAACCGAGGGTGGTGGTGGCGATGATGTTCGCGGCCAGCACGCTGTCGCCCCCCATGGCACGGGTCATCACATAGCTGGCGGCGGCAGTCGGGGTGGCGCTGATGAGAAACAGAATACCCAGCTCCAGATGGCTGAAGCCGAGCAGGGCCGCCCCAAGAGTGAACGCAGCCGGAATGAGACAGAGCCGCATGATGCTGGCCCAGCCCGCAATGGCTGCACCACCACGCAGAGCATCCAGGCTGAGGGAGGCGCCGGTGCAGAGCAGCGCCAGCGGCAACGTCATGTTGGCGAAGTAGCTGCCGGTGGTGAGCAGCAGTTGCGGCATCTTGATACCGAACAGGGTAAAGGGCAGCGCCGCCACAATGGCGATGATCAGGGGATTCTTGATGATGCCGAGCAGAATGGGGCGGATACCGGTGGCGCCGCCGAGACTGCGGGTGAGGGTGATCACTGCGAGAATGTTGTAGAGCACGGTCACCGCGCCGACATAGAAGGCCGCCGCCCCCAACCCCTCGTGGCCGTAGGCGTTCTGCACATAGGCGAGCCCGATAATGGCGCTGTTGCCGCGAAAGCTACCTTGCACGAAGATCCCGCGCAGTCGCTGCTCCCCGATAAAACGTCCGGCCAGCAGTTCCAGCACCAGATAGCTGATAACGGTGGCGAGCAGGCCATAGCCGATAAACCAGAGGCTCGGCATGGTGGCGAAGTTGGTACCCAGAATACTGAGAAAGAGCAGGGCGGGCAGGGTGACCTGAAATACCAGTCGCGAGGCGGATTCGGTAAAGGGATCCGGCAGCAGCCCCAGCCGCTTGAGCAAGATGCCGAGCAGCAGCACCACGCAGATGGGGCCTGTGATGGAGAGGGAGAAGAGCATACTGGCCAGCAGATCCATGATGGGCATCCTGTGCTGTGCCCACACACCCTGACGGCGGGGCAAAAAGGGCATTCTAACGCCATGGGCTTGTATTCACAGGGGTTAATCACAACAATGTGGGCAATTCCACCGCCTAGCCTCCTGTGAGCCAATTCATGGACAAGAAACTGACCATCCTCGATATCGCCAGACTGAGTGGCGTCGGCAAGTCGACCGTCTCCCGGGTGCTCAATCAGGATCCCAAGGTGAAGCAGGAGACCCGCGAGCGGGTGGAGCAGATCATCGCCGAACATAGCTTCGTGCCGAGCAAATCGGCGCGGGCCATGCGCAGCCAGAGCCAGCAGGTGGTGGGGATCATCGTCTCGCGGCTCGACTCCAGCTCGGAGAATCAGGCGGTGCGCGGCATGCTGGAGACCCTCTATCAGCGCGGCTACGATGCTGTGCTGATGGAGAGCAAGTTCTCCCCCGCCAAGGTACAGGAGCATCTGGCGGTGCTGGAGCGGCGCGGGGTGGATGGCATTATCCTGTTCGCCTTCAATGACTTGGACTATGCCGCCATGGCGCCGCTGAAAGAGAAGCTGGTGCTGGTCGCCCGTGAATATCCCGGTTTCTCCTCGGTCTGTTTTGACGACGCCGGTGCGGTGCGCACCATGCTGGCGCAGCTGGCAAGCCGTGGCGCCCGCGATATCGCCTATCTGGGGGTGGATGCCTCGGATCTCACCACAGGCCAGCGCCGCCTAGACGCCTATCTCGCTTACTGCGCAGAGCAGGGGTTGCGCCCGCGCAGCGCCCTCGGCGATCTCAGCCTGCAGAGCGGCTACCGGCTGGCGGCCGAGCTGCTTACCCCCTCCACCCAGGCGCTGGTCTGCGCCAGCGACACCCTCGCCATTGGTGCGGCAAAATACCTGCAAGAACAAGGGCGTAGTGAGGTGCTGGTGACCGGTCTTGGCAACAACCCCATGCTCAGTTTCCTCTTCCCCAACGCCCTCAGTCTCGATCTTGGTTACAAAGGGGCGGGGGAGCAGGCGGCGCGTCAGCTGCTCGGCCAGATTGAGCAGGATCAGCCTCCGCTGGTGACTATCGCCCCCTGCCGAACCCTGTGAGCCCCATCACTTCCGACTGAACAAAAAATGTGCTTTTTGTGACGCTGGCCACGATTTGGGAACGTTCCCATTTCGATCTGGCCGGATTGTCGGCATGCTAAATGGGAACGATACCAAAAACGCTCCGGCCGACAGACTGGCTCAAAAGGGCGATACAGACCACTATTCAATGGCGTCACAGAGGGAAGACCCATGTCCAAGATCAACGCACAGCAGCTTGCCACCCTGATCGACAAGATCGGCGGCAAGGAGAACATCGCCACCGTCAGCCACTGCCTGACCCGGTTGCGCTTCGTCCTGAACGATCCGGCCAAGGCCGACAGCAAGGCTATCGAAACCATCCCGGCGGTGAAGGGAAGCTTCACCCAGGGCGGTCAATTCCAGGTGGTGATCGGTAACGAGGTAGAGCAGTGGTACAAGGCGCTGACCGAGCAGCTCGGCGTCAGCGGCGGCAGCAAGGAGACCGCCAAGCAGGCGGCCCGCCAGAACATGAACCCGCTGGAGCGGGGCATTTCCCATCTGGCGGAGATCTTCGTTCCGCTGCTGCCCGCCATCATCACCGGCGGTCTGATCCTGGGCTTTCGCAACGTCATCGGCGACATCAAGATGTTCGACGATGGTACTCACACCCTCACCGAGATCAGCCAGTTCTGGTCTCAGGTGCACGCCTTCCTCTGGCTGCTGGGCGAGGCGATCTTCCACTTCCTGCCGGTCGGTGTCTGCTGGTCTGCAGTGAAGAAGATGGGCGGCTCCGAGATCTTGGGTATTGTGCTGGGGGTGACGCTGGTGTCACCGCAGTTGATGAACGCCTACGGCATTGGTCAGCAGACTCCCGAGGTGTGGGACTTCGGCCTGTTCGTGATCCAGAAGGTGGGCTATCAGGCACAGGTCATTCCGGCGCTGCTGGCGGGTGTCTTCCTCGCCTGGGTTGAGACCAACCTCAAGCGGATCATTCCGGCTTACCTCTATCTGGTGATTGTGCCGTTTGTCTCGCTGCTGCTGGCGGTGATCGTGGCTCACGCCTTTATCGGCCCGTTCGGCCGCTGGATTGGTGATGGCGTCGGCTTCGCTGCCAAGGCGGCCATGACCGGCTCCTTCGCCCCTATCGGTGCCGCCCTGTTCGGATTCCTCTACGCGCCGCTGGTCATCACCGGCATCCACCACACCACCAACGCGGTGGATCTGCAACTGATGCAGAGCATGGGTGGCACCCCGATTTGGCCGCTTATCGCCCTCTCCAACATCGCTCAGGCGTCTGCGGTCGTCGGCATCATTCTGATTAGCCGCAAGGAGAACGAGCGGGAGATTTCGGTGCCTGCCGCCATCTCCGCCTATCTCGGGGTGACCGAACCGGCGATGTACGGTATCAACCTCAAGTACAAGTTCCCCATGCTGTGCGCCATGGTGGGCTCCAGCCTTGCAGCCCTCATCTGCGGTTTCGCCGGGGTGATGGCCAACGGCATCGGGGTAGGCGGCCTGCCGGGCATCCTCTCCATCCAGCCGCAATACTGGGCCGTTTACTCCCTCGCCATGCTGGTCGCCATCGTGGTACCGGTGGTGCTGACTCTGCTGGTCTACAAGCGCCAGCAAGCGGCCGGCAAGCTGGCCGAAGCCAGCGCCTGAATCTGATTGTCCGGGCGACCTTGCGGGTCGCCCTCTCCCTTTTCAATTTGTGACAAGAGAAAGAGCCATGAGCCAAACACCCTGGTGGCAGAGCGCCGTGATTTACCAGATCTATCCCAAGAGCTTTCAGGATTCCGCTGCCCGTGGCACCGGCGATCTCAAGGGGATCATGGCCCGCCTCGATTACCTCAAGACGCTGGGGGTCGATGCCCTCTGGCTGACCCCGGTCTACGTCTCGCCGCAGGTGGACAACGGCTACGACATCGCCGACTACTACGCCATCGACCCCGCCTACGGCACCATGGCTGATTTCGAGGCGCTGCTGACCGCCGCCCACGCGCGCGACATCCGCATCGTGATGGATATCGTGGTCAACCACACCTCCACCGAGCACGCCTGGTTCAAGTCGGCGCTGGGGGATAAAAACAGCCCCTACCGCGACTACTACATCTGGCGCGATCCGGTGGATGGCTGCGTGCCCAACAACTGGCAATCCAAGTTTGGCGGCAGCGCCTGGGAGCTGGACTCTGCCACCGGTCAGTACTACCTGCACCTGTTTGCCCGCGAGCAGGCGGATCTCAACTGGGAAAATCCGGCGGTGCGTGCCGAGGTGAAAAATATCATCCACTTCTGGGCCAAGAAGGGGGTGGATGGGTTCCGCCTCGACGTTATCAACCTTATCTCCAAGGATCAGGCGTTCCCGAACGACGAGATTGGCGATGGCCGCCGCTTCTACACCGACGGGCCGCGCATCCACGAATTTTTGCAGGACGTGAGCCGCGACGTGTTTGCTCCTGTCGGCGCCATGACGGTGGGGGAGATGTCCTCTACTTCACTGGAGCACTGTCAGCGCTATGGCGCCCTCGATGGCTCCGAGCTCTCCATGGTGTTCAACTTCCATCACCTCAAGGTGGATTACCCCAACGGCGACAAGTGGACCAAGGCTCCGTTCGATTTCATCGAACTCAAGCGCATCTTCAACCACTGGCAGAGTGGCATGCACGGCAAGGGGTGGTCGGCGCTGTTCTGGTGCAACCACGATCAGCCGCGCATCGTCTCCCGCTTCGGTGACGAGGGCGAGCATCGGGTTGTGGCCGCCAAGATGCTGGCCAGCACGCTGCACGGTTTGCAGGGCACCCCCTACATCTATCAGGGGGAGGAGATCGGCATGACCAACCCCGGCTATCAGCGCATCGATGACTATCAGGATGTGGAGAGCCGCAACATCTTTGCCATCAAGCAGGCCGAAGGGATGAGCGAGGCCGAGATCCTCGCCATTCTCGGTGCCAAGTCCCGCGACAACTCGCGCACCCCGATGCAGTGGAGCGCTGCGGCCAACGCCGGTTTCACCAACGGGACACCCTGGCTCAAGCCAGCCGCCAACTATTCCGAGATCAATGCCGAGGCGGCGCTGGCCGACCAGCACTCGGTGTTCTGGCACTACCGGGATCTCATCGCCCTGCGCAAGGCGCACCCCATCTTCACCCAGGGGGATTATCAGGAGCTGCTGACCGGGCACCCGCAGATCTGGGCCTATGCCCGCCGCGCCAACGGTCAGACCCTGCTGGTGGTGAGCAACTTCTACGGCGAGCCGGTTGAGTTTGCCTTGCCTGCCGAGCTGCAAAGCGGGCAAGGTCGGCTGCTGCTCGGCAACTACCCGGATAGCCCGGCCCGACCGCAATCGGGTATGCTGCGCCCTTATGAATCCCTGATCTGGCTGATGGAGTAGGTAATGGAGAAGGTGGTGCGCGGTACCGAGTGGCAGAAGATGGTGGCGGGGGAGCCTTATGATGCGGCTGACCCTGAGCTCAAAGCGGCGCGCGAGCGCTGCCGCCGGCTCTATCACACCTTCAACACCAGCTGGCAGGAGAAACCAGCGCGGGATGCTTTGCTGCACGAACTGCTCGGTGGCCGCGGCCAGGAGTGTGCCATCAATCCACCATTCTTCTGCGACTATGGTGCCAACATCTTCGTCGGCGAGAACTTCTACGCCAACGTAGGCTGCACCATCCTCGACGTCTGCGAGGTACACATCGGCGACAACGTGCTGCTGGCGCCCGGGGTGCAGATCTACACCGCCGCTCACCCGGTGGCGGTGGCGCCGCGCATCAGGGGTGTCGAGTTCGGCAAGCAGGTGCGGATCGGTCACAACGTCTGGATTGGCGGCAGCACTGTTATCTGCCCAGGCGTAACCATTGGTGACAACAGCGTCATCGGTGCCGGTTCGGTGGTGACCAAAGATGTGCCAGCCAACGTGGTGGCGGCTGGCAACCCTTGCAAGGTGCTTCGGCCGATGACGGCACAGGAGCTTGAAGGTGTCATCCAGCGGTGAACAGGGGCCATGAATGCTAGTGCTATCTGATTGATAGAAAAGCAACTGTCAGATTGTTTTGCATTCAGTGCTTATGTTCGGGGCCGCTTGGCCGATACTGTTGAATGCAGGAGGAACCCTATGGATATATCAAGTTCTGCAAATGCGTCGTTTGGTTCTGCTCTGATGACGGCCAGTCTGGCCAAGAAACAGCAGACCCAAGAGGGCGAAGCTGCGCTGAAGCTGCTGCAAAACGCAGCGCAATCAGCGCCGGTTGCACCGACATCGGCCAGCGCTTCTTTGGGAAGCAAGATCGATATTCGCGTCTGACCCTAATGAAAAAGCCCCCATCTCGCGATGGGGGCTTTTTTATCTCTGCGATTTGCGGGATCAGACCGGGAAAGGAGCCGGCGCCTCGAAGGTCATCCGTTCCCCGCTGCGGGGGTGGCTGATGGTCAGCATGGCCGCATGCAGGTAGAGATGGGGGGCAGCCGCCAGCGCATCCGGATGGGCGTAGAGGTTGTCACCCAGGATCGGATGCCCCAGCTCCAGCATATGGACGCGCAACTGGTGCGAGCGACCTGTGATGGGAGTCAGCTTGATCAGGCTGTTGCCGCTCTCCACTTTCAGTTTTTCCCACAGGGTCAGGGCGTGACGCCCCTCCTCGTGATCCACCTTCTGCTTCGGGCGGTTGGGCCAGTCGACGCAGAGCGGCAGGTCAACCTGTCCCGACTCTGCTTCCGGCTCACCCCATACCCAGGCGAGGTAGTGCTTCTCGGTCTCCCGCTCGCGAAATTGCCGACTCAGCTCCCGATGAGAGTTGGGATTGAGGGGAATGACAATGATGCCTGTGGTGGACATGTCGAGGCGATGAGCTGCCGCCGCCTTGGGGTGCTGCTGTTTCACCCGATGCAGGACGCTGTCTTCATTCTCGGGGCCGCGCCCGGGGACGCTTAGCAGGCCAGTGGGCTTGTTGACCACCATGATGTCCTTGTCCTTGAACAGGATATCGAGCCAGGGTTCCAGAGGCGGTGAGTATTCAAACATAAATGTCTCGCATCAGAAGGTGGGGGCAAGCCCCCATCAGTTATGGGTAACCACGACAAAGCGGCCTTGGGTATCCAGTTTGAGCTGGGTCTGGCCGCTGTCGGTCGGTACCTTGTCAGTTATGGGTGACCACGATAAAGCGGATGGCATCCAGCTTGAGTTGGGTCTGATCGATCAGGTGGTGCAATTCTGCCTGCAGATTGCGCAGATAATCCAGTTCGCTGTCGCGCACGTTCGGGTTGACTGCCTTGAGCGCTTCCAGACGATCCAGATCCTGCTGCAGGGTCTGCGCCATCTGGGTGCGGGCCTTGTCGACAATCCCGGCTTTCAGCTCTTCGGCAATGGCCTGGCCCTTGCCGATCAGACCGTGGATCACCGGTTGGGATGCAGTCACCAGCTTGCTGCCGAGGTGGCGATTGACCGGAGTCAGCTGGCGGTTGAAGGCATCGAACGCCACTTTCTCACCCAGATTCTGGCCGTTCTTGTCCATCAGCAGACGGATCGGCGTCGGCGGCATGAAGCGGTAGAGCTGGGGATGGGCCGCAGACTCGGCAACGAAGATCAGCTCAAGCAGGATGGAGCCGATGGGCAGTGCCTTGTTCTTGAGCAGTGCGACCGAGGTGGCACCGATCTCGGAGCCCAGGATCAGGTCGATACCGCCGCGCATCATGGGGTGATCCCAGGAGAGCAGCGCCATGTCATCCCGCGACAGGGCAGTGTTGCGATCGAAGGTGATGGTCATGCCATCTTGCGGCAAGCCCGGGAAGCTGGAGACCAGCATGTGATCCCCGGGGGTCAGCACCAGCGCGTTCTCGCCACGGTCATCCTGATTGACGCCGATCTCGTCGAACATCTTGAGGGCGAAGGAGATCATGCCGGTGTCATCATCTTCGGCGGCCAGCTTGTCGACCAGTTGCTGAGCGGCGGCGCCACCGCTGGAGTGGATCTCCAGCAGGCGATCGCGGCCCTGCTCCAGTCGAGCCTTGAGCGGCTCGTGCAGTTCGCGGGTCTTGACCAGCAGGGCGTCGAGGGCTGCCTGATCGCCGGTGTTGGCGGCCAGCAGCTCGAACAGCTCTTCACGTACAGCTTCGAATACCGGGCGAGCGGTCGGGCAGGTCTGCTCGAACGCATCGAGGCCATCGTGATACCAGAGCTGCAGGGCGCGCTGGGAGGTACCCTCCAGATAGGGAACATGGATTTCGACGGTATTCTGCTGACCGATGCGATCCAGTCGGCCGATACGCTGTTCCAGCAGATCCGGGTTGAGAGGCAGATCGAACAGCACCAGATGGCTGGCAAACTGGAAGTTGCGACCCTCTGAGCCGATCTCGGAGCAGAGCAGCACCTGGGCGCCACCCTCTTGCTGGGCGAAATAGGCGGAGGCCTTGTCCCGCTCAAGGATCGACATCCCTTCGTGGAACACGGCACCACGGATCCCTTCACGGGTGCGCAGCGCCTCTTCCAGCGCGATGGCGGTCGCTGCTTCGGAGCAGATCACCAGCACCTTCTGCTGACGGGCAGAGAGCAGCAGCTCCAGCAACCATTCAACGCGTGGGTCGAACTGGGTCCAGGTGGCGTTGTCGCCTTCGAACTGCTGGAAGATCTTCTCGGGATAGAGGTAGCGCAGGGCGCGGGTCTGCAGATCGCCACCGTTGCCACCCATCATGCCCATCACCTTGATGGCAGTCTTGTACTGCTCCGGCAGCGGCATGGGGTAGACGTTGAGGTGACGCTCGGGGAAGCCCTGAATATTGGCGCGGCTGTTGCGGAACAGCACCCGGCCGGTGCCATGCTGGTCCAGCAGCTTGGCGACCGCCTGCTGGCGGGCGGCGGCATCGCTCAAGTCTAGCCCTTCCAGCTGGCTGGCGAGGATCTGTCTGGCTTCATCGCTCAGGGTCTCGCCATCCAGCAGCTCCTGCGCTGCGCTGGCGACCTGACCATAGGCCTGCTCCTCGGCGAGGAAAGCCTCATAGTCGTAGAAACGCTCCGGGTCGAGCAGGCGCAGACGGGCAAAGTGGCTCTGGTGGCCCAGCTGATCCGGGGTTGCGGTCAGCAGCAGTACGCCCGGCACCTGTTCGGCCAGGGCTTCCACCATCTCATAGGCACGGCTCGGCGCCTCTTCACTCCACTCCAGATGGTGGGCTTCGTCGACAACCAGCAGATCCCACTCGGCTTCCAGCACCTGCTCGAAGCGACGACGCTTCTTGCGCAGGAAGTCGAGGCTGCAGATCACCAGCTGTTCGGTCTCGAAGGGGTTCTCCGCATCAGCAAACGCCTCGATGCAGCGCTCCTCGTCAAACAGGGAGAAGTGCAGGTTGAAGCGGCGCAGCATTTCGACCAGCCATTGGTGCTGCAAAGTTTCGGGCAGCAGAATGAGTACGCGATGGGCACGGCCGGAGAGCAGTTGCTGATGAATGACCATGCCCGCTTCGATGGTTTTGCCCAGACCTACCTCATCGGCCAGCAGTACGCGCGGAGCGTAGCGGTGACCCACTTCATGGGCGATATAGAGCTGGTGTGGGATCAGGCTGACCCGGCCACCGGCGAGACCACGAGTCGGGTTGCGACGACGTTGGTGCTGGTTCACCAGCGCCTCGTAGCGCAGGGTGAAGCGGGACATCCGATCGATCTGACCGGCGAACAGGCGATCCTGCGGCTTGTTGAACTTGATAAAGTTGTTGAGAAACACTTCTTTGAGGGCAACGGGCTCATCATTGTCGGTGCGCACACCTACATATATAAGCAGGCCGTCTTTCTCCTGCACTTCTTCGACCGTCATGGTCCAGTCTTCGTGACTGGTGATCTGATCGCCCACATTGAAGCTGACCCGGGTGACCGGCGCCTCTTCTTTGGCATACATGCGGTTTTCACCGGTAGCCGGAAACAACAGGGTAACCATGCGTCCTTCAACAGCAACGACAGTCCCCAACCCCAGATCCGTCTCTGTATCACTAATCCAACGCTGGCCAAGTGCAAAAGGCATTAAACTCTCCAAAGCCCAAGAGTGTGTGAATCGCAAAGGGGCGCTATGTTACCCGAAGGCGTGACCTCGATCACCATGCATATAGATGTAGAGAGACCAAATCGCCACAACCTTGATCTGCTACCACCGCCACGCCATCTAGAGGATAGCGAGCTCGCCAAACGGGTGTGTTGTTGCAGGATAAATGCGCTTTTTGGGTGATTAGTGAACGGTTGAACCAAAAGTGCGAATTTAATTCGAAAACACCCTTGCAAGCGTGATCCAGATCCCTATAATGCGCCTCCATCGACACGGCAAGCGGCAACGCAAACAACCTCGTCGATAACCTCGAAAAGCCTTTGAAAATAAGGCTTGACTCGAGAAGGCGGTTGAGTAGAATTCCACTCCCGCAGCA
>NZ_JAAKSD010000025.1:0-21764 GCF_049173735.1 Aeromonas sp. 602396 | reverse complement strand
TTGGAGCGGGAAACGAGACTCGAACTCGCGACCCCGACCTTGGCAAGGTCGTGCTCTACCAACTGAGCTATTCCCGCGTTACTGCTTTCGTGCCAGTTGCCTGACAACGAGGCGCATTATACGTACCACGAGCGCCAGCACAACCCCTTTTTCGCAATTTAAGCCCTGATGCAGACTGTTTGCTCAGGGTTTAAACGCCTTGCTGCATTTTTCTCCAGCCAGCTGTGACCCACCAAGCGAATTTGGGATAAAGTCGTTGAAATGATTACGCTTTCGTTCGAGACTTGAGCGGCTTAATAACCGGATTCTCAATTGAAAATCACAAGATGAAATGGATCTTCACGCTTCGTGGGCTCAGGCCGCAGTTAATGCTGGCTTTTTTCATGTTGGGCATGGTGCCCTTTTTGGTCATCACCCTCTTCTTCCTATACAGCCACGGCAAGGATCTCACCACCCAGACCTCCAACCATCTGGTCTCCGTTCGTAATATCAAGAAGAGTCAGCTCGAGGATTACTTCAACAACCTCAAAGAGCAGATCATCAACTTCTCCCAGCAGGATTTTGCCGGCAACAGTATCGGCCGTTTCTATGGCTTTACCGGCGCCTTCGAGAAGTTGGGCACCACACCGCAGGAGGCCCGCAGCCGTGCTCAGGCCCGCTATCTGCCAGGCTCCTGGGATCAACTGCGCAAACCGGACAGTCAGGTGGAGATCGAACCCTCCATCACGGCGCTTATCCTCGCCGACGAGATGTATGGCCGGGTGCACCAGCGCTTTCATCGCGGCTATGCCGACATGGTGCGCAAGTCCAACTACAGCGACATCTTTCTGGTGGACCTCAACGGTGATGTGGTCTATTCGGTCACCAAGCACCCTAACTTTGCCACCAATCTGCTCTCCGGCCCCTATCAGGGCAGTGGCTTGGGCCAGACCTTTGCCAAGATCAAACGCCGCCTCGATGGCGGCCAGAAACCGCAGCAGATCTTCGAGTTCACCGATTTTGGCCGCAACGAGCTGACCGGGCAGGTGGTCGCCTACATGGCGGCGCCCGTGATGCAGTACGACTATGTGCGTGGGGTGGTGATTTTCGAGCTGCTGCCGGACAAGCTCAACCAGATCATGGCGGAGCGGGAGGGGCTGGGCGAGACCGGCGAGACCATCCTGATCGGCCCTGACAAGCGGATGCGCGCCGATGCCTGGCTGGCACCGGAGTTCAGCGTCGAGAACAGCTTCAGCCCCAATTTCCGGCCGCTGCAAACACCCCTCATCACCAAGACGCTCTCCGGCGAGCAGGGGGTCGGGCTGTTCCACTCCTATCAGGATGACGAGGTGCTGGCCGCCTACACCCAGGTGAAGGTGTTCGATACCGAGTGGGCCTTTATCGCCGAGATCTCCACCCGGGAAGCCTATGCCCCGATCCGCCAGCTGGAAACTCTGGTGATTGTGCTGGGGGCGGGCTCGGTACTGCTGCTGATCCTCTTCTCCCGCTGGCTATCCCACTCCATCACGGCGCCGCTGCGCTCTCTCACCGAAGCGGCCGAGCAGGTGGCCGACGGCGCGCTGGATCACCCCATCGCCATCGAGCGCACCGGCGATGATATCGACCGGCTGGCCGAGGCGTTTCGCCATATGCAGCGCTCGGTGAAGGACAAGATCGAACTGATCGAACAGCAGACCCAGGAGCTGCAACAGCAGGTCAAGCTGACCCACAAGCAGAACCTCAGCCTGCAGCAGGCGGACAAGCTCAAGGATGAACTGCTGGCCAACACCTCCCACGAGCTGCGCACCCCCATTCACGGTATCAAGGGGATGGCCGAGTCGATGCTCGCCAGCCAGCAGGATTTGACCGAAGGGCAGCAAAAGCAGCTCGGCCTCATCATCAAGAGCGCCGATGGCCTGGCCCGTCTGGTGGACGATCTGCTGGACTACCATCAGATGCGCTACGGCCAGCTGGAGATCCACTCCCAGCCCGTCTCATCCAAGGGGGTTATCCGGCTGGTGCTGGACCTCTGCCAGCATCTGGTGCAGGCCAAACCCCTCACCCTGGTGGATATCAGCCCGGCCGAACTACCGCCGGTGCTGGCCGACGAGCAACGACTCGAACAGGTGCTCTACAACCTGGTGGGCAACGCCATCAAGTACACGCCGCAGGGCAAGGTGGTGCTCAGTGCCATCGTCGAGAACAACTTCCTGCGCATCAAGGTCACGGATACCGGCATCGGCATCGCCCCCGACCATCTGGAACATATCTTCGAGCCGCTGGTGCAGATGAGCCCGGAGGTAAGCAAGCAGGGAGCTGGCCTTGGCCTCTCCATCACCCGCCAGCTGGTGCACCTGATGGGGGGCGAGCTGTTCGTCGAGAGCGAGCCGAGCGTTGGCTCTACCTTCGCCTTTACCCTGCCCCTTGCCACCGGCAAAGCGGCCAATCTGACTCTCGACAGCCGCCAGATCGAGCATCAGCTGGTGCGCCAGCAACCGCTGATCCTGCCGGACTGGGAGAGCGACGATCTGCCCCCTCCCCCCGAGGATGCTCCGCTCATTCTGGTGGTGGATGACGAGCCCATCAACCTGCACATCCTGCGCCATCTGCTGCAGCCCTGCGGCTACCGCATCCTGCCCAGCAGTGACGGCCACGATGCGCTGGCCAAGCTGGCCGAGGAGCGGGTGGACCTCATCCTGCTCGATGTGATGATGCCGACCCTTTCCGGTTTTGACGTCTGCCGTCGCCTGCGCCAGCAACACCCGAAAGATATGCTGCCGGTGCTGCTGCTCACCGCCCTCAACCAGCCCAAAGATATCGAGGAGGGCTTCGGGGCCGGTGCCAACGACTATCTGGTCAAACCCTTCTGTAAGGAAGAGCTGTTTGCCCGGGTCAAGGCACTGCTGGAAGCCAAGGCAGGACGCGCCTCGCTGGTAGAGAACCGGCTATTGAAGCAGGAGATCGAACATCGCCTCACCCTGCAGGATCGACTGCATCAGGATCAGCAGCGGCTGCTGGCCCTGCTCGGCGAAGGGGCCGACCCCATGATCTTTATCGACGAGCAGGGCACAGTGCTGTTTGCCTCCCGGGTGCTGGCGCGCCTGCTGGGGCAGGAGCCGGAAGCCATGGAGGGGCAACCCCTCAATGAGTGGCTCGCCACCCCGCTGCAACAGCAGTGGCCCGACCTTGCCAGCGAGCGGGAACACAATCTGGAATTTCTGGTGGCCGGGCAAAAAGATGTACTCAACGCCCGCGCCCTGCCTATCACGCTCGGAGGACAGGCTGCTTTCGCCCTCACCCTGAGTACCGAGCTGCGTCAGGATGAGAACCGGGTAATGGCGCTGGAGAACGCCCTCAAGAACCTCTCGCGGCAAGCCATCATCGAAGATGAACAGCTGCTGGGCGAGCTGAGCCGCCTGGGTGGCGAGTTCCGTTCGCTGGCCGACGACCTCATTCGCCAGCAGGATGACGAGCCGCTGCGCCGGGCGCTGGTAGAGACCATGCAGCTCACCCTGGATGCCTGGCAGCAGGGGACCGGCAAGGGCAAAATCGTGCTGGCAGAGAAGAGCAAGCTGTGGCGGGTCTATATGGACAGATCCAGCCCGCAGACCCGCACCCTCGACAAATACCTGAGTCTGGACACCCTGCCCAAGTCGCCACGCTGGAAGACGGTCGTGGCCACCACCGAGTATGTGCTGGGCCACTGCCCGCTCAATGACCACCAGCGCCAGCAGTTGCAGCACAGCGCCCAGACCCTGCGTCAACTCGCCAACCGCAAGCCGTGACACGGCGCCCTAAACGGGCGCCGGATCACAATTGGCAATCTGGTTTCTTTTTGCGCAAAACAAAGCCCCGCACAACTCCGAAAACGAGAGCAGATCCAATTCACAAATTTGTCATATACGCCATTTTCACAGCCACTTTTTACGCGAAAGCAAATAACGCAAACCAATGATTTTAAACAGATAAAAATCCATTTTGACGAGATTGACGTAACACCGTCAATTTTTACGAAAACAACGAAATCAATAGTTGTTGTTTTCCTGTTAATTCTGGTTTGCTTAGGGCGTTGGAAAACAGAACGACAAAGGTTAGACACCTGACCAACACAGAGGGCCGATTTCATCAGCATGCGAAACCGGTGCTCACACAAAACAAGGCGAACCCTCGGGAATGCCAAAAAATAAGAAAGGAAAACATATGCTTGCCAAAGTATCCAAAATCTCTACCGCTGTAATGCTGGGAACCATGATGCTTGCCGGTGCCGCCGGTAACGCCATGGCCGCAGAAAACAAAACCGTGCTGACCATGGTCGCACAGCAGGAAACCGCCTGGGTCAAGAACTTCAACCCCTTCCTGCAAGCGGGCTTGCTGCACACCACCCGTCACTTCATCTATGAACCGCTGGTGATCTTCAACGATATGCAAGGGGGCAAACCCGTCTATCGTCTGGCCACCAACTATGCGTTCAGCGATGACCTGAAATCCGTCACCTTCGATCTGCGTGACGGCGTGAAGTGGTCTGACGGCGAAGCCTTTGATGCCGATGACATCATCTTCTCCTTCAATCTGGTCAAGGCCAACAAGGCGCTGGATGAGCGCTCAATCTGGACCCAGATCAAGAGCGTCGAGAAGCTGGCCCCCAACAAGGTCAAATTCGACCTGACCGAGGTCAACACCAACGTGGTGAACGATCTGGTGCTGGTACCTATAGTGCCGGAGCATCAGTGGAAATCGGTGAAAGATCCGGTTGCCTTCACCAACGACAAGCCGGTTGGTACTGGCCCCTTCACCGAAGTGGACAACTTCTCCGCCCAGCTCTATACCCAGTGCCGCAACCCGCACTACTGGGATAACGCCAACCTCGCCATCGACTGTATCCGCATGCCGCAGATGGCCACCAACGACCAGGTGCTGGCCGCTGTCATGAAAGGTGACATCGACTGGTTCGGCTCCTTCGTACCGGATATCGAGCGCCTCTACGTCGGCAACGATCCGAAGAACAACAAATACTGGTTCCCGGCCTCCGGTACCGTGGCGTTCAACGTCAACTTCCAGACCAAAAACCCGGGCAATAACGAAGCCTTCAACGATATCAACTTCCGCCGCGCCTTCTCCATGGCGATGGACCGCCAGTCCATGGTGGATATCGCGGGCTACGGCTACCCCACCGTCAACGAGTACCCGTCAGGTCTGGGCAAAGCCTTTGACTCCTGGAACAACCCGGAAGTGGACAAGAAGTACGGCAAGTACAACAAGTTCGACCTGGAAGGGGCCAAGGCCCTGCTGAAAGAGGCAGGCTACAAGGATTGTGACGGCGACAAGTTCCTCGACACTCCGAGCTGCAAAAAGATCGAGTTCAAGGTACTGGTACCGAACGGCTGGACCGACTGGGTCAACACAGTTCAGATTGGTGTAGAAGGGCTGCAGGCGCTGGGCCTGAACGCCAAGACCGCCACCCCGGAAGCGACCGTCTGGACCGAGAACCTGATCACCGGTGACTTCGATGTCGCCCTGCAGGGTTACTTTGCCGGTGCCAACCCGCACAAGTACTTCGAGACCGCGTTCCACTCCCGCAACATGGGCGACCGTGGCAACCGCTTCGCCGCGCCCCGTTACAAGGATCCCGAGCTCGACAAGCTGATCGATGACTTCACCCAGACCGCCGATGCGGCCAAGCAGAAGGAGATCATGTTCGCCATCCAGGATCGTGTTGGTGCCAACCAGACCATCATTCCGGTCTTCAACAACCCGACCTGGTACGAGTACAGCACCAAGCGCTTCAACGGCTGGTTCAGTGCTGATAACCCGGTAGCCAAACCTCAGCTCCACCCGGACACCCCTGAGCGTCTGCTGCACGTGTTGTCCCTCAAGCCAAACAGCTAAACAATCCCGGCCCCCTGCGGGGGGCCATCTTCCCCGTTAATCCCCTTCTTGCCCGGCACCGCCGGGGTTGGGGTAGCCATGCCCGACGCGGGGCGGACTTGCAGTAAAAGGTACTATCATGGGATTCATACTGAGACGCTTTTCCTTCTATCTGGTTGCCTTTCTGGTAGCCGCCACCATCAACTTCCTGTTACCCCGTGCCATGCCAGGGGATCCTGTCTCCGTGATGTTTGCCCGCGCTGGCGCCATGATGGAACCCGCCGCCCTGGAAGCCCTCAAAGCCACCTTCGGCTTTGTCGACGGCCCCATCGGCACCCAGTTTCTCACCTATGTGAAGAGTGTCTTCACCTGGGATCTCGGCACCTCGGTGCGCTTCTACCCACAGCAGGTCTCTGACGTGCTGGGCCGTGCCATCGGCTGGACCCTGTTTCTGGTCGGCACCTCCACCATCCTGAGTTTCTCCCTCGGTTCCATAGTCGGCATCTTCGCCGCCTGGTATCGCGGCGGCCGGATGGACAGCATTCTCTCCCCGCTCACCCTGGTGATGCAGGCCATTCCGCCGGTGGTGGTCTCCCTGCTCGCCCTGTTCCTGTTCGGGGTCAGCCTCGAGTGGCTGCCCATCGGCTACGCCTACAGCCCGGAGATCAAGGCTGACTGGGGCTGGGAGCACATCAAGAGCATCATGACCCACGCCATCATGCCGGTGCTGACTCTGGCCGTGGTGCAGGTGGGGGGCTTTCTCATCACCATGCGCAACAACATGATCAACCTGCTGGGCGAGGATTACATCACCATGGCCAAGGCCAAGGGGCTCTCCAGCAACCGGGTGATCTTCAACTACGGCGCCCGCAACGCCATTCTGCCCAGCGTCACCGCCCTCTCCATGGCGCTCGGTTTCGTTATCGGTGGATCTCTCATCACCGAGGTTATCTTCAACTATCCCGGCCTGGGCCTGACCCTCTATCAGGGCATTCTGGCCCGCGACTACCCGCTCATTCAGGGGCAGCTGCTCATCATGACCATCACCATGCTCAGCTTCAACTTCCTGGCCGACGTGCTCTACGTTTTCCTGGATCCCCGTCTGCGTACAGGAGGCAAATAAGATGCGTATGCCGACCATGCTCAAAATTCTGTTACCGGACAACAAGATGCGTATGCCCACAATCCTCAAAATCCTGCTGGGCAACAAGAAGGCTGCCTGTGGCCTCGCCATCGTGGTTGCCTTCGTACTGATGGCCCTCTTTGCCCCCATTCTGGCCAGCAACGAGCCGACCAAACGGGTGGCTCGCCCGCACCAGCCGCCCAGTGCCGAGTTCGTGATGGGTTCAACCCGCATGGGCCACGATATCTGGGCCCAGTTCACCAACGGTGCCCGTATCTCGCTGCTGGTGGGCTTCAGCGCAGGCCTGCTGGTCTGCACCCTGGCCGTCGCCATCGGCATCACCGCCGGTTACTTCGGCGGTCTGGTGGATGAGTGCCTCACCTTCCTGATGAACGTGGTGCTGGTGATCCCCAACCTCCCCTTGCTACTGGTGCTGGCGAGCTTTATCGGGGAGGCGTCACCGGCGGTGATTGCCGTGATAATAGGGTTGACCTCGTGGGCCTATGGCGCGCGGGTCATCCGTGCCCAGACCCTGGCCCTGCGCGAGAAGGAGTTCGTCATCGCCGCCGAAGTGCTGGGCGAACCGGCCTGGCGCATCATTCTGGTGGAGATCCTGCCCAACCTCATCTCCATCATCGGGGTGAGCTTCATCGGCTCCATCATCTACGCCATCGTCACCGAAGCGACCCTGGAGTTCCTGGGTCTCGGCGACCCGACCGTGGTGAGCTGGGGCATCATGCTCTACAACGCCCAGACCTCCAGCGCCATTCTGGTCGGCGCCTGGTGGGAGATCCTGGCGCCCTGCTTTGCCATCGCCACCCTGGGTGCCGGTCTGGCCCTGCTCAACTTCGCCATCGACGAGATTGCCAACCCGCAGCTGCGCTCCCACAAAGGGTTGAGCCGCTGGAAGAAACTTGCCACCCCGGTCGCCACACCACTCTCTGCCGCACAGGAGAAGACAGCATGAACAAGCATCCCCTGCTGTCAGTACGCAATCTTTGCGTCGACTACATCACCGAAAATGGCGACGTGCGCGCCGTCAACTCGGTGAGCTTCGATATCAGACAGGGCGAGATCTTCGGTCTCGCCGGTGAGTCGGGCTGCGGCAAATCCACCGTCGCCTTCTCGGTGGCCCGGCTGCACAAGCCGCCCGCCTATATCAGCGGTGGCGAGATCCTGTTCAAGGGGGAGAATATCCTCCACTACAACGACGAGCGGCTACGCTCCTACCGCTGGCAACAGGTGTCGGTGGTGTTCCAGTCCGCCATGAACGCCCTGAACCCTGTGCTGCGGATGGAGGAGCAGTTCTGCGACGTGCTGCTGGCCCACAACCCCGGCATGACCCGTTACGAGGCGATCAAGCGCGCCCAGGAGCTGCTCACTATCGTCGATATCCACCCGAGCCGGCTCAAGGATTACCCGCACCAGTTCTCCGGCGGCATGCGCCAGCGGCTGGTGATCGCCATCGCCATGGCGCTCAACCCCGAGCTGCTCATCATGGATGAGCCAACAACGGCACTCGATGTGGTGGTGCAACGGGAGATCCTGCAGAAGGTCTATGCCCTGAAAGAGAAGTTCAACTTCTCCATTCTGTTCATCACCCACGACCTCTCCCTGATGGTGGAGTTCTGCGATCGCATCGGCATCATGTATGCCGGTGAACTGGTGGAGGTGGCTCCTTCCAAGGCGATCCTGACTGCGCCGCTACACCCCTATACCAGAGGGCTCGGCAACTCCTTCCCGCCCCTGCACGGGCCGAAGAAGGTGCTGGAGGGGATCCCGGGCACCCCGCTCAACCTGCTGGAGGTGCCGGTCGGCTGCCGCTTTCAGGCCCGCTGCGGCAAGGTGCACGATCGCTGCCGTCAGGAGTACACCAGATTGGCCGAGATCCGCCCCGGGCAACAGACCGCCTGCCACCTCTATGAGGAGCAGGGGCTGCAACAAGATTCCGTGATCTATCTGGACAAGGCCGCTGGCTGTTAAGGATGTCTGTCATGCAAATCGCCAAAACCGATGCACCCATCATCGAAGTCCAGCACCTCTACAAGGACTTCCCCATCAACTCCAATGCCATCAAGAGTGGCAAGATGCGGGCGCTCTCCGACATCACCTTCAACCTGCACCGGGGCCGCGCCCTGGCGGTGGTCGGGGAGTCGGGCTCCGGCAAGAGCACCATCGCCAAAATCATCGCCAAGATGTACAAGCTCAGTGCCGGGCGCATTCTCTATCGCGGCCACGATCTTGAGGAGTTCAACAAGGGCACCGCCCTGCTGGACTATCGCCAGAGCGTGCAGATGGTGTGGCAAGATCCGTTCGGTTCGCTCAACCCGACCCACACCATCTATCACCACATCGCCCGCCCCCTGCTGCTGCACAGCAAGGTGATCGACAAAAAAGATCTGCCCGACATGGTCTACGCCCTGTTGGAAAAGGTCGGCCTGACCCCTGCCAAAGCAACGGCGGCCAAGTATCCGCACCAGCTCTCCGGCGGCCAGCGCCAGCGGGTCAACATCGCCCGCAATCTGGCGGTGGAGGCGGAAGTGGTGCTGGCGGACGAGCCGACTTCCATGCTCGACGTATCCATTCGTATCGGCATCCTCAACCTGATGGAGCAGATGAAGAACGAGCTCGGCGTCTCCATGCTCTACATCACCCACGACATCGCCACCGCCCGCTATGTGGCGGAAGATCTGGCGGTCATGTATGTGGGTCACATGGTGGAGTGGGGCGAGGTGGACGAGATCCTGCATCACCCGCAGCACCCCTACACCCAGCTGCTCATCTCGGCGGTGCCCGACCCGGAGAAGAGCATCCACGCCGAGCTGGAGGGTGGCCGCAAGGGGGAGATCCCGCTCTGGACGCCGGAGTCCTGCGGTTGCCCCTTTGCCGGGCGCTGCAATCAGGCAATGCCCCGCTGCAAGGAGGCGCTGCCCCCCATCACCAAGCTTGCCGACAACCACTTCGTGCGCTGCTACCTCTACGAGTGAGGGTGAGCCTTGAACCGGCCGGACAACCCTGTCCGGTCATGCCTCGATACGGGGCGGCCACAGCCCCGTGATGTGCCTCACCGCCCGGCGGTGAACCACAGGAGTAATACCTTGATGGAACTCTTGATCAATCAGGTGGGCTACGAGTGCGACGGACACAAGGTCGCCCTGTTGCAAACCTCCCCCGCCCCTGATCTCGGCGGCTATGTCAGGCTGCAACGCCTTGATGATGGCCAGATCCTGTTTGAAACCCCGCTGCAACCGGCTGGCAGCGTCCCCGGCTGGCAGGGCCGCGCTTACTGGCGTGCCGACTTCTCCGCCTTCAAGGAGCCCGGCCACTATCGGCTGGAGGCGATCACAGCCCAAGGCATAGTCCGCTCCACCCGCTTTGCCATCGGCCAGGATCTGCTGGCCAGCCGCTGTCTCTCCGATGTCATCCACTACTTCAAGGGGCAGCGCGCCAGCGGCACCTTCGATCGGGCCGACCGCAGCGCCCGCCTGTTTGGCACCGACCAGCACAAAGATGTGCACGGCGGCTGGTTCGATGCCAGCGGCGACATGAGCAAGTACCTGAGCCACCTCTCCTACGCCAACTACCTCAACCCCCAGCAGACCCCCATGGTGGTGTGGGCTCTGCTCAAGTGCCGCGAACTGCTGGCCCCGCGCCGCGATATCGACGGGATAAACCTCTGCAAGCGGCTCAATGACGAGGCGCTGCACGGCGCCGATTTCCTCTGCCGGATGCAGGATGAGTCGGGCTTCTTCTACATGACCCTGTTCGACAAGTGGAGCAAGGACCCTGCCCAGCGCGAGCTGTGCGCCTATACCACCCAGCAGGGGATCAAGTCCGCCAACTGGCAGGCGGGTTTCCGCCAAGGGGGCGGCATGGCCATCGCCGCGCTGGCCCGCGCCGCCCGCGAGAGCGTCAGCGGCGACTTCGATGCCAGCCGCTACGCCGAGGCGGCCCGCCGCGGCTACCTGCATCTGCGTGAACACAACCTCTCCTATCTGGATGACGGGGTCGAAAACATCATCGACGACTACTGCGCCCTGTTGGCAGCGGTGGAGCTGACCCGCACCTTCGGCAACGAGTGGCTGAATGAGGCGAGAGCCCTCGCCAGCAAGCTCTGTGCCCGCCAGCGCCCCCATTCGGAGCTGGGTCACTACTGGTCGGCCAACGAGGATGGCTCGCGCCCCTACTACCACGCCGCCGAGGCGGGTCTGCCGGTGCTGGCGCTGCTGGAATATCTGGGCGTAGAGCCGGATCAGGGGCACCAGGCCCGGGTACAAACCGTAGTGGAGCAGGCACTGGCCGCCGAACTGGCACTGTGCGCACGGGCGGGCAACCCCTTCTCCCTCGCCCGCCAATATGTGAAAGGGGTGGATGAAGCGCCGCGCGTCAGCTTCTTTATGCCCCACAACAACGAGTCCGGTTACTGGTGGCAGGGGGAGAATGCCCGCCTCGCATCGTTGGCGACCATGGCCTTTGCTGGCGCCCGCCACTTCCCCCGCCAGAGCCAGCCGCTAATCACTTACGGCCAGCGCCAACTCGACTGGATCCTCGGGCAGAACCCCTTCAACGCCTGCATGCTGGCGGGCCACGGCATCAACAACCCCGCCTATACCGCCGGGTATCCCAATGCGCAGGGAGGTATCTGCAACGGCATCACCTCAGGGTTTGATGACGAAAATGAGGTGGCCTTTATTCCGGAGGAGTACAAGGATCGGCTGGATCAGAACTGGCGCTGGGGCGAGCAGTGGATCCCCCACGCCGCCTGGTTTGCCCTTGGCATCAGCTGGCAGAGTGCACTGGGTGATCGGAATGAGCAGGGGGGTCGCCATGATTGAGATGTACAGGAATCGGCACGATCATAACTGGCACAGGGAAGAACAGCGGATCCTCCATGCAGTCCGGTTTGCCCTGGCCATCAGCTGGCAGAGTGCTCTGAATGATCGAAATGAGCAGGGAGGTCGCCATGATTGAGTTCTGGGTCGGCGTCGATGGCGGGGGCACCCACACCCGCGCCCGCATTCGGGATCGGGCCGGCAAGCTGCTCGGTGAAGGGCGCGCTGCTGGCTCCAATCTGGAGCTGGGCATCCCTCACGCTCATGCCAATGTGCTGGCCGCCATCGCCAGCGCCCGCCTTACGGCTGGACTGGGCATAGAGTGCGAACAACAGATGGGGGTCTGGCTGGCGCTCGCCTCCGCCGAGCTGGCCGACTGCTATCACGCCCTGCTCGAGATGCCCTTCCCCTTTGCCAGCGTCAGGCTCACCTCCGATGCCTTCGGTGCCTGCCTCGGCGCCTTTGGCGGCCGTGAGGGGGCCATTCTGATCGCAGGTACCGGCTCGGTGGGGCTGGTCTATCAGGAGGGGCAGATCCGCACCTGCTCCGGCCGCGGCTTCCCCATTTCAGACATAGGCAGCGGCGCCTGGCTGGGGCTGCGCGCCATCCAGCAATCCCTGCTCTGCCACGATGGCATTCTGCCCCCCAGCACCCTCGCCATCCGCTTGATGGATCGCTTCAAGCGGGAGCAGGCCGAGGTGGTTCGCTGGGCCGCCCGCGCCATTCCGGCGGACTATGGCCACTTTGCCCCCTGGGTATTCGATGCCGCCAGCGATGGCGACGAGCTCGCCAATCAGCTGCTGGACGAAACCTGCGAACAGCTGCGGATCCTGCTGGAGGGAATGACCCAGCTCGGTGCCAGACAGATCGCCCTGCTGGGGGGTATTGGTACCCGCCTCGCTCCCCGTCTCGGCCAGCTCAACCTGATCCTCCCCCAGGCAGATGCGCTCGATGGCGCCATCCTGTTTGCCCAATCAGAGGATTTTCCATGTCTACACCCCTGATCCACACCCAGGTCGCCCGACGTGACGGCGAGGATGTCTGGTTCACCTTCACCCTATCCCGCATGCCGGATACCCGGTGGAAGCTGCACTTCTGTCTGGCTCGCCATATCGACCCCGACTCCTTGCAAGGGGGCGAGCTGGAGCGCCAAAGCGGCAGCTACAAGGTGATTGTCCCGAACGCTGACAGCTGCGAGCTGCGCTTTTGCTGCCGCCAGACGCCCATCAAGAAGCTCTCCGACATGCCGCAGGGCTTTTTCCTCAGCTTGCCAGAGGCGACCACGGGTGCCCAGCTGCTGCCGGTGACGCTGGCGGCGCAGGATCTCGGACTGGAGAACCCGCCGGTAACCCGCCCCGACCTGCCGGATGTCGAGCCCCTGCCCGGAATCGTGCCACAACCGGCCCATCTGGTACTGCTGGAGGGGAACTTCCGGCTGGCCGAGCGGGCTCATGTCAGCGCCCCCCGCGATGTACCGAAATTGCTGGCCCACTTCAACGAGCTGACGTCGCTGGCGCTGGAGCAGGATCACGACGCTGAAATCCGGCTAACCGAGGCCAAACTGGCCCCCGAAGCCTACCAACTCACCATCACGCCGCAGGAGGTAGTGATTGCCGCCGCCGACGAACCGGGCTGGCGTCATGGGCTGGTCACGCTGGCCCAGTGGTATCTGCAACATGGCGAGAGCATGCCCTGCGTCACGCTGGAGGATGCCCCGCGCTTTGGCTTTCGCGGCATTTTTCTCGACTGCGCCCGCCACTTCCACACCCCGGCCACCATCAAGCGCCTGCTCAAGCTGATGAGCCTCTACAAGTTCAACCGCTTCCACTGGCATCTGACCGATGACGAGGGGTGGCGACTCGAGATCAAGGCCTTCCCGGAGCTGACCGACGTGGGAGCTTGGCGCGGCCACGATCTGGCGATCGGCCCCCAGCTCAGCGGCGGCGCCGAACCCTATGGCGGTTACTACACCCAGAGCGAGGTGAAGGAGCTGGTGAGCTATGCCGGTGAGCTCGGCATCACCGTCATTCCCGAGATCGACATCCCGGGCCACTGCCACGCCGCCATCAAGGCGCTGCCCGAGCTGCTGATCGAAACGGCGGATCACTCCCGCTACCGCTCGGTCCAGCATTTCGATGACAACGTGCTCAACCCCGCCCTGCCTGGCACCTACCGCTTTCTGGAGGCAGTGCTGGACGAGGTATGCGAGCTCTTTCCCGGCCCGCAGATCCACATGGGGGGTGACGAGGTGCCGACCGGGGTCTGGACCGACAGCCCCGCCTGCCAGCAGCTGATGGTCGATCAGGGCTACGCCGACTGCCGCGAGCTGCAGGGCCATCTGCTGCGCCACTGCCAGCGCTATCTGGCCACCAGAAGCAAACAGATGATCGGCTGGGAGGAGATCCTGCATGGCGACAAGGTGAGCCGCAAAGCGGCCATCTGTGCCTGGACCAGCTTTCAGGCGGGGTTGGATGCTGCCGCAGCCGGTTATCCTGTGGTGATGGCGCCCGCCCAGTTCCTCTATCTGGATCTCGCCTGGAGCGCCGATATTCATGAACCCGGCCTCTACTGGGCGGGGACCCTCAATCTGGAGCAGATCTACTCGTGTGACCCTGCCCCAGCCGATTTCCATGCCAACGATAACATCCTCGGGGTGCTGAGCCCCTTGTGGTCAGAATTGATCACCAGCCGTGATCGTCTCGACTACATGTTGTTCCCGCGTATGCTGGCCACGGCCGAGGTGGCCTGGAGCGATCCCGCCCACAAGGGCTGGGAGCACTTCGCCGCCCGCCTGCCGGGTCAGCTGCAGATCCTCGATCAGTTGCAGGTGCGCTACCGGATGCCACAGAGGTAATGTTGTCTCTACTTTGGCGGCCAATTGGCCGCCTTTTTTACGATTAACCAACAAAACATCAACTTCCCCCTACCATTCATCCGCCATTATTGGCAAAATCCAGCCCCCAATGAAGCTGGTCTGCCTCCTGCTGGCGCGAGCCTGCGGCCACCTCCAGATCTGCCACAATAACAACGACAACATTATCAACAAGAACATCGGAGCGTATTCCTATGGCCCGCAGAGACGTCCATACCCTGGACAGCGAAGTGGAGTTTCCTGCCGACGTACAACTGGTCTCCACCACTGACCTGCGCGGGGTGATCACCTACGCCAACCCGGCCTTTTGCACCATCGCCGGCTATAGCGCCGACGAGCTGGTCGGTCACAACCACAATCTGGTACGCCACCCCGACATGCCCAAGGCCGCCTTCGCCGATCTCTGGGCCCGCCTCAAGGAGGGCAAACCCTGGCGCGGCATCGTCAAGAATCGCTGCAAGGATGGTCGTTACTACTGGGTAGATGCCTATGTGACCCCCATCTATGAAGGCAACAGGATCAGCGGCTACCAGTCGGTACGCTGCAAGCCCGAGCCCCAATTCAAGCGCATCGCCGCTCAGACCTACCAAGCCCTGCTCAAGGCCGAGCGCGGCAACAGCAGCAACCTTCCCTCTCTTGCCAGAGTGCGCACCCCGGCCATTACCCTGCTTCTGCTCGGCCTGATGGGCTGGGCCTTCGCCAGCCAAGGGGCCATGACCGTCCTGCTGATGCTGCTGCCCCTGTTGCTTCTTGGCGGAGCCTACTGGCGCGAGCTCTTTGCCCTGCCCCACTATCTACGGCAGCTGGGCCGCGAATATGACAGTCTGACCCGGCTGGTCTACTCCGGTGACAACCCCGGCGCCATTGCCGATTTTCATATCAAGATGCTGCAGGCCCGCATCCGAACCGTGTTGGGGAGGATCAACGATGCCACGGCACCTCTGCAAACCCTGGCCATCAATTTGAAGCAGGCCTCTCATCAGGCCTGTCTCGATATCAACGAGCAAGATGCCCAGACCCAGCAGATGGCTACGGCTATGACTCAGATGGCCAACACAGCTCACGAGATCGCCCGCAACATTCAGGACTCCAACGGTCAGGTCAACGAAGCTCGCAATCGTTGTGAACAAACCAACCAGCAGTTGAACCAGACAGAGCAACAGATCGAACAGCTTGCCAAACAGGCAGAGCTGGCGTTCAACTCGGCGGTAGAGCTCGCCAGCGAATCCGAACGGATTGGCAGTGTCATGGGCGAGATCCAGGGCATCGCCGAGCAGACTAACCTGCTGGCCCTCAACGCGGCCATCGAAGCCGCTCGCGCCGGGGAGCAGGGCCGTGGTTTTGCGGTGGTCGCAGACGAGGTGCGAACTCTATCGACCCGCACCCACAAGGCGACCGAGCAGATCCAGGTCAGCATCAAGCAGATCCAGCACACTCTGGGACGCTGGAAGGGGATGATGCAGGAGAACCTGCAACAGACCCGCGCATGTGCCGAGATGACCCGCCAGGGCGCCAGCAGCCTCCATACCGTGCTGGCAGAGATAGAGCTGGTCACCGAACACTCCACCCAGATCGCCACCGCTGCAGAGCAACAACAAGCTGTAGTGGAGGAGATCAGCCGCAGCATCCACCAGATCTCCGAGTACTCCCACGCCAACAGTCAGAAGATGCTGGATGTCGATCACTCCAGTCAGGCTCTGCTGGAACGGGCCAAGCAACTGAAGGGGCTTAGCCAGACCTTCGGCTGAATGATTGCCAGCCCCATGACAGAAGCGCCACAATGGCGCTTCTGTTGTTTTTGACGAATCGGGTCTATGAGCATTGAACCAAGTCCATCCCCATTGAACAAAACGGCCCGTATCGAAGCTATCATCGCCCTGATCCCGGCAGGCCGGGTAGTCAGCTATGGTCAGGTGGCCGATCTGGCGGGGCTGCCCGGACGGGCAAGACTGGTAGGCAAGGTGCTGCGGGAAACCGACAAGGTACTGCCGTGGCATCGGGTGCTGGGCGCTGCGGGCACTATCTCGTTACCGAAAGGATCGCCAGGCTTTGCCGAACAGACGGGACGCCTGCAGCAGGAGGGGGTCGTGGTGATCGGGGGGCGGGTCAGAATGAAGGAGTGGCAATGGCAGCTCGATCTGGCCGAGCTGCTTTTTCTACTGCCGTTTTGAGGGGGTCACAGCCGGATCACTCCAGCGGCGCCAGGATCTCGTCGCTGCGCACCTGCACCGGTATGGTCTCATCCGCGCGCTGCAGCAGCACCAGCAGACTCTGCCGGTCAACCTCCAGCACATAGGCCGCCCCTTCCCGAGTCATGCAGCTCATGCCCGGCCGGATCTCGTTAATCTCCATCTCAACCTCCTTGTCTACTTCGCGATTGATGACAGCTGCACTCCTTGCAGCTGTCTCAGTATACCGCTATCCATAAGCAAAGAGGCCCCGTGTCGGGGCCTCTTTTCATCAGGCTTTTTTAGCCTTTGGCAAACTCTCTTGCCAGGTACCGTTGTCGTAGTGAGCGGTCCAACCGGTCGCCTTGCCGTTGACCTCGCTCATCACGTACTGCTCCTTGGTCTTGCGACTGAAGCGTACGATGGCGGGGTTGCCGTCTGGATCGGTGAGCGGGGCACCGGCCAGATACTTGTGCTTGGCGGAGATGCGATCCTTGAAGCGCTTGAGCTCTTCCACCAGCGGCGCGCGGGTCTCGCGGGATTTGGGGAAGTTGCTGGCCGCCAGGAACAGACCGGCAGCCCCGTCACGCAGCACAAAGTGAGCATCGGACTGGGTACACTTGAGCTCCGGCAGCGGCACCGGATCCTCCTTCGGCGGCGCGATGTCGCCGTTTTTCAGGATCTTGCGGGTGTTCTTGCAGGTCTCGTTGGTACAACCCATGTACTTGCCGAAACGGCCGTTCTTGAGCTGCATCTCGGCTCCGCAACGGTCGCACTCGATGCTCGGCCCTTCGTAGCCCTTGAGCTTGAACTGGCCCTTCTCGATCTCGTAGCCATCGCAATCCGGGTTGCGACCACAGACGTGCAGCTTGCGGCTGTCATCGATGATGTAGGCATCCATCGCAGTGCCACAGACACCGCAGCGGTGCTTGGCGCGCAGCGCTTCGGTTTCCGCCTCTTCGCCGTCAGTGGCGGAGACAAATTCGTCGGCAGAGACCAGGTTGATGGTCTTCTTGCAGCGCTCTTTCGGCGGCAAGGCATAGCCGGAACAGCCGAGGAACACGCCGGTGGTGGCAGTACGAATCCCCATCTTGCGGCCGCAATCCGGGCAGTCGATGTCGGTCATCACCATCTGGTTGGCACGCATGCCGCCCTCTTCGGGCGCCTTGTCAGCCTTCTCCAGCTCCTGGGTAAACTCGGCGTAGAAGGCGTCCAGTACCTTCTTCCACTCAAGGCTCCCTTCGGCGATGCCATCGAGCTTGTCTTCCATCTTGGCGGTGAACTCGTAGTTCATCAGCTCGACGAAGTTCTCCACCAGACGATCGGTGACGATCTCACCCATCTTCTCGGCGAAGAAACGGCGGCTCTCGACCCGCACATAACCACGATCAACGATGGTGGAGATGATGGAGGCGTAGGTAGAGGGACGGCCGATGCCGCGTTTTTCCAGCTCGCGCACCAGCGCAGCTTCGGTGAAACGGGCAGGCGGCTTGGTAAAGTGCTGGCGCGGATCCAGCTTGACCAGTTTCAGCACCTCGCCCACGGTGACCGCAGGCAGCTGGCTATCTTCACCCTTGCGACCCATCGGCGGCAGCGCCTTGGTCCAACCGGCAAAGCGCAGGGTACGACCACGGGCCTTGAGCTCGAACTCACCCGCCTTGACGGTCAGGGTGGAGGAGTCGTACTGAGCCGGGGTCATCTGGCAAGCAACAAACTGACGCCAGATGAGATCGTAAAGACGCATGGCATCCGGCTCCATCCCTTCCAGCATCTCGGCTGTCACCTGTACGTTGGAGGGACGGATCGCCTCGTGCGCTTCCTGGGCATTGGCCTTGGCGCCATACAAATTCGGCTCGGCTGGCAGATAGGCAGCGCCATACTGCTCTCCGATATATTCACGCACCGCCTCAACCGCCTCTTTGCTGAGGTTGGTGGAGTCGGTTCGCATATAGGTGATGTAACCCGCTTCATAGAGACGCTGGGCCATCATCATGGTCTTCTTGACCCCAAAGCTCAGACGGGTAGAGGCCGCCTGCTGCAGGGTGGAGGTGATAAACGGCGCGGACGGTTTGGAGCCGGTCGGCTTGTCTTCCCGGTTAACGATCTTGTAGTCGACCCCTTCCAGGGCTGCGACAGCGGCAAAGGTCTCGGCCTGGGTCACCGGCTTGAAGTCGGCACCGTTGCGGCTGACCACTTCCATCCGCAGATCGCTCTTGTCTGCGGTCAGCAGGTCGGCATTGAGATCCCAGAACTCAACCGGAACAAACGCCTTGATTTCGCGCTCTTTATCGACGATGAGACGCACCGCAACGGACTGTACCCGACCGGCAGAGAGGCCACGAGCCAGCTTTTTCCACAGCAGCGGGGAGACCATGTAACCCACCACGCGGTCGAGGAAACGACGAGCCTGCTGGGCATTAACGCGGTCAATATTGAGTTCGGACGGCTGGGCAAACGCCTCCTTGATGGCGCTCTTGGTGATCTCGTTGAACACCACGCGCTTGTAGCGGCTGTCGTCGCCACCGATGATCTCGCGCAGGTGCCAGGCGATCGCCTCTCCTTCTCTATCCAAGTCGGTTGCGAGATAGATGGTGTCGGCTTTCTCGGCCAGACTTTGCAACTCGCTGACCACCTTCTCCTTGCCGGGCAAAATCTGGTAGTTAGCCTGCCAGCCAGCGGTCGGATTGATACCCATCCGGGCAAACAGGGCCTTGCGATCCTTGGCAGCCTTCTCGGATTCGCTCAACTTGATGCCGCGAATGACAGGTTTCTTGGGCTCGGTGCTGGCGCTGCCGCTGGTGGGCAGATCGCGAACATGACCCACGCTGGATTTCACCACGTAGTCCTTGCCCAGATATTTGTTGATCGTCTTGGCCTTGGCCGGAGACTCCACTATGACCAGTGATTTGCCCATGCTGTAACTATTATCCTCATTGCACCCGACGGGGTTGGTGTGCGGTTTTGTGGGGCTGTATAAGAGATTTGGCGCGAAAAAGCAATCTTGTGAGCAAATTTGCCTGACCAGCCCGAACCACACGGCTTCTTTTATTGCTTCTTTATTTATTAATGCGAAGGCAACAGGCCGGACGCAACCGCTTTTTCAATTTTCTGCCATACCGCCCCTCTTTTTATATCTGAAACGACATAAAAACGTCTGCTGGTTACCGGCTTGTTACAAAAACATAAAATCTCTTTATAATGGCCCAACCCCGACGCATTGCGCGCGGAAGGAACCGCTACCCATCATAAAAATCGAAAGGATGTACTCAATGAAGCACTTCGAGGTCAATTTCGACGGTCTGGTCGGCCCGACTCATAACTATGCTGGCCTCTCCTACGGCAACGTTGCCTCCCAGAGCAATGCCCAGGAGGCTTCCAATCCGAAAGAGGCCGCCAAACAGGGGCTGCGCAAGATGAAGGCGCTGACCGAGCTTGGCATGACCCAGGGGGTACTGGCGCCACAAGAGCGTCCCGATCTCGCCACCCTGCGCCGCCTAGGCTTCACCGGCAACGATGCCCGGGTGCTGGAGCAGGCCGCCAAACAGGCTCCCGCCGTACTGGCTGCCTGCTATTCGGCTTCCAGCATGTGGACTGCCAACGCCGCCACCGTCTCCCCCAGTGCCGATACCCAGGATGGCCGCATTCACTTCACCCCCGCCAACCTGACCAACAAGTTTCACCGCTCCCTGGAGCCCGACGTCACAGGTCGCATCCTGCGAGCCGTGTTCAACAATGATCGCCACTTCAGCCACCACCTCCATCTGCCGGAGAATGACCACTTCGGCGACGAGGGGGCGGCCAACCACACCCGCCTCTGCCGTGCCTATGGCGAGGCGGGGGTCGAGCTGTTTGTCTATGGCCGCAGCGCTTTTGACTACTCCCGCCCGGCGCCGAAGCGCTATCCGGCCCGCCAGACCCTGGAGGCAAGCCAGGCCATCGCCCGCCTGCATGGCCTCGGCGAGGAGAGCGTGGTGTTTATCCAGCAAAACCCGGAGGTGATCGATCAGGGGGTGTTCCACAACGACGTGATCGCGGTGGGTAACCAGAACGTGCTCTTCTTCCACCAGCAAGCGTTCCTCAATACCGAGGCGGTACTGACCGAGATCCGCGGCAAGTTTGGCGAGGGGGATTTGCACTTTATCGAAGTGCCGACCGCCGAGGTATCCGTGCTGGATGCGGTGAAATCCTACCTGTTCAATACCCAGATCCTCACCCTGCCGAGCGGCGAGATGGCCATCATCGCCCCCACCGAGTGCCGCGACAATCCGGCGGTGTCGGCGTACCTGAACAAGCTGCTGACCATGAACACGCCTATCAAGGCCGTTCATTATATGGACGTGAAGCAGAGCATGCGCAATGGAGGCGGCCCGGCCTGCCTGCGGCTGCGGGTTGCCATGAACGATCAGGAGCTCGCTGCGGTCAATCCGGCCTGCCTTATCAACGACAGCCAGTTTGCCCGCCTCGATGGCTGGGTGGATCGCCACTACCGCGACCGCCTGACCCTCGACGATCTGCGGGATCCGGCACTGGTGCAGGAGTCCCGCAGCGCACTGGACGAGCTGACCCAGATCCTGAAACTGGGTTCTGTCTACCCGTTCCAGCGCTAGATGTGATGCCCGGGAAGACCGCCGACACAGGCGGTCTTCTGCTATCAGCCTCATCTTCAGCGCGATCGCCAGCTTGCACTGATGCTGTTTTGTGCAGAAAAGCAGCACACAACTTGCTGATAAGCTTGAATTTTGAGCTGAATGTATCAAAAAATCGACGAACAGTCATTTTTTACTGCCAGATGCCTAATCAAGGGGTTCACAAAGCCTCTGGATCTGATAGTATGCGCCTCGCACTTGGGGAGGGGTTCCCGAGCGGCCAAAGGGATCAGACTGTAAATCTGACGGCTCTGCCTTCGAAGGTTCGAATCCTTCTCC
>NZ_JAAKSD010000024.1:0-42653 GCF_049173735.1 Aeromonas sp. 602396 | reverse complement strand
TTAGAATACCGGCCTGTCACGCCGGGGGTCGCGGGTTCGAGTCCCGTCCGCTCCGCCACTAATTTGAAGGCCTTCCCAGATGGGAAGGCCTTTTTGCTATGGGTGGTTTTATCAAGTGACCCACAGGTTTGCACACCAGAACCAACACAAAGCCCAGTCTCACGACCGGGCTTTGGTGTTTTTAGTGTGTTAAACCAGCCAATGGCTGGCTTTTACCTGTCGGAAGGATCGTAAGACAGCCGGTTATTTCCACCATTTTCTGGCTATATCCGAGCCTTATCAGCCATTTGAGCGAGTTTACAGGCGGCCAAATCAGCCTTCTGCTGGTTGCAGGGCAGTTCCATATTGACCACCCCCTCGTCCATCTGCACATCGATCTTGAAGCCAAGCCGTTTGGCGAGGTTGACCATGCCGCGATTGCTGGGCATGGTCATGCCGGATAGCTGGCCAATCCCCTGCTCTTTGGCGTAACGGATGATCTTCTCCATCATCAATTTGCCGAGACCGACCCCTTTCAAGTCCGATCGCACCAGAATGGCAAACTCGGCATCGCTCAGGTCCGGGGTCGAGATAGCGCGTACCACGCCGAGGATTTGATCCTGCAGCTCGCCATCTTGCCCCACCGCTACGAAGGCCATCTCCCGGTCGTAATCGATCTGGGTCATGCGGGCCAGCTCTTCGTGACCCAGTTCGCCGACATCGGCGAAGAAGCGTTTGTACCTGTCTTCATCAGAGACTTGCAGCACGAACTGCTTGTGAGCCGGTTCATCTTCCGGCCGGATTGGGCGCAGCAGGATATGGCGCTGATCTTTAAGCCAGGCACCCTCCTCCAGTTCGGTGGGATAGGGGCGGATCGCCAGTCGGTTGATTATCGGGATGGCGGGGTCAGTCAGTGTGAGGCTGGCATCCAGTACCACCATCTCGGTACCGCATGCTTGCAGCGGGTGCAGGTCCAGCTCCTGAATCTCCGGAAAGGCGAGCAATAGCTCTGAGAGCTGGCAAAGCACTTGGCCCAAGGCATCGATATCCAGTTGTTCCGGCCTCGCCTGCTCACGGATCTTGCGGCTCTTGAGGGCTCCTATGATTTGGTAACGAGCCAGTGCCTGATTGAGCGGTGGCAAGGCTGCCACCATCTCCTGCGGTTCTGCGCCTGATTCCCCCAGCAGAATGACGGGGCCAAAGATGGCGTCTTGCTGGATGCGTACCCGCAGCTCGAGGCCGCCGCTGCGGCGAGCCATCCGCTGCACCAGCAAGCCTTCGATACGGGCGCCCGGATCATGCTGTTTGACCCTGTCCAGAATGGCATCTGCAGCTTGTGCCACTTCGGCCGAGGTGCGCAGATTGAGTACCACTCCGTGTACGGCAGACTTGTGCAGGATATCGGGCGAGCGCAGTTTTACCGCCACCGGGTAGCCGATCTGCTCGGCGGTGAGGGTCGCCTCGATGGCGTCGGTGACGATCCAGGTTGGCAGGGTCGAGAGACCGGCGGCTTGCAAAATGGGGTGAACGAGATGTGTATCCAGTCTCAGTTGCTTGCGCTGCTGCGCTTGGCGGATCAGCTGCTGGCACAGCTCTACATTGAGCTGGTTGCCATGTAGTGACGCCGGTGTCTCCATCAACTGCTTCTGGTTGCGGCGGTATTCCACCATGTGCATGAAGGCGGCCATGGCGCTTTCCGGTGTGCGGTAGGTCGGGAAGCCCGCCTCGGTAAAGAGTTTGCGCCCCTCCTGCGCCGAGTATTCACCCGCCCAGTTGGTGAGGATGTTGAAACGGCGCGCTCTGGGATGCTGTTTCAGATGGACGATTAGATTGCTGGCCAGCGGCGCGCTTGGCGCCGTGAGCGAGGGGGCGTGGATGATCAGGATGGCGTCGATGCCATCCTCCTGCAACACGTTGTCCAGCGCCTCCTGATAGGTGGTGATGGTGGCATCGCTGCCGATATCGAGCGGCGGGCGAGCCAGCTTGCCGCCCCGCTCCAGCAGTACATCCACTGCCATATTGGCCAGCCCGCGACCGTTGGAGATGATGGCAAGCCGCTCTCCCTTGAGGGTCATGGAGTGGCTCAAGGTTTCTACCGCGGCGAATAGTTCGTGGGTATCCCGTACCCGCAGCATGCCGGCGCGGCGGATGGCGGCATCATAGACATTGTCGAGGCCGTGGGCCGGATCGTGGCGCCCGCTTTTCAGCACCAGGATCGGCTTGTTGCGCGAGGCTGCCCGCGCCGCCGAGAGAAAGTGGCGGGCGTCGTGCAACTTGTCCATGTAGATCAAAATGGCGCGGGTGACGCTGTCGCGGGAGAGTTGGTCCAGCAGCTGGCCGAAGTCGATATCGCAGTGATCACCCAGCGAGATGAAGGCGGAAAAGCCCAGTTCATGCTGCTTGGCCCAATCCAGAATGGTGGTGCTGACGGCGGCGGATTGCGAGAGAAAGGCGACCTGCCCCGGCTTGGCGGCAATGGGGGAAAAGCTGGCGTTGATCCCCTGGCCGGGCAGCAGCATCCCCATGCTGTTGGGGCCGAGCAGGCGAATGCCATATTGTTGGCAGACCCGTTTCAGCTCCAGTCGCTCCTCGGGGGAAAAGTCGGCGGCCAGTATGATGGCCGCCCCCGCCCCCTTCTGGCCGAGCGCCTCCAGCAACGGCAAGACCCGCTCCCGCCTGGTGCAGATGATGGCGAGATCCGGGGTTAGCGGCAGGCTGGCAATATCGGGATAGGCCAGCACGCCGGCGATGGACTTGTTGCGCGGGGTGACGGGGAGGATGGGCCCTTTGAACTGGCCCGCCAGCAGGTGGCGCACGATCACATGACCCGCCTTGAGCGGGTCGGTCGAGGCGCCGATCACGGCGATTGAGTGGGGTTTGAACAGCCGATCCAGACCGCTTGCTTTCATGGGCACTCCCGACAAAAGGGGGAAGATACCAGTCTAATACGCCTTTGCTGCGGGTTCTGTGACCGGATCCTGATCACCGTTTGTTCAGGGCATTGGCACGCAGATAAAAGCGCAGTTCGCCCTGCACCCGGCGAATGGCTCCCAGGTGGCGTTCCTGAAGATAGATATCTTGCTCCCGATCTAGCGCCGTGCTGGGCACGCCCATGCTTTGCAGATACTCCTCAAACAGGGTTGAACCCTTGATCTCTACCAGATGCTGTTTCATGGCTCTCCTCCCTGCGCCTTGGCGTGTGTTGATGAACGCCCAGTCTGCGATGACCTGCCGGGTTTGCCTATTGTCACTTTTGACACGAGATTTGACACGAGAGCGCTCACACATCTTTCAGAGAGGGCGCCGTTGAGGCGCTGGCTGGCGTTATAGTATGGCGAGGAGCACGAGGCACGGATGGTGCACAGGATGATCAGAGTCTGGTGGTGGTGCATGGCACTGTGGACGGTTGGCGTATCGGCAGCCGAGCAGCCTATCCGCGCCTGGAATCTGCTGCTGGATCATCCCAACCCCGCTGTCGTCCAGTTGCTGCGCCTCTCCCTCGATCTCACCGTGCCCGAATATGGCCCCTACCAGCTGGTCTCCAGTCCGCAAATGGAGCAGGGGCGGGCGGTGAAGGAGCTGCGCAGCGGCGAGCTGGTTCAGGTCGGAGTGTTTGCCCCCGATGGTGCGCGAGAGCGGGAGTTGCTGGCAATCCACATTCCGCTGGCCAAGGGGCTGCTGGGGTGGCGGGTTTGTCTTATCCGGCAGGGTGACGAGGGGCGTTTTGCCGCGATCGAGTCGTTGGCGGACTGGCATCAAGCCGGGCTCTCCATCGGCCAGCACAGATCCTGGCCAGACACCCAGTTGCTGCGGGCTAACGGCCTCAAGGTGACGGTGGGCAATCTTTATGAGGCGCTCTTCAACATGCTGCGCAAGAAGCGCTTTGACTGCTTCCTGCGCTCGGTCATCGAGGTCGAGGATGAGCTCAGGCAACATCCGGATCTCGCCATCGAGCCCCGTCTGGTGTTTCGCTATCCGCTGGCGCTGCTGTTTTTCGTCTCGCCCAACTATCCGGAGCTGGCGCAGCGCATCGAGCTCGGCATGCTGCGGGCGCGGCAATCCGGCGCTTTTGACCGGGTCTTTGAAGAGGGATTTGGCCGCACCATTCGGCGGCTGAAACTGGATGAGCGGGTGCGCCTCGAGCTGCACAACCCCGACTTGCCGCTGCCCAGCCGCATCATGATGGCCGATCCGGCCCTTATCTATAATCCGGTGTCAGCGCAGTGAGCCCTGATTCTGCGCAGTATCCCAGAAGGCGCGGATCAGCGGCTCTTCCAGCCGCTTCTTGAGTACCCCGATCCCCACATCAAATGGCTTGAAGGCGGGTTTGAGGTCGATGATCCGCACCTTGTCGCCGAGCGGGCTGTGGTCGATCACCGCCGCCGGCACCAATCCTACGCCACAGCCGAGCGCCACCATGGCGACAATCCCCTCGTTACCCGCCACTTCGGCATAGATGTTGGGCGCGATCCCCTTGTTGCGAAACCATTGGTCGCTGCGTTTGCGGGCCAAGCCCTGCTCGGAGAGGATGACTGGCAGCTGCTCCCAATCAGGTTCTCCCTGACGGAACCACTGGTTCAGCTGGGGGGCATTGCGCGGCGCGATAAAGACCAGCGGTACCAGCTGCAGGCTGGCGAACTCCAGCTTGGCGGGCAGGGCATCGGGGCGGGCGGCGATGGCGAGATCGGCCTCGTCGGCCAGGATCTTGTCCACCGCCAGCGCCGGGTCGCCAGTCTCCAGCTTGATCTCCAGCTGGGGGTAGCGGCGGCGAAAGCGCTCCAGCACCTCGGGCAGCAGAAAGTAACTGGCAGTGACCGAGCAGAATACCCGCAGCCGCCCCTGTAGCGGTTCATCGCTACGTTTGAGCTCCTGCTTGAGCTGACGCCACTCCTGCAACAGGCCGCCGCCGAATTCGCGCAGCTTCTCGCCGGCGGGGGTGAGCCGTACCGAGCGGTTGTCCCGTTCGAACAGGATGCAGCCGGTCTCCTGTTCCAGTCGCTGGATGGCGCGGCTCAGAGTGGAGGGGCTGACCGCCATGGCATCGGCGCTTTTGCCGAAGTGAAGGGAGTCGGCGAGGTGGAGAAACAGCTCGAGATTGCGAAGGTCCATTGATCACTTCCTGCTGCAGTCAGGGCATAAATTCATGCCGAACCGTCCGGCTCTGGCAACCGCATCCCCGCACAATTCAGCGGCCACATTGTCGAAACGGGGGCACATTTAGGGATAAATTGCCAAGAATCATCTTTCAATTCTTGCAACGTACTGTTTCGAATATATCAGTTCAGGCAATAAGTGTCCCGCGCTATAGTGGTTCAGACAACGCCGCTATCCGGCATGGAATCAATCGAACGGAGCAATCACCATGGCTAACTATTTCAACACCTTGAACCTGCGTCAGCAGTTGGCCCAGCTGGGCAAGTGTCGTTTCATGCAGCGCGAAGAGTTCGCGGACGGCTGCAACGTGCTGAAGGGCAAGAAGGTGGTGATTGTGGGCTGTGGTGCCCAGGGTCTGAACCAGGGTCTGAACATGCGCGACTCCGGGCTGGATATCTCCTACGCCCTGCGCAAGGCCGCCATCACCGAGAAGCGCGCCTCCTGGCAGAAAGCCACCGACAACGGCTTCGCGGTCGGCACCTATGAAGAGCTGATCCCGACCGCCGATCTGGTGCTGAACCTGACTCCGGACAAGCAGCACTCCGACGTAGTGAAAACCGTGATGCCGCTGATGAAGCAGGGCGCCGCGCTGGGCTACTCCCACGGCTTCAACGTGGTGGAAGAGGGTCAGCAGATCCGCTCCGACATCACCGTCGTGATGGTGGCGCCCAAGTGCCCGGGTACCGAAGTGCGTGAAGAGTACAAGCGCGGTTTCGGCGTACCGACCCTGATCGCCGTTCACCCGGAAAATGACCCGAAAGGTGAAGGCATGGCCATCGCCAAGGCGTGGGCCTCTGCCACCGGCGGCGACCGTGCCGGGGTGCTGGAATCCTCCTTCGTGGCGGAAGTGAAATCCGACCTGATGGGCGAGCAGACCATCCTCTGCGGCATGCTGCAGGCCGGTTCTCTGCTCTGCTACGACAAACTGGTTGCCGAAGGCACAGACCCGGCCTACGCCGGCAAGCTGATCCAGTTCGGCTGGGAGACCATCACCGAAGCCCTCAAGCAAGGTGGCATCAGCCTGATGATGGACCGGCTGTCCAACCCGGCCAAGCTGCGCGCCTTCGAGCTCTCCGAGCAGCTCAAGACCCTGATGCGCCCGCTGTTCGAGAAGCACATGGACGACATCATCGCCGGTGAGTTCTCCCGCGGCATGATGGCCGACTGGGCCGAAGACGATGCCAAGCTGTTCGGTTGGCGCGAAGAGACCGGTAAATCCGCCTTCGAAAACGCCCCGGCGTTCGCAGGCAAGATTGCCGAGCAGGAGTACTTCGACAATGGCGTGGTGATGGTGGCCATGGTCAAGGCGGGTGTCGAGCTGGCGTTCGAGACCATGGTGGCTTCCGGTATCTACGAGGAGTCTGCCTACTACGAATCCCTGCACGAGCTGCCGCTGATCGCCAACACCGTTGCCCGCAAGCGTCTGTACGAGATGAACGTGGTCATCTCCGACACCGCCGAATACGGTAACTACCTGTTCGCCAACGCCGCCGTGCCCTTGCTGCGCGAGCACTTCATGCCGACCCTGAAAGCGGGCGATCTGGGTGCCAGCAAGGCGGAAGGGCAGAGCGTCGATAACCTGGCGCTGCTGGCGGCCAACGAGGCGACCCGCAACCATCCGATCGAGAAGATCGGCCAGGTACTGCGCGGTTACATGAAGGACATGAAACGCATCGCCGTTGGCGGTTAAGCCCGCATCGGGCTGGATGATGAAGGGGCGGGGATGACGATCCCCGTCGCTGGTCGGGCTGGACACCCGACCGGCCAGCCAGAAAAATCAGCCTGACAGTCATAAAAAAGCCCCGCTCATCGAGCGGGGCTTTTGCATTCAGAAAGGCCGGATAAATCAGGCTTTCCACGCTTTCCAGGTGTTGATCAGACCGTTGGTGGAGCAGTCGTGGCTGGTGACAGCCTCGTTGTTGCCCAGCTCCGGCAGGATCTTGTTGGCCAGCTGTTTGCCCAGCTCCACGCCCCACTGGTCGAAGGAGAAGATGTTCCAGATTGCGCCCTGTACGAAGATCTTGTGTTCGTACATGGCGATCAGGGCGCCCAGGGTTTTCGGGGTCAGGCTCTTGAACAGGATGGAGTTGGTCGGGCGGTTGCCTTCGAACACCTTGAACGGCACCAGATCCTTGACCTGCTCCAGCGTTTTGCCAGCAGCCAGGAACTCGGCTTCAACCTCTTCCTTGCTCTTGCCGAAGGCCAGTGCCTCGGTCTGGGCGAAGAAGTTGGCCAGCAGTTTCGGATGGTGGTCACCGATCGGGTTGTGGCTGATGGCTGGCGCCAGGAAGTCACAGGGGATCAGCTTGGTGCCCTGATGGATCAGCTGGTAGAAGGCGTGCTGGCCGTTGGTACCCGGCTCACCCCAGATGATGGGGCCAGTCTGGTAGTCAACCGGCTTGCCGTTGCGATCCACGTACTTGCCGTTGGATTCCATGTTGCCTTGCTGGAAGTAGGCAGGGAAGCGGTGCATGTACTGGTCGTACGGCAGGATGGCTTCGGACTCGGCACCGTAGAAGTTGTTGTACCACAGGCCAATCAGCGCCAGCAGTACCGGCACGTTCTGCTCATAGGAGGCTGTGGCGAAGTGCATGTCCATCTCGAAGGCGCCTTGCAGCAGGGCCTCGAAGTTTTCGAAACCGACAGACAGGGCGATGGGCATGCCGATGGCAGACCAGGAGGAGTAGCGGCCGCCAACCCAGTCCCAGAACTCGAACATGTTGTTGGTGTCGATGCCGAACTCGGCCACGGCCTTGCCGTTGGTGGAGAGGGCCGCGAAGTGCTTGGCAACGTGGGCCTTGTCACCGGCGATATTGATAAACCAGTCGCGGGCGGTCAGGGCGTTGGTCATGGTCTCCTGGGTGGTGAAGGTCTTGGAGGCCACCAGGAACAGGGTGGTTTCCGGATCGATCTTCTTCAGGGTCTCGGCGATGTGGGTGCCATCGACGTTGGAGACGAAGTGCATCTGCAGGTGGTTTTTGTAGGGACGCAGAGCCTCGGTGATCATCACCGGGCCCAGATCAGAGCCACCGATACCGATGTTGACCACGTGCTGGATCGCCTTGCCGGTGTAGCCTTTCCACTCGCCTCCGATTACCTTCTCGCAGAAGCCTTTCATCTTGGCCAGTACGGCGTTCACTTCCGGCATCACGTCCTTGCCGTCGCACTCAATGGGGCGGTCGGAGCGGTTGCGCAGGGCCACGTGCAGTACGGAGCGGCCTTCGGTCATGTTGATCTTGTCGCCATTGAACATGGCATCGATCGCGCTGCGAAGATCGGTCTCTTTGGCCAGATCAACCAGCAACTTGAGGGTTTCTTCGGTGATCAGGTTCTTCGAGTAATCAACCAGGATGTCGCCGCCGAAGGTAAGGGAAAACTTGTCAAAGCGCTTCGGGTCCTGCGCGAACAGATCCTTGAGTCGAGTCTCTTTGTTTGCTGCAAAGTGGGCTTCCAGTGCCTGCCAGGCCTGGGTTTGGGTTGGATTGATATTTTTCATAGGATTCCTGAAATGCCAAGTTGTGTTTGAACCTTGCAGGCAAGGTCCCGCCAAACCTTATTATCCGAGCATTATAGCGAGCCTGCCGGGCGGCCCGTGTAACAGATTTTTACCGATTGTCTTTTACCGCAATGGGTCACTGTCGGGAGCATACAACCAGAACATTGGGATTATGTGTCACGAAAGCAAGGCGGATCTTGCGCTTGCTCATGATTGGGGCCACCCCGATAGCCTGAAATTGTTTTCATCCGGTTGGCGTGGTTATGCATCGACATTGCCATGGGCTGGGGCCAGAAACGACAATGCCAGCCCGAAGGCTGGCATTGTCTGTTGCCGCAGAACCGTGATCACGCCTGCGGTTTTTGCATGTGCATCACCATCTGCGGGAAGGGGATCTCGATGCCTTCGGCATCAAAGGTCAGTTTCACCTTCTCGTGGAAGTCGAACCAGACACCCCAGTAGTCAGCGGTTTTCACCCAGGGGCGCACCACGATATTGACCGAGGAGTCGGCCAGCGCGGCAACGGCGATGGTGGCTGCCGGATCTTTCAGGATGCGTGGCTCTTCGCTTACCAGACGCTCGAGGATCTGTTTGGCCTTGCGCAGGTCAGAGCCGTAGCCGATGCCAAAGGTCATGTCGACGCGGCGGGTATCCATGCGCGAGTAGTTGACGATGGTGCCGTTGAGGATGGCGGAGTTCGGGACTACTACCATCTTGTTGTCACCGGAGGTGAGGGTGGTGGTAAAGAGCTGAACGGACTGTACTACACCCGCGGTACCTGCAACTTCGATGAACTCGCCCGCCTTGATGGGGCGGAAGATAATCAGCAGGAAGCCGGCAGCGAAGTTGGAGAGCGAGCCTTGCAGCGCCAGACCGATGGCCAGACCGGCGGCACCGATAATGGCGACGAAGGAGGCGGTCTGCACGCCGACACGGCCCAGCGCGGCGATCACTACGAACACCAGAATGGCGTACTTGAGGATGCTGCCGACGAAGTGAGTGACGGTGGTGTCCAGCTTGCGGGCCTGCATCACCTTGACCACACCACCGCTGATGAGGTTGGCGGCGATATAGCCGACCAGCAGGGTCAGCAGGGCGGCGGCGATATTGACGCCGTATTCGATCAGCAGTCCCTGATTATTGACCAGCCAGGTCTGCGCTTCGGTAATGATTTCGGGTTCCATAGGATGTCCTGTCAGGTTCTAAAAGGTTTATGGTGGATAAATCTAACACCGCAGCGCGACAGTACGGGTCGCATCTGGTACTTCTTTTCTGCCATAAAAACCTGACACAAAAAAGAAGGGAGGCCAAAGCCTCTCTTCTTTTTGCTGAATGACGCGAAAAAAACATCAGCTCTGCAGCAGTTGGCTGCGGATAAATTGCCACTGATCTTCGAAACCTGCGGTCGGCTTGAGCTTGAACTCGGAGCGCACGAACTGGCTGATGCGACCTTCGGTGTAGGCCAGCAGCAGATTGGCCAACATGGTCTCGTCGAGCTGGAAGCCCTGACCCTCGCGCAGCCGCTTCTCGCGCAGCACCTGCTTGATCTGGGTCTCCAGCTTGTCGAACAGGATGCTGATGCGATCCCGCAGCCGATCGTGCTCACCCAGCAGGGCGTCGCCATTGAGGATGCGGGTAATGCCGGGATTGCGCTCGGCGAACACCAGCAGCAGCTGCAGGATATGGTGGCAGCGCGCCATGGTGTCCTTCTCTTCCGCCATGATCAGATTGACCCGTGACAGCAGGGAATCCTCGATAAAGTCGATCAGCCCCTCGAACATCCGCGCCTTGCTGGGAAAATGTCGATAGAGGGCTGCTTCAGAGACGCCGACCTCGGCCGCCAGACGGGCCGTGGTGATGCGCTGACCCGGACTGGTTTCCAGCATATGGGCGAGCGCCTGCAGGATCTGATCGCGCCGACTCTGTTTCTGATTACTGCTTGCCATGGATTCCCCTAAAAAAACAATGGCTTGATTCTATTATTAGGCACCGCCATCGGGCTGGTGTGGTCTGTTATTGGCGACCAGAAGAACCAAAACCGCCTTCACCCCGTTCGCTCTGATTGAACTCATCGACCAGTTGGAAGCTGGCCTGAACTACCGGCATGATCACCAGCTGGGCGATGCGCTCGCCGGGTTGCATGGTGAACTCATCCTTGCCGCGGTTCCAGACCGAGACCATCAGCTGACCCTGGTAATCGGAATCGATCAGACCGACCAGGTTGCCCAGCACGATGCCGTGCTTATGGCCGAGGCCGGAGCGGGGCAGAATGGTGGCACACAGACCCGGATCCTGGATGTGGATGGCCAGACCGGTCGGCACCAAGGTGGTATCACCCGGAGCCAGAGTCAGCGGCGCATCCAGCAGTGCGCGCAGATCCATGCCGGCAGAGCCCGGTGTGGCGTAGGCGGGCAGCGGGTACTCGGTACCGATACGGGCATCCAGAATCTTCAGTTCAATTTGTGTAGTCATGAATCGCTTTTTCAGTTGGATCTTGTATTGGCGCCCCTCTTGGCAAGGCGGGGCGCCGTGAGTCTTGTTCTGTCGGGACGCTCAGTGCCGGTAGTGGCGCGCAATCAGGGCGATCAGGTGACGGGCCAGCGTCAGCTTGTCGGCCAGCGGCAGCGGGGCCTGGCCCCCTTGCCAGAACACGGTCAGGGCGTTGTCATCGGCGTTGAAGCCTTGCCCCTCGCGGGACACATCGTTGGCGGCGATCATGTCCAGCCGCTTACGCTGCAACTTGTCGAGGGCGTATTGTTCCACATCCACGGTTTCGGCGGCAAATCCGACGGTGAAGGGTTTGTCTGAAAGGGCGCCGACGGCCGCGATGATGTCGGGGTTTTTCACCAGCTTCACCACCATCTGGTCGTTGTCGCCGGTTTTCTTGATCTTCTGGCTGGCCACCTGCTCAGGACGATAGTCGGCTACCGCCGCGCAGCCGATGAAGAGGTCGCACTCGCCGACTCGGCTCATTACCGCCTGATGCATCTGCTCGGCGCTTTCGACATCGATGCGGGTGACGCCAGCTGGTGTAGCCAGCGTTACCGGGCCGCTCACCAGCGTCACCTCGGCGCCCGCTTCACGAGCGGCGCGAGCGATGGCGTAACCCATCTTGCCGGAGCTGTGGTTGCTGATGTAGCGCACCGGATCCAGCGCCTCGCGGGTTGGACCGGCGGTGAGCAGCAGCTTGACGCCTGCCAGCAAGGGCTCGGCGGCCAGCTGCTGGCAGCAGCGATCCACCAGTTCGAGGGGGTCCAGCATCCGCCCCGGGCCCACATCGCCACAGGCCTGGCTGCCGGCATCCGGGCCCCACAGCAGAATGCCGCGGCTGGCCAGGGTCTTGAGGTTGGCCTGGGTGGCGGCGTTGAGATACATCTGCTGATTCATTGCTGGTGCCAGCGCGATGGACGCCGGAGTGGCCAGACAGAGGGTGGTCAGCAGTTCGTCGGCCATGCCTGCAGCCATCCGCGCCATCAGGTTGGCGCTGGCGGGGGCGATCAGCACCAGATCGGCCCACTTGGCCAGTTCGATATGGCCCATGCCCGCTTCGGCAGAGGGGTCCAGCAGGCTGTAGGCCACCGGATGACCGGAGACCGCCTGCAGGGTCAGCGGGGTGATGAACTCCTTGGCGGAGCGGGTCATCACCACCCGCACTTCGGCGCCCTGATCTTTCAGGCGGCGTACCAGCTCGGCACTCTTGTAGGCGGCGATCCCGCCACTGACACCCAACAGGATGCGTTTATCGGCCAATCTCATCTGCTGTTTCTCTATCCGGCTCATTCTGACTGGTCGGCTAAGATACCACAGGCAATGGATGACGACAGGGGTTGGCATCAAGGGGTGTGGTCGGGCGTGCGCAATTTTTTGCTATGTTTTTTCTCAACAGGGATGAGGGAGAGACAAATGAGCATCAAAGAGTGGCCGGAAGATGAACGCCCCAGAGAGAAGTTGCTGCGTCAGGGGTCTGCGGCGCTCTCCGATGCCGAGTTGCTCGCCATCTTTCTGCGCACCGGCGTCAATGGCCTGAGTGCAGTGGATCTTTCACGTAATCTATTGAATCAATTCGGCTCTTTACGCAGTTTGCTGGGGGCGGATCAACGGGCATTCTGCGAGGCGCACGGCCTTGGCCCGGCCAAATATGCCCAGTTGCAGGCGGTGCTGGAGATGGCCAGACGCCATCTGGCCGAGCAACTGCAACGGGGCGATGCCCTCACTTCACCCCAGCTGACCCGCGACTATCTGCAGGCCCAGCTGCGGGATCGGCCACGCGAGGTGTTTGCCCTGCTGTTGCTCGACAATCAGCACAGAGTTATTCAATTTGTTGAGCTTTTTTTCGGCACCATCGACTCGGCGAGCGTCTGGCCAAGAGAAATCGTGCAGATCGCGCTCAAACATAATGCAGCCGCGGTGATTCTGGCGCATAATCACCCGTCCGGCGTCGCCGAGCCCAGCAGGGCCGACCGCCAGATCACGGATCGGATCACGGCCGCTTTGGCCCTGATCGATATCAGAGTGCTGGATCACTTGGTGATCGGTGATGGCATCACGGTTTCTTTTGCCGAGCGCGGTTGGCTATAACTGTGCTCTGGCACCGTATTAGTTGATCTTTGATCACGGATGCTGTATAAAATGCCGCCTTCTGTTTGCCCCGCAATCGAAGGCCAGCGGGGCAGATATTTGCTCGAGCAATGAAGTAAGATTTGGAGAGACTGACATGTCTAGAGTATGCCAAGTAACCGGCAAGCGCCCGGCAGTTGGTAACAACCGTTCGCACGCTAACAACGCCACCAAGCGTCGTTTCCTGCCGAACCTGCACACTCACCGTTTCTGGGTTGAGAGTGAAAAACGCTTCGTAAGCCTGCGCGTATCCGCAAAAGGCATGCGTATCATCGACAAGCGTGGCGTTGAAGTGGTTCTGGCTGAACTGCGCGCCAGCGGTGTTAAGGTATAAGGAATTAGATCATGGCTAAAGGTATTCGCGAGAAAATTCGCCTGAACTCCAGCGCCGGTACTGGTCACTTCTATACCACTACCAAAAACAAGCGCACCATGCCCGAAAAAATGGAGATCAAAAAGTTTGATCCCGTTGTTCGTCAGCATGTGATCTACAAGGAAGGCAAAATCAAGTAATTACTTGATGCTGCATTCCCAAAAACCCGGCTTCGTGCCGGGTTTTTTTATGCGCCGAATTCAGTACACTGCCGGTTCAAAGGGAGGCTTGCCATGTTCAAATTGAGCCGCAAAGGCTGGAATAACGTGATCATTGTGGTGGTGCTGATCGTGATCACCCTGTTGCATCGTATGGAGACTGCCCAGCAGGAGAACAGCGCCAAGCGGGCTCGCCCCTTGCTGCCGGATGCGGCCGTGGTGCTCACTTGGCAGGGGCCTAGTTGGCAGATTGAGCGGATTGGTCAGGGCTGGCGCAGCGTACCGGATTTGGGGCTCGACACGGCTCAGCTGGATGCCCGTCTGGCGCACTGGCAGAGCTGGTTGCTGCCTCCCGGCGAGGTGGTGCGCGGTACCCCGGTGACCATTAAGGTGTGGATTGCCGGCCAGAGCGATCCGGTCGAGATCGGCCTCTATCAGAACAGCGGTCAGTATGGCGCTCAGCTGCCCTCCGGTCTCTGGCTCGCCCTCACAGCCGAGCAGTATCGCGATCTGCTGCGCCCTGCCCCCTGAGTTCCTTTTCCTTGTGAGGTACCCATGCCTGAATTGCCAGAAGTTGAAGTCAGCCGTCAGGGGATCTCCCCCTGGCTCACCGGTATCAAGGTGACGCGCGTGGTGGTGCGGGATGGCCGCCTGCGCTGGCCGATCCCCGGTGAGATTCAGGAGCTGGTGGACCTCACCATCCATCGGGTGCGCCGCCGTGCCAAATACCTGCTGCTGGAGACCGATTTCGGCACCGCCATCCTCCATCTGGGGATGTCCGGCAGCCTGCGGGTACTGGATATCGGCACCCCGGCCGAGAAGCACGACCATGTGGATATCGAGCTGGAGAATGGCAAGCTGCTGCGGCTAAACGATCCGCGCCGCTTCGGCGCCCTGCTCTGGACCAGGGAACCGGCCGAAGCCCACGCGCTGCTCGCCAAGCTGGGGCCCGAGCCGCTCACCGATGCCTTCAGTGCTGATTACCTGCAGGGGCGTGCCAAGGGGCGCAGCACTGCCATCAAGCAGTTCCTGATGGACAATCAGGTGGTGGTCGGGGTAGGCAACATCTACGCCAACGAGGCGCTCTATGCCGCCGGCATTCACCCCAAACGGGCGGCGGGCAATATCAGCGCCGAGCGGCTGGGAACCCTGGTGGCCGAGATCAAGCGGGTGTTGGCCGAAGCCATCCGGCAGGGCGGCACCACCCTCAAGGATTTCACCAGTGCCGATGGCAAGCCAGGCTATTTCGTGCAGCAGTTGCAGGTCTACGGCCGTGGCGGTCAGCCCTGTTTCCACTGTCACACCCTGCTGACCGAGACAAGAATGGGGCAGCGTACCACGGTTTTTTGCAGTCATTGCCAGCGCTGAGCGTACTTTTTTCCCCGATCCGGGGGAAGTTGTAACAGCATATTTCCAGGCTGTTGAATATTTGCGCAGTCATTACTAGTATCAGCGGCCGTTCAGGCGGTTTGAGAACTAGAAATGACTTTAAAATCAATAGACTGGGAATATTTATCCCGGCAGGAGCGCTATTGCGCAAAATCCATGGCCCGCTTCCTCTACCCCGAGGGATGTGACCGGAAAACCTTCAATCGCGGCAAGTTCGTGCTGCGCAGCCTGCTCTATCGCAAGTCGCTGAGCCGGGTCTTCAGCCTGTTTCAGTGCGACTCGCTCAAGGCACTGCCAGCGGTCTATCCCGAGCTGCTCGACAAGCCTATGCGACCCTATCGCTTCGCCTGTGCCAGCGCCCGTGAGCGGGCCGAGATGCTGGAAAATCACTACCGGTTGCTGCTGGAGTGCTACCCGCAGCTGATCGACCCCCTCTATCTGGGCGAGGGGATCGCGCTGGGGCACTATCCCCAGAGTGGCTGCCGCATTCTGCTGCGCCACGATGGCACCTTCCGCCGCGAGGCCGAGCTGGCGCTCTCCATCGTCAACGGCGAGGGGCAGCGCCTCTACAGCTGCGCCTTTTCGCTGGCGGGTAGCGTGGATCGTTTGATTCTGATGATCGGCTCCATGCAGGGGCCGGAGCCTGCGGTCGACAATGCTCAGGATCGGGTGCGCGAGCTGACCAAAGAGGGACACGGCCTGCGGCCCAAATCCCTGCTGGTGCAGCTGGTGCTGCAACTGGCGCAGAGCATGGGGGCGGCGGAGGTGCTGGCGGTGCGCAAGCGTGCCCACGTGTTTCAGGCTAGGCGCTACAGCAGCAAGCAAAAAGCCAACCTGCAGGCCGATTATGACGAGCTGTGGCAGGAATTCGGCGCCCGGGATGTGGATGCCAACTTCGTCGCCCTGCAAGCCCAGCCGCGCAAGCCGCTGGAGGAGATCGCCTCCAAGAAGCGGGCCATGTACCGGCGCCGCTACGAGTGGCTCGATCTGCTGGTGCAGGAGATGAATGAGCGGTTTGCCCGTCAGTAACCGGCAAGCATGCTGACCTCTCTATAACGAGAAAGATACAACAAGGGCTACCCGTGGGTAGCCCTTGTTCGTTGTTGCCGTCGGGAATGGCCAGTGTGGAAGGGAATCACCCTTTCTGTTTGGCGGCGATGGCTTGGGCCACCACGGGGTCGACAAACTGGCGGATGTCGCCACCGTGCAGCGCCACCTCTTTCACCAGAGTGGAGGAGATAAAGGAGTTCTCCTCGGCCGGGGTGAGGAAGACGCTTTCCAGCTCAGGCATCAGGCGGCGGTTCATATTGGCCAGCTGAAACTCGTACTCGAAGTCGGAGACGGCGCGCAGGCCGCGGATCAGCACGTTGGCCTGATGCTCTTTGGCGAAATCGACCAGCAGACCGGAGAAGCCCACCACCTTGACGTTGGGAAGCGTGCTGGTCACTTGCTGGACAAGCTGGACACGTTCTGCCAGATCGAACAGAGGTCGCTTGCTCGGGCTGTTGGCGACACCGACCACCACCTCGTCAAACAGCTTGGCGGCGCGGCCGATGAGATCGGCGTGGCCATTGGTAACGGGATCAAACGTCCCGGGATAGATCACCCTGGTAGTCATCTTTGCGGTCCTGCAACCTGGAAATTTGGTCGCATTATAAGGTCGTCGCTTGAGAATAGCAGTGCATCAGGCAAGAATACGCCATCGCGCATCAAGCCTCCCTGCATTGGTGACAGGGAGCAAAGGGATTTTTTATGAAACGTATTCTGGTCGTTCGCAATGACAAGATTGGTGACTTCATGCTGGCGTGGCCGAGTTTCGCCATGCTCAAAGGCTCCATGGAGTGTCATGTGACTGCCCTGGTTCCGGCCTACACGGCCCCGCTGGCCCGGCTCTGCCCCTGGATTGACGAGGTGATCATCGATCCGGGCGTGCGGGCCGACAAGGAGCAACAGCGAGCGCTGCTGGCGCGGATCAAGGCGGCGGCGTTCGACGCGTCCATCTGCCTCTTCTCCAACTCCCGCAACGCCATGCTGGTGTGGAAGGCACACATCCCTTATCGGCTGGCGCCGGCGACCAAGCTGGCGCAGGTGCTCTACAACCAGCGACTGGTGCAGCGTCGCTCCCGTTCCCAGAAGCCGGAGTCCGAGTACAATCTGGAGCTGATCCGCCGCTTCCTGGCCGATCAGCAGGTGGCCGTGGTGGAGCCCAAGACCCCCTTCCTGCAGTTCGATGAGGAGACTCTGCGGCAGGTGCGCGAGCAGCTGGCGCTCAAGCTCAAGCTCGATACCAGTCGCCCCTGGCTGATGGTACATGCCGGTAGCGGCGGTTCGGCCAACAACCTCTCCATCGAGCAGTATGCTCGCATCATCATCAAGCTCAATCAGGCCTGCCCCGAGCTGCAGTGTGTGCTGACCGCAGGCCCGGGCGAGGAGAAGATGGCCGAACAGCTGGCGGCCGAGTTGCTGGCCCACGGTGGCAATGGCTGGATCTACCGCTCCAGCGATGGTCTGCCGATGTTCTGTCAGGTGCTGGCCAACGCAGCCCTGTTTATCGCTGGCAGTACCGGCCCGCTCCATATCGCCGGTGCGCTCGATGTGCCGACTATCGGTTTCTTCCCGATGCGCCGCTCCGCGACTCCGCTGCGCTGGAAGCCCCTCAACAGCGAAGGGCGTCACCTTGCCTTCAGCCCGCCGGAGGATAGCGACCATCCTGAGGATATGAGCCAGCTCGATCCCAAGACCATGGTGCCGGTGATGGCCCGCTGGGCGGCGCCTTTCTGGCGCAAATAACGTATGCAGCAATGTAAACAGGGCCCCGTGGTGCCCTGTTTCGTATGACGGTTATTCCGGCTGCTGCGGCTGCTGGCGCACCCAGAGGTCGGCGTATTTGACGAAGGTGGAGTGGGCGGAGAGGATCGCCAGCAGCAGCCCCTGCTTGCCATCGAGGAAGCCCGCTTTGAGCAGGTACATCTTGAGGAAGCAGCCTACCGCGTGGATCAGCCCCTGACTGAGAGAGCCCTTCTTGCCGCGAGCGGTGCGCTGATCGGCCCAGGCGCGGGCATAACCGGCGGATTTGACCAGATAGTGCTCCAGATCCCGATAGGTGAAGTGGAGCAGGTCGCCGTAGAGGTTGACGATCTTCATGTTGGCGCGCACCTCCACCTTCTCGTGCACCAGCGCCTCGTTGTAGCTGGTGAGCGCCTTGGGGTAGAGGCGCAGCACCCGATCCGGATACCAGCCACTGTGGCGGATAAAGCGGCCAAAGACCCAGGAGAGGCGCGGGATCGAGTAGATGGTATCGCTGGCCGGATTGGCCATCACGTTGGCGATGGCGGTTTTCAGCTCGGGGGTGAGCCGCTCGTCGGCATCCAGCCACAGTACCCAGTCGGATTGCACGTGGGACTGGGCCAGCCGGCGCTGTTTGCCAAAGCCCGGCCACTTGGCGTTGACGAAGAAGCGGGCGCCAAACTCGGCGGCAATGGCCGGGGTCTCGTCCTGACTGCCGGAGTCCAGAATGACGATCTCGTCCACCAGACCGTCGAGGGAGGCGAGGCATTTGCGCAGGTTGTCGGCTTCATTCTTGACGATCAGAACGGCAGCCAGAGTCGGTTTTTTCACGAATGTGGGCTCACGGTTATTGCCCGGCTGGCGGGTCGAATGCGTATTGATGGGCCATTCTAACGGAAAAACGGGTCAAAGAGAGAGCCGCCATTGCCCGTTTCTATCAGCTGTTTGCCTGTCTCGTCTCGTCCGGTTGGAAGATGGGCGCCGCTGGAAAAATGGGGTGACGGCAGCGTCTGCCAAGGATCTTCTGTTATTTATCCAGTCATTCTTGGGGCATAATCTCGCCCAGTGATGATTAACAGTCGGGCCAGTCCCGAGAGAAGACGCGTGATGAAAATATTGGTGATCGGCCCCTCCTGGGTCGGCGATATGGTGATGTCCCAGAGTCTCTACAAGGCGATCAAGGCCAACCATCCCGAGAGCGAACTGCACGTGATGGCCCCCGCCTGGTGCTGCGCCCTGCTGGAGCGGATGCCGGAGGTGGACAAGGCGATCACCATGCCCCTCGGCCACGGTGACTTCAAGCTGGTGGCGCGCCGCCGCCTCGGCAAACAACTGGCGGCCGAGAAGTACGATCAGGCCATCGTCCAGCCCAACTCCATGAAATCGGCGCTGATCCCCTGGTTTGCCCGCATTCCGGTGCGTACCGGCTGGAAAGGGGAGCACCGCTTCGGCTTGCTCAACGATATGCGCAGCAACAAGTCCGCCTTCCCGCTGATGGTGGAGGGCTATCTGGCGCTCGCTTATCCCAAAGCGCAGATGAAGAGTCGGGCCGATATTCCGACCATTCCGCACCCGGCTCTCCACGTCGATTTGATCAACCAGAGCAAGGCGCTGGAGCGGCTGGGACTGGATCGCGCCCGTCCGGTGCTGGTGCTCTGCCCCGGTGCCGAGTTCGGCCCGGCCAAGCGCTGGCCGGAAGGGCACTATGCCGTGGTGGCCCAGCAGCATCTGGACGAGGGATGGCAGGTGTGGATCTTCGGTTCCAACAAGGATGTGCCGGTGGCCAATACCATCCGGGATCGGGTCAATCTGCTGACTCGCCCCAACTGCCACGTGCTGGCGGGCAAGACCAGCCTGCACGAGGCGATCGATCTGATGGCGCTGGCCAGCCGGGTCATCTCCAACGACTCCGGCCTGATGCACATCGCCGCCGCCCTCAACCGGCCGCTGGTGGGCGTCTATGGCTCCACCTCGCCGCTCTACACCCCGCCGCTGGCAGATCGGGTCGAGATCGTTCACACCGACATCGAGTGCCGCCCCTGCTTCAAGCGCACCTGCAAGTTCGGCCATCTCAAGTGCCTGATCGACCTGGCGCCGGAGCAGGTGGTCGATGCCTGCAAGAAGCTGGAGCAGAGTCAGTAAGATGCCCTACCGTCTGCTCTACAACCTGCTGATCCATCTGGGATTGCCGCTGGCCCTGCTGGCCCTCTACAAGCCGAAAAAAGGCAAGCCCGGTTTTGGCAAGCGCTGGGCCGAGCATCTCGGGCGGCTGCCCGCCACCGGACAGGAGGCGCCGCTCTGGATCCATGCGGTGAGCGTGGGGGAGACGCTGGCCATCACGCCGCTCATTCGTGCCCTCAAGGCGGAGCGGCCCGATCTGCCGATCCTGCTCACCACCACCACCCGCACCGGCGCCGATCAGGCTGCCAAGCTGGGGGATCTGGTGATCCATCGCTACGCGCCGCTCGACTACCCCTGGGCCATTGCCGCCTTTCTCGACACCTTCAAGCCGCGCGCGCTCTGGGTGATGGAGACCGAGTTGTGGCCGAACTGGCTGGCCGCCTGCGAGGCGCGCCACCTGCCGGTGACCATCATCAACGCCCGTCTTTCCGAGCGTTCCTGCCAGCGTTATGCCCGCTTCCACGGCGCCTTCGATGCCCTGAGCCGGCCGCTGACCCATCTGCTCTGTCAGCATCAGGATGACGCAGACCGCTTCGCCCGCCTCGGCATCGAGCGTTCGCGGCTGGCGGTGACCGGCTCCATCAAGTTCGATATCCAGTTTGGTGACGAGGTGCAGGCCAAGGGGCGTGCCCTGCGCCAGCAGCTGGGGGCGGATCGGCCGGTCTGGATCGCCGCCAGCACCCATCAGGGTGAGGACGAGCAGGTGCTGGCCGCCTTCGATCTGCTGCTCAAACGCCATCCCGACGCGCTGCTCATTCTGGTGCCACGCCACCCCGAGCGGTTCGACCGGGTGGCCGAACTGTGTGCCCCTTATGGCTGCGTGCGTCGCACTGATGGTGCTGCGGTGAGTGCGGAGGATAAGGTCTATCTCGGCGATACCATGGGCGAGCTGCCGCTGATGCTGGCGGCGGCCGATGTGGCCTTTGTTGGCGGCAGTCTGGTGAAGATCGGCGGTCACAACCTGCTGGAACCGGCAGCCCTCGGCAAGCCCTGCCTGACGGGGCCCGCCTATTTCAACTTCAGCGACATTACCCGCCAGCTGGTGGCTCAGGGTGGCGCCGCCATCGTGGCCGATGCCGCCGAGCTGGGCGAGCGGGTGAGCCAGCTGTTTGCCGACGAGAGCGCCCGCCGCGAGATGGGCGAGCAGGCCCGCGCCGTGGTGCTGCGCAATCAGGGGGCGCTGGCCCGCACCCTCTCGCACTGCCTCACTGCGCTGGAGAACGACTGAACCCATAACGAGCATCGCACTGGCTCTGGATTTTCAACTGCAAAAGTGCCAAAGCAGCTAACCGTTCCGTTTCAATCCCCATCAAAGAGGCAACCATGTTCAAGGCTCTGTTACTGGAAAACCAAGACGGCAAGACTGTTCCAACCCTGACCCGACTGACCGAGAGCCAGTTGCCGGAAGGTGAAGTGCGGGTAGCGGTCGTTTACAGCTCCATCAACTACAAGGACGGGCTGGCCATTACCGGCAAGGGCAAGATTGTGCGTCAGTGGCCGCTGGTGCCCGGTATCGACTTCGCCGGTACCGTGCTCGAGTCTGCCGACAGCCGCTATAAGCCCGGCGACAAGGTGGTGCTGACCGGTTGGGGCGTGGGCGAAGGGCATTGGGGCGGTATGGCCGAACAGGCGCGGGTCAAGGGGGACTGGCTGGTGCCATTGCCCGCCGGGCTGGATGAACGGCAGGCCATGTGCATCGGTACCGCCGGTCTCACCGCCATGCTCTGCGTGCTGGCGCTGGAAGAGGCGGGCATTACTCCCGAAAGCGGCGAGGTGCTGGTCACCGGTGCGGCAGGCGGTGTGGGGGCCACCTCGGTCGCCCTGCTGGCGGCCCTTGGCTATCAGGTGGCGGCGCTGACCGGTCGTCCCGAAGAGCAGGGCGCCATGCTGACCGCACTGGGTGCCAGCCGCATCGTGCCGCGCAGCGAGCTGCAGGTGCCTGCCAAACCGCTGGAGAAGCAGCTTTGGGCCGCTGCCATCGATACCGTCGGCAGTCAGGTGCTGGCCAAGCTGCTGGCCCAGATGAACTATGGCGGCGCTGTGGCAGCTTGTGGGCTGGCGGGCGGTTTCGATCTGCCGACCAGTGTGATGCCCTTTATCCTGCGCAACGTGCGGTTGCAGGGGGTCGATTCGGTGATGTGCCCGTTTGAACGTCGTCAACTGGCGTGGCAGCGACTGGCACGGGATCTGCCTGCCAGCTTCTTTGAACAGGCGGTCACCGAGATTGGGCTGGAGCAGGTAGTGGAGGCCGCCGAGGCCATCACGCAAGGCCAGATCGCCGGCCGCACCTTGGTCAAACTTTGAACTTCCTCTGACTGGCGAGCCCGACAATTCCGGATAAAATTGGAGTGCGGGTGAACTATCCAAGGAGAGTGAAGATGGGTGGACACAAGCCGGATTACGACTCCTCTGATGATGATTGGGAGCCGGATTCCTGGGAAGAAGAGCTGGATCAGTGGGAAGAAGAAGGCTGGCAGGACGATGATCCCTTCGATGACCCCTTCAACAACCCGTGATCCATAGCATTGAATGAACAGGCGGGCATTGTGCCCGCCTGATTTTTTTGGTGCGCTCACAGGGGGGATGCAAGTTGCTTGTGGTCATCCCCTGGCTGGTCAAGAATGAACAGCTCAAACGACACTCAAGGATGACTATGCGACTTTCCATCATATTGCTGGCGGCCCTGCTGGGGGGCTGTGTCTCCAACGATGACCCTTGCGAGAAGGTGTGGAGCGAAGTGGGGGAGGCTGACGGCAAGCTGGGCTTCACCACCGAACGGGTTGAGTTCCATCAGGGCCAGTGTGGCAAGAAGGTGGATACCGAACTGTGGAAGCAGGGACATCAGAAGGGATTGGCATGGTATTGCCGCCCCGAGCATCTCTATCTGGCTGGCCGCTCAGGCGAGGAGTATCGCGGTGTCTGCCCGAACGATACCCAGGCGCGCAGATTGTTCGAGCAGGGACGACAGGGTTGGACCGATCAATAGTGCACTGACCGTGAGGGGTTACTCCTCTTTCAAGCGGAGTGGCAGGCAGAGGTAACCCTTGTCATTGGCGCTGCGGGCGCACTTGCCGCAGACGAATTTCGGCTTGCGAACAATTTTGCGCAACGCTTTGAGATCAGTGGGGATCTCGTGGCGACGCCACTCACACAGGGTCTTGCTGCCCATAACGACTACCTCTAAGACTCGACGGCCGTATTGTAATCGATTTTCATTTCGAGTGAATCGGTAAAGCTCGCTTATTGGCCGTTATGCCAATAAGCGATTGTTTCGGGAGGGATTACTGGTAGAGGAACTTGGTGAAGATAAGCTCGCGCACCGCTTTCTTGCCAGTCTCTTTGACCAGCAGTTCGTTGACCTTGGTTTCGCACTCCTTGCGCAACTCTTCACGGCTGACCAGGGATTTGATCTGCTCGGCGCTCTTGCTGCCCATCAAACGAATGATGGTATCTCGGATGAGCGGGTCATGCTGCTCCAGCAGCTTGAGGTCGGCTTCGTTTTCCGCCATTAGCTCCACCGTGACTCGGACATAACCGAGGGTTTTGCCGTTGCTCAGGTAGTTGGTGATGATGTCGGGGTCGAGCGCGTGGTAGGAAAAGCCCGGCTTGGCGGCTGCGGCTGCTTCTTCTCCCTCTGCGGGCGGCTCTTCTTCGGATGAGGCTTGTACATGCAGCGCACCACAGCTCAGTAACAACACCAGCAGAATTTTGAAGATCTTCATATAGATGGCTCATCAGCAAGAGATAACCCATTTTTGATGTTGCCATCGGGGCCGTCAAGCACGGATGTTCTTACATTTCGCTATTGATTTACGGATAATAAACCGGATTTTAACCTGAACACGGAAATCTCTGGATGGTGAAGCTGTGAAGTCCGAGTTGACTGTTCCTCTCACGCCGTTAAGCGGGTGGCTGGCCCCCGAATGTTGTGAATTGCCCGCCAGCTTGCGCCCCTGGCTGCTGGAGCCCGGCTCCATGACCCGGCGGCTGCGTCAGCACAATCGCCACTTTTCGGTGGAGTGGCTGGGCAATCACCCGGTCGCCCTTACTGCCGATGAGCAGTGGCTGGTGGATTCGGCCTCTCCGGCCGGTACCTGCCGCGAGGTGATCCTGCACGGGGATCGTGGGCCCGCCGTGCTGGGCTGGACCCTGTTTGCCGATGACGCATTGCAAGGGAGCGGCATTGCCGAGCTTGGCGAGCAGCCGCTGGGTGAGCGGGTATTTGGCCATGAGCCTGCCCGCCGCGATCATCTGCAGTTGGCCCGTTTCGATATTGCCGCCAATCCCCGTTGCCCGGCCGCCACTGTCTGGGGGCGTCGTTCCCGTCTGTTTCTGGGGCAGTGGCCACTGCTGGTGCACGAGCTGTTTCTGCCCTCTCTCGTCTGTGACAAGGAGCTGGAGTGAATCTGTTAACCAAGGAGCGGGGACTTGCCTACATGCAGTTGGCCCGCGTCGACAAACCCATAGGCACTCTGCTGCTGCTGTGGCCAACCCTGTGGGCGCTCTGGCTGGCCGCTGGTGGCCTGCCCAATCTCTGGGTGCTGGCCGTGTTTGTGGTCGGAGTCTTTCTGATGCGCTCGGCAGGGTGCGTGATCAACGATTATGCGGATCGCAACTTCGATGGCCACGTCAAACGCACCGCAGGTCGCCCCTTGCCCACGGGCAGAGTCAAGCCGTGGGAAGTGCTGGCGCTCTTCTTCGTGCTGGCGCTCATTTCGTTTGGTCTGGTGCTGACCATGAATCCGCTCACCATCGGTCTGTCGTTTGTCGCCCTGCTGCTGGCGGTGAGCTACCCCTTCATGAAGCGCTTTATCTCGAATCCCCAGCTGGTGCTCGGGATGGCCTTCTCCTGGTCGATCCCGATGGCCTATGCGGCGCAGGCGGATGCCCTGCCGCTGGTGGCCTGGCTGCTCTTCTTTGCCAACCTGCTCTGGACCGTGGCTTACGACACCCAGTACGCCATGGTGGATCGGGATGACGACCTCAAGATCGGCCTCAAATCCAGCGCCATCCTGTTTGGTCGTTACGACAAGCGGATCATCGGCGCACTGCAACTCTCGACGCTGCTGCTGTTGCTGGCGGTCGGGCAACTGATGACGCTGGGGGGCTGGTATTACTGGGGATTGCTGGGAGCGGCGGTGCTGTTTGTCTATCAGCAGCGGCTTATTCGTGAGCGGCAGCGGGAAGCCTGCTTCCAGGCGTTTCTCAACAACAACTATGTGGGGGCGCTGGTGTTTGCCGGTCTGGTGCTCGATTACCTGCTGGCGTGACATGTTCCCGCGCAGACTCCGATAAAAATGAAGGCCGCATCATGCGGCCTTCTTTGTTTGCGTTGCAGATCAGAGCTGATTGCCTGCCTGAATGGTGCGGCGGATCTTGTTGCTCAGCAGCGGCACTATATTGTCGGCCAGCGCCTGGAAGCGGCCGAGATCCGGCTTGCACTCGGGAGAGAGGTAACCCTCCTTGCGCAGCGTGTGGATCAGGGTGCTGAACAGCTTCTGGTCGAAGAACTCGGGGGCGTTGATGCCGTGCAGGGTGCCGAGGCGCTCTGCCATCATCAGGCCGTCCGCCTCCAGCTGCTCCGCCTCGATATGAGGCTGGGCCAGCACCCGGGTCAGCACGATGGCGTAGCGTTGCAGGGTCTCCTGAATGCTCTCCGCCAGCAGCAACAGGCGCATCTGGTTGGCCGGATTGACCCAGTAGCCGTCATCGCGGGTCTCGATCAGTTGCTGGGTCTGCAGGGCGTCTAGCAGGCTGTCAACCAGCGCCGGCAGATCCTCCTCTTCATAACGTAGGAACAGCTCGGTCTTGAGCAGCGGATAGATGTCGATGCAGCGGGCCATGATCTCGCTGCGGGAGATCCCCTCGCACCGTTCGATCAATGCCGCCACCAGAGAGGGCATGGCAAACAGGTGGAGGATGTTGTTGCGGTAGTAGGTCAGCAGGATCGCCTGATAGCGGTCGAGACTGATGATCTGCCCCAGCTTGTCCTCGCTCACCTCGAACTTGTTGAGCTCCATCGCCTGATCCAGCAGGGTCTTGGCATCCTCATCCGGAATGGTGCTCTGCGGGCTGTAAGGCACCGCTTTGAGCAGATCCAGATAGGTGTTGAGCTGGGCCTGCAATTCGTCGCGGGTCAGGGCGTGGCGCTCGGCGGCCAGCAGCGCCAGCGCGCTCAGGGTCAGGCCGTTGACCGCGGCCGCGCCGTTGATGCGGGTCATCAGCAGTTCGGCCAGATTGTTGACGGTGCCCGCCATCCACTCCGGACGCTCCTCTTCCCCGATGTGCTTTTTCCAGTCGGGGATGTGTTCGCTCAGGTAGCTGTTGAGAGTCAGCGGCTCGCCGAAGTTGACGAAACCACGGCCGTAGTTGCGCAGCTTGCGCAGGATGCCGAGCACCTGCAGGAAGCTCTCTTTCTCCTTGCGGCTGCCCTTGAGCTCGTTGTGGTAGGTGTTCACCTCCATCACGTGCTCGTAGCCCAGATAGACCGGCACCAGAGTGACCGGCCTGTCCAGCCCGCGCATCATCGCCTGCAGGGTCATCGCCAGCATGCCGGTCTTGGGCGGTAGCAGACGGCCGGTACGGGAGCGACCGCCTTCGGTGAAGAACTCTACCGAGTAACCCTTGGCAAACAGCAGGTTGAGGTATTCACGAAATACCGTGCTGTAGAGCGGATTGCCCTTGAAGGTGCGGCGAATGAAGAAGGCGCCGCCGTGGCGGAAAATCGGGCCCGCCGGCCAGAAGTTGAGGTTGATGCCTGCCGCGATATGGGGCGGCACCATCCCCTGGTGGTAGATGACGTAGGAGAGCAGCAGGTAGTCCATGTGGCTGCGGTGGCAGGGAACGTAGACGATCTCGTGCCCTTCCTGCGCCAGCTGGCGTACCTTCTCGGCGCCATTGACCGACAAACCGCGGTAGAGCTTGTTCCACAGCCAGCCGAGGAAGCTCTCGCCCAGGCGGATCAGCCGGTAAGAGAAGTTGGAGGCGATCTCGTCCATGTAGCCATGGGCACGCTTCTGCGCCTTCTCGAGGCTGATCCCCTCGCGCTGGGCCTCCTCTTCAATCGCCTGCTGGATCACCGCGGAGTCGAGCAGCTGCTTGAACAGCAGGTTGCGGTTCGGCAGTTTCGGGCCGGTGGCAGCCAGCTGCTGACGGCTGAAGTGGGTACGTGCCACTCGTGCCAGCTTGTGGGCGATCGCCTCGTCAGTGCCGTGCTTGTCCGCCATGTAGCGCAGGGAGAGCGGCGGCGAGAAGCGCACCAGATTCTCGCGCCCCTTGAGGATCACGATAAGTGCCTTCTTCAGCCGGTTAGGCGCCAGGCTGCTGATGATGTTGAGGCCGGAGGCTTCTTCCCCTTCCCGACCCGGAGCGCGGCCCCAGAACAGGGTGACGGGCACCACCTGGATATCCAGCTCGGGATCTTGCTTGTGCAGATCCAGCAGCTGGTGGAACTCCTGCAGGAAGGGGAGCGGTTTGCTGCGTTTGCCAAACAGGGGAGGCGGACGATCCAGACAGACATAGCGCGGCAGCAGCTGGCCGTTCAGTTCCAGCGGCGTGAAGGGACCGGGCAGACCGAGATCCTCGCAGCACTGCTGCAGGGTCATCAGGTCGGTGATCGAACTGGTTTTCAGGGCATAGACGATGGGTCTGGCCGGATCCAGATTGAGTTCTGTGATGGGATTTTCCGGCAGGCTCTTGTGATTGACCAAGCCGCTGACCGGCCATTGCAAGATGGCTCTGGAAATCTTCTGTCCTAGGGACATGTGCGTCTGCTCTCCAAAAAAATGCGGCGTGAGCATAGCAAATCGGCGGCCCCTTGTCGCCGAGAGGTACGATGAGTCGGCTGCGCAGGATCAAAACAGTAGTAAATGAGGGGTTGGTCGCGACAAATGTCAGCTGCGCCTTGCCTTGGCCACTGCACTGTATATACTGCCAGTGTGCTGTATAAAAAGACAGGTGCCAATTCTATGAAACCCCTTACCCCCCGCCAGGCCGAAGTGCTGGAGCTGATCAAGGTGAACATGAGCGAGACCGGCATGCCGCCGACTCGTGCCGAGATTGCCCAGAAGCTTGGTTTCAAGTCGGCCAATGCGGCCGAAGAACATCTGAAGGCCCTGGCCAAAAAAGGGGTCATCGAGATCATGCCGGGCACGTCCCGCGGCATTCGCCTGTTGCTCGAAGAGGAAGAGGTGCTGGAAGAGAGCGGCCTGCCGCTCATCGGCAAGGTGGCTGCCGGTGAACCCATCCTGGCTCAGGAGCATATCGAGAGCCACTATCAGGTTGATCCCGCCCTGTTCCATCCGCGCGCAGATTTTCTGCTGCGGGTACAGGGGATGAGCATGAAGAACATCGGTATTCTGGATGGCGATTTGCTGGCGGTGCACAAGACCCAGGAGGTGCGCAACGGTCAGGTAGTGGTCGCCCGTCTCGATGAGGATGTCACCGTCAAGCGCTTCCAGCGCAAGGGCTCTCAGGTATGGCTGCTGCCGGAAAATGAAGAGCTCTCCCCCATCGAGGTGGATCTTTCCTGCCAGCAGCTCACCATCGAAGGACTGGCTGTCGGGGTGATCCGCAACGCCGACTGGATGTAATCATCCCCGCCAACTGCGTTTGCCACACGGCCTCCTTCGGGGGGCCGTGCTGTTTCTGGCGCACTTTCCTTGTCATATCAAACAGATCATCGGCGGCGGCATTTTTGTCCTGCGCGACCGGCTACCAATCACCCATTTCAGATATATGCTCAGATCAGTGCCCTGTCGCCGAGACAGGGCTTGGCACCTCCCTCTGACCATCACAGTGCGTCGGTACGGGAGGGCCGGTAACAACGAGAATAGGGCAGTACACCTTCACGGGATATGAAGGGGGAGTGGGGAGATCCCGAGCCTTGTCAGGCAAAGGGGACCACTCGTAATGGTTGCAGATAGTCGTGACGGGCCTGTTCCCAGTTCAGGCCGACGAAGCAACATGACCTGTCGGTCAAGGAGGACTGGTATGGCATCAAGATCGCCATGGGATTCAGAGGCTGGGGCTGCGCCAGCGGAATCGTCAATCACCCGTTTTGTCAAAGGCAGCCGGATGACCTGGTTTTACGGTCTCTGGCTGCACCATCGTGGTTCGCACTGGACGCTCTGGCTGGGATGCCCGAAAGAGAAGGTGGTGCGTCTGGTGCTGCTGTTCAAACGGGGTCACGGCGATCGCCAGGGGGAAGAGGGCTGGCTGGCCCCCGTGATTCCAATCGGCGTGCGGGCCATCGGCAAGATGTTGCAGCAGGGGCGTAACGCTCGCCCCTGAGCAGAAGAGACAAACAAATCCATCCATAACCGGCACCCAAGGGGGCCGGTTTTTTTATGGCCGCAACTGGCGATTAATTATGCCAAATGGTCGACTCCTGACAGGGCGTTGCACAAGGTTGAACCACCTTGGCGGCTCGCTGGGGTACAATGCCACCCTCTTGTCCGGTCACTGCTGGCTATCTGCCTCGAACTGAAAGGGTCTCTTGTTATGATGAAGCTCCGCTATCCCCTGCTCTTTCTGCTGCTGACAGCCTGCCTGATCCTGGTGTTCTACGCCACGCAGCCAGAGCAGCCGGAACAGGCTGACTACTATCCGGCGGGGCGGGACATCAATGATTTCGCCTTTACCGATGCGGACAACCAGCCGTTCACTCCTGCCAACCTGAAGGGGCACTGGACCTTCCTGTTTGTCGGCTACACCTTCTGCCCCGATATTTGCCCCACCACCCTGGCAGATATGCGCTCCGTCTATGACCAGCTGAAGAAGATGGCGCCCGACAGTCAGGTAGTGTTTATCTCGGCGGATCCCCAGCGTGACGATATTCCACGCCTCAAGACCTATACCGCCTTCTTCAATCCCGAATTCAAGGCGGCCACTGCCCCCCACGACAAGCTGTTCCCGTTCGTGCGCAATCTGGGGCTGATCTACTCCATCGCCAATCAGGGGGAGAAGGATTACCTGATCGATCACTCCGCTTCCATCGTGCTCATCAATCCCAAGGGCAAGCTGCAGGCGGTATTCCGCCCGCAGGTGGCGCCGGATCAGGTGCCCCGGGTGCAGATGGCCACCATGCTCTCTGACTTCTCCCGCATCCTGAAGCTGACAGGCCACTTAGCGTGACCCCAGCTGTTGCGCCTTGGTGGCGAGACCCATCTCGCCACCGCGCCGTCTTTGCGCTCGCCCTGCCCATGGTTTTCTCCAATATCACCACCCCCTTGCTGGGGCTGGTGGACACCTGGGTGATCGGTCATCTCGGTCAGGCCTGGTTTCTGGGGGGCGTCTCGGTCGGTGCGACCCTGATCAACCTCATCTTCTGGCTGCTCGGTTTTTTGCGGATGTCGACCACCGGCCTGACGGCGCAGGCGCTCGGCGCCGCCGACGGTCGTGCCCAGCTCGATACCCTGCTGCGGGCGCTGGGGCTGGCCATTGCTCTCGGCCTGGCGCTGCTGTTGTTGCTCTTCCCCCTGTTGCCACGACTGATCGCCCTGAGTGGCGGCTCGCCCGAGGTGCAGCTTTATGCGGGCCAATATGTGGCGGTGCGGATCTGGAGTGCCCCGGCGGCGCTCTGCAATCTGGTGGTCATGGGCTGGCTGTTGGGGATGCAGGATGCCCGCAGCCCCATGGTGATGCTGATCCTCACCAATCTGGTCAACATGGCGCTCGATGCCCTGTTTGTGCTGGGACTCGGCTGGCAGGTGCGGGGTGTGGCGGCGGCCTCGGTCATGGCGGACTACTGCGCGCTGGCAGTCGGTATCTGGCTGGTACGCCGTCAGCTGCGGCAACTGGCGCCGACGGTGTGGCAGGATGGTTGGCAGCGCTGGCGGCAGCTTGCGCCCATGGTGCGGTTGCTCGGCCTCAACCGCGATATCTTCCTGCGCTCCCTCTGTTTGCAGCTCTGCTTCGCCTTTATGACTCTGCAAGGGGCACGACTGGGGGATGTGGCGGTGGCCGCCAATGCGGTGCTGCTCAACTTCCTGATGCTCATCTCCTACGGACTCGATGGTTTTGCCTATGCGGTGGAGGCCATGGTAGGACGAGCCATCGGTCAGCAGGATCGGCAGAAACTGCGGGAGGCCATCGTGCTCAATCTAGGCTGGGCCGCCCTCATCGCCAGTGGTTTTACCCTGGTGTTTGCCCTCTTTGGTGCCCACCTTATCGGCTATATCACCGACATTCCGGCCGTGGTGGCGGAGGCACATCGTCAGCTTCCCTGGCTGATCGCCATGCCCTTGCTGGCGGTCTGGTGCTTTCTGCTGGATGGCGTGTTCATCGGGGCGACCCGGGCGCAGGAGATGCGCAACAGCATGTTGCTGGCCGCGTTTGGCGGCTTCTTCCCGATTTGGTGGCTCTGTCAGTCGTGGGGCGTGGCCGCGTTATGGGCGGCGATGGCGGCGCTGATGGTGGGGCGCGGTCTGTCGCTGGGGGTCACTTGCTGGCGGCTGGAGCGCAGCGGGCATCTGCTCAACGCCCGCCACTGATCATCGGTGGCGCTTACATGGCACCGTCGTAGCCGAGCTGGCGCCAGCTCTCGTAGACAAAGACAGACACCGCGTTGGAGAGGTTCATGCTGCGGCTCTGGGGCGCCATAGGGATGCGCAGCCGCTGCTCGAACGGCAGACTCTCGATGATCTCGGTGGGCAGGCCGCGACTCTCCGGGCCAAACAGCAGGGCGTCGCCAAGGGCATACTGGGCCGCCGAGTGTGCGGTGCGGCCCTTGGTGGTGCAGGCGAACACCCGCTTGGGCGCCACGGCGGCCAGAAAGGCCTCATAGCTCGACCAGCGCTTCACCTCGGCAAACTCGTGATAGTCGAGTCCCGCCCGTTTTACCCGCTTGTCATCCCACTCAAATCCCAGCGGCTCGATCAGATGGAGCCGGTAACCGGTATTGGCGCAAAGCCGGATGATATTGCCGGTGTTGGGCGGAATTTCCGGCTGGTAGAGGACGATATCGAGCATGACGAGCTCCTGCAAAGAGGTGTAAAGCCAAGAAGGGGCGCCAGCATACCCAGCGCCCGTCCGGATGAAAAGGATCAGGCGATGGGCAAGCGGATGGTGATGGTCAGCCCGGTGGGGTGATTGTTGCTGGCCGCAATGGTGCCGCCGTGGCGCTGTATTGCCTCCGAGGCGATGGCCAGCCCCAGCCCGGTGCCGCCAGTCTTGGCGTTGCGGGCGTCATCGACCCGGAAGAAGGGCTGGAACAGCAGCGCCTGCTGCTCGTCTGGCACCCCGGGGCCGTCATCCCGAATGGTCATCACCCACTCCAGTCCCTCCCGATACCAGTCCACCTTGATGAACTCGCGGGCATATTTGAGGGCGTTGCGCAGGGGGTTCTCCACGGCCCGGGCCAGCAGCTCGGGCCACATCTGGATCGACTCTGCGGGCAGCGGCGGCAGTCTGAGCTGTTTGCCGCTCTGATTCGCTTCGAACATGGCATCTTCGAGGATGGGTTCCAGCAGGTCGGCCAGCGGATGTACCACCGGCGCCTCCACATGCTGCTGCACTCGCGACAGATCCAGCAGATCGCCGATCAGCTTGTCCAGCCGCCCGATCTCCGATTCGATCCGCGCCAGCTCGGCGCTGTCACCCTGCTTGCGGCGGATCAGCGCCTGCGCTAGTTGCATCCGGGTGAGGGGGCTGCGCAGCTCGTGGGAGATATCGGAAAGCAGCTGTTTCTGCTTCTGGATCATGCTCTTGAGTGTCTCCACCATGCGGCTGACGTTATCCGCCAGCTGGCCGATCTCGTCGCCCCGTCCCAGGTTGGGGATCTGTACCTCCAGATTGCCAGCCGCCAGTTGGGAGACCGACTTCTGCAACTGCAGGATGGGGCGGGTCAGCCGCCAGGCGAGCAGCAGGCAGAGCGGGGTGCTGACCAGCATCGAGATGCCCAGAATGCGGATCGGGTGATCCAGCACCTGTATGAACAGGAACAGGTAGGGGTTCTCGGCATTGAGGCCGAAATAGACGTGATAGCGATGGCCGCGGTGCTCCATCAGGAAGGGACCAGCGATCGCCTTGCGATCCTCGTTGCCCAGCATGGGTTTGGCCGGGTCATCGGCGTCCACCATAAAGCGCACCACAAACTTGCGTGGATGGGTGGTGGACTGGATCTGCCCCCTCTCGTCGCGCAGGTAGACATTGTCCACCGGGAGCATGGCGATCTTGTCCATCGTTTTGGCCAGATCGAAATCCTGATTCGGATCGGCAGCGTTGAGCAGGGCCTGCACATTTTTCTGCATTCGCACCGCCTCATGGGTCGGCAGCGGGATCTGGTTGCGAGGATCCAGAGTGGGCAGGCTGATCACGGCGGCCAGCATCACCAGCAGCATGAACCAGAACCAGAGGAAGATGTGGGTCGATATGCCGTTGAGGGAGCTGGTACTCTTTATTCTTGCTCTAGCCACAGGTAACCGCGCCCCCGTACGGTTTTGAAGCGGGGCTGGCCATCACTGCGGTCCGGCAGCTTCTTGCGCAGGTTGCTCAGGTGCATGTCGATGGCCCGATCGAAGGGCTCCAGCTTCTTGCCAAGCACCTGTTCGGAGAGGTGGCTCTTGCTGACAATCTGGCCGGGATTGCGCAGCAGGCACTCCAGCAGCCCGAATTCGGTGGCGGTCAGCTCCAGCAGTTGTACGCCGCAGCGGGCCTGCTGCAGGCCGGGTTGCAGCACGATATCCATGAAGTGCACTTCGTCGGAGGAGCTGCCACGCTGGGGCGGGGCACTCTGGGTACGGCGCAGGATGGCGCGAACCCGGGCCAGCAGCTCCCGATCGTCGAACGGCTTGGCCAGATAGTCGTCGGCACCCGCTTCCAGACCGTTAACCCGATCCTGGCTGTCGCCACGAGCGGTCAACATCAGCACCGGGGTTTCATGGGTCTTGCGCAGCTTGGTCAGCATGGCAAAGCCGTTGAGTTTGGGCATCATCACGTCCAGCAGCACCAGATCGAAGCCCTGCTCCGCCAGCCGTTGCAGCCCCTCTTCACCATCCTCGGCGACCGTGACCTGAAATCCTTCCAGGGTCAGAATTTCGGTGAGCAGCTGGGTCAATTCAAGATCGTCGTCGACCAGGAGTATTCTGTTCATCGGGTGTTATTCCGCAGATTTTCGCGCCAAACTGACGCCGGGGTCAGGGTATAATAAGTTTTTCATCGCCAGAGGAAAGCCGGTTTTGAGCCATCAACAATATTCCCGTTGGGTTACCTTTGCCAGCATGGCGGCCGTCACGACTGCCACCCTGCTCATCATCGGCAAACTGATCGCCTGGCTGATGACCGACTCGTCGACCCTGCTGGCGTCGCTCACCGACTCTTTTATGGATGTGAGTGCCTCCATCATCAACCTGCTGGCCATTCGCTATGCGCTGGCCCCCGCCGATGATGAACACCGCTTCGGTCACGGCAAGGCGGAGTCTCTGGCGGGGCTGATCCAGTCGGCCTTTATCTCCGGTTCCGCATTGCTGCTGGTGATGCACGGCATCTCCTCCCTGCTCAAACAGGCACCTATTGAACGGTTAGAGGCGGGTCTCTGGGTTAGTGGCGGTTCCATTGTGCTGACCCTTCTGCTGGTCAGTTTCCAGAGTTTCGTTATTCGCAAGACCAACAGCGTGGCCATCAAGGCGGACATGTTGCACTACCGCTCCGATCTGCTGCTCAACGCCGGTGTCTTGCTGGCGCTGGTGCTGGCGGGGCAGGGGTGGTACTGGGCTGACGGCCTGTTTGCCATCCTGATCGGGTTGTTCCTGTTGTGGGGGGCGGGACATATCGGCTACGAGTCGGTGCAGGCCCTGCTCGATCGTCAGTTGCCAGCGGAAGAACAAGCGAGAATAATGGCGCTCTGCTGTGCCGTAGAAGGTGTACACGGCGTACATGACCTGCGCACCCGTCAATCCGGGCCGACCCGATTCGTACAGTTGCATCTGGAACTGGATGATCAGATCCCCCTGGTCAAGGCCCATCAGATCGCCGATGAAGCCGAGCTGGCGGTACGCCAGGCATTCGAGCGGATGGATGTCATCATCCACATGGACCCCATCTCGGTGCTGACAAAAGAACAACAGAGCCCTCACCCAGAACAACAGTAGGCTGCAACATGGATGAACTGGTTGCCAAAACCTGGCACAAAATTCAGCAAGAAGCGGAGTGCATGGCGGCCCAGGAGCCGATGCTGGCCAGCTTCTTCCACTCCACCATTCTAAATCACAAGAATCTGCGTTCGGCCCTCAGCTTCCAGCTGGCCAACAAACTCGACAGCGCCACCATGCCCGCCATCGCTCTGCGCGAGGTGATCGAGCTGGCCCTGCGCAGCGAGCCCGAGTTGCTGACGGTAGTGGCGGCCGACATCTGCGCCGTGCAGGAGCGCGATCCTGCGGTCGATCTCTTCTCCACCCCGCTGCTTTACCTCAAGGGGTTCCATGCCCTGCAGGGCTATCGGGTCGCCAACTGGCTGTGGCGTCAGGGGCGCCGCTCGCTGGCCCTTTATCTGCAAAACCAGATCTCGGTGGTGTTCGGGGTGGATGTGCACCCGGCTGCCCGCATCGGCAAGGGGATCATGTTTGACCACGCCACCGGCATAGTGGTGGGCGAGACGGCGGTGATTGAAGATGATGTCTCCATCCTGCAGAGCGTGACCCTCGGTGGTACCGGCAAGGAGAGCGGCGATCGCCACCCCAAGATCCGCGAAGGGGTGATGATAGGGGCGGGCGCCAAGGTGCTCGGCAATATCGAAGTGGGCGTGGGTGCCAAAATTGGCGCGGGCAGCGTGGTGATCAACCCGGTGCCACCTCATACCACGGTTGCTGGCGTACCCGCCAAGATCGTCGGCCGTCCGGAGTGCGACAAGCCTTCACTGGATATGGATCAGTGTCTCTGATCTCCTGACCGGAGGCGTCGATGGCCAAACGCTGGTCGGGTTATCTGATTTTGGGGATGTGGCTGCTCAACCTGCTTCATCTCTATCTGGGTCTCTCCCCCTGGCCCGCGGCCATTGCAGCCTGGGGGGCGTCACTGCTCACCTGGCCCTGGCTGGTAGGGGCCGCCAGGCGGCAGGCGCTGGCCCTGTATAGTGCCGCCCTGCTGCTGTTGATCTTCTCCTGGTGGCAGGGCGCGACCCTCATTGCCGGTGACTGGCTGCTGCCCAATATCAATATGCTCACCATGTTTGCCGCGGTGAGCACCCTCAACCTTGCCACTTCCGGCTTGCTGACCGGCACCACCTCCTGGACCGGGCGCAAGGGGCTGTGGAGCACCATGGCCAGCCTCAATCTGCTGGGGGCGGTCATCAATCTCTCGGTGCTCTTTATCATCGGCGATCGGCTGGAGCGTAATGGCACCCTGGAGCGGCGTCAGGTGATGGTGCTGAGCCGGATTTTCTGTGCCGCCGCCTTCTGGTCACCCTTCTTTGTCGCCATGGCGGTGGCGCTCACCTATGCGCCGGGCTTGCAGCTCTCCCATATTCTGCCGCTCGGGATCCTCGCCGCCTTGCTGGCGATGGGGCTGACTGCCTGGCAGGTGGAGAGGATCGGAGTGGCCGACTTTGCCGGTTATCCGCTGCGGTTGCAGACACTGGGGTTGCCGGTCACGCTGGCGTTGCTGGTACTGCTCATCAAGCAGATCTGGCCCCAGCTCGGCATTCTGGCGGTGATCGCACTGGTGGCCCCGCTGCTGGCGCTGCTCTTTATGCCGAGGGCCGGGCGCAAGGCGGCCCTCAAGCGGCAGGTGGTGGAGCGTTTCCCCGCCATCGGCGGTCAGCTGGTGCTGTTTCTGGGGGCCGGTTTGTTGGCGGCAGGCATCAACAGTGCGCTGTCGGTCATCGATTTCGGTGCCGGTCACGGCCTGCCGCTGTTCAACCACTTTGGCTGGCTGGAGGCATCCCTCACTCTGCTGCTGATCCTGCTGGTGGCCATCGTCGGGGTACATCCGCTCATCAGTATCTCCGGGCTGGCGCCACTGCTCTGGCCGCTGGCGCCGGATCCCAGCCTGCTCGGTATGTGTTTCCTGCTGGGATGGGGGCTTGCCACCGGCACCAGTCCGCTCTCCGGATCCAATCTGGCGCTGGCCTCCCGTTACAACCTCAGTGCCGGGCTGATCCTGCGCTGGAACCTGCTTTACGGCCTGCTGATGTATGTGGTCGCCTGTCTGTTGCTGGGGGCTTATATCGCCTTGCATGGATAGCGACCGTGCCATCAGGATGGCATCAATGATGCGTTGGTAGCGGCGCTTTTTAGGTACGGTTTAGAGTGTTGTCGCGGCTCGGGCGCAGGATGCGAGAAAAATAGACGCATATTTAGACAATACATCTATGGAAGGCGCATTTTACAGCGCACTGGCTTGTTTGTGCCGATAGGCTCGGGGTATGCTGGCTCCACGCGCTTGAATCGCCCTCTGTGGGGCATCGCAATTGAACAAACAGGTATGCATATGTCACTAGAAGTCCTTGAGCAACTCGAATCTAAAGTACAATCCGCTGTCGACAACATCTCCCTGCTGAAGATGGAGCTGGACGAGCTGAAAGAACAGAACAGCAAGCTGCAAGACGAGAACCATCAGCTGCGTAACGAGCACGCTGCATGGCAGGAACGTCTGCGTGCCCTGCTGGGTAAAATGGATCAGATGGGCGAAACCATCTAATTCATCGCCTTCAGGCAGAATTGAAAACGGGCCGCTCCATGAGCGGCCCGTCTATTTTTGTTTTGGCGGGATGGGAATTACAGCGCCAGCAGTTGTTTGACTGTCTTCTCGATGCCGTCCGCGGCTTCGACTATGTTGTTGGCCAGCATGTAGGCGGGGGTGGAGATCACCTTGCGCTCCTGATCCACCACAAACTCGTTGACCGGGCAGTTGAGATGGCTGCCACCCATCTCCTCGATGGCGTTGGCGGTACCCTCGTCATGGCCGATGGTCGCCAGCGTTCCAGCACCATATATCCGCGGGATCATGGCGGGCGCGATGCAGATATAGGCGGCCGGTTTATTGGCTTTGGCAAAGCTCTGGCACGCTTTCAGCACATCGGGCTGGATCTGGCATTCGGCGCCCCTGATTGCGAAGTCGCACAGGTTTTTGGCAGCGCCAAAGCCGCCGGGCACCAGCAGGGCGTCATAATCTACCGCATCCAGCTCGGCCACATCCTTGATCTGGCCACGGCAGATGCGGGCCGCTTCGACCAACACGTTGCGGCTCTCTCCCTTGCTCACTTCACCGGTCAGGTGGTTGATGACATGGAGCTGCGCCACGTTCGGGGCGAAGCACTGGACGGCGGCTCCCTGACGGGCCAGCGCCAGCAGGCTGATGACGGCCTCATGGATTTCGGCTCCGTCAAAGACACCGCAGCCACTCAAAATCACGGCCACTTTTTTCATGGCAAACTCCTCGTTGTTGAAAATGTGAGCCAGGATGGATTGTTGTACTTTTGTATGGTTATCGCTCGCCCTCCGCTGGTCAAGTCATCTTGCTGTGCTAGGATTGTTTCGTTTTGGATCCTGCCGTACCTACTCCCTTAAATCTTTTTCCACATTGATCGAGATCATTCTAACTGTCTCACGATCGGTTTTTACGATCTCAACGCATTGTTTTTAATGGGTTTTTATATTCTTATGCACAGTTTTATCACTGTGCGCCCTGATGCGCCCCATTTTTGAACACAGAGTTATCCACAGATTGAGTCCCTTTATCAGGCGCTGTGTGCTGTTGCTGCGCCCCTTGGTGTGAGGGGGGCCCTGTGGCATCCTAGCGGCTGTTTATCTCTGGCAGGACGATTTCATGGCCCCTAGCAACCCCCTTATTCTGGTCGACGGCTCCTCTTATCTTTACCGCGCCTTCTTCGCCTCCCAGCAGGCCGATCTGCGCACATCGACCGGTTTGCCGAGCGGCGCCGTCCGTGTCATGGCCAACATGATGCGCAGCCTGCGCAAGCAATATCCTGACTGTCATGTGGCCGTGGTGTTTGATGCCAAGGGCAAGACCTTCCGCGACGACATCTATCCCGAGTACAAGGCGACCCGCGCCAGCATGCCGGACGATCTGCGCAGCCAGGTCGCCCCGATCCACCAGATGATCAAGGCGATGGGCTTCCCCTTCCTGATGGTGGAAGGGGTGGAGGCCGACGACGTGATCGGCACCCTGGCCCGTCAGGCGACCGAGAAGCAGCTGCCGGTGCTGATCAGCACCGGTGACAAGGATATGGCACAGCTGGTCTCCGACCATGTCACCCTGATCGACACCATGAAAGATGTGAAGACCGATCGGGAAGGGGTGATCGAGAAGTTTGGCGTACCGCCCGAGCTCATCATCGACTATCTGGCCCTGATGGGTGACAAGGTCGACAACATTCCCGGTATGACCGGTGTCGGCGAGAAGACCGCACTGGCTCTGCTGCAGGGGATTGGCAGTATCGACGAGATTGCCGCCAACCTCGACAAGGTCGCCGCGCTCGGTTTCCGTGGCTCCAAGGCGTTCGCCGACAAGTTCCGCGAGCAGGAGGAGCAGGTTCGCCTCTCCTATCGACTGGCGACCATCAAGACCGATGTCGAGCTGGAACAGAGTCTGGAAGAGCTGTTGCTCAAGCCGGTCGACAAGGAGTCCCTGCTGGCGGTCTATCGCGAATACGAGCTGCGCAACCTGATCAAGGAGCTGGAATCCGGTGGTGAAGAGGGCAGCGAGAGCGCCGGACAAGACGAGGCTGGCGATGAGAGCGCCGCTCCGGTTGCCGCCATCGAAACCGACTACCGCTGCATTCTGGACGAAGCCGAGTTTGACGGCTGGCTGGAACAGCTGAAAGCGGCACCGTTGTTTGCCTTCGATACCGAAACCACCAGTCTCGACTATATGGAGGCGCGGATCGTCGGCGTCTCCTTCGCGGTTGAGCCGGGCAAGGCTGCTTATGTGCCGTTTGGCCACGACTATCTGGGGGCACCGGTACAGCTGAGCGAGGCCGTGGTGTTGGGCAAGCTCAAACCGCTGCTGGAAGATCCGACCCGTCTCAAGGTAGGGCAGAACCTCAAGTACGATCGCAACGTGCTGCTCAACCACGATATCGATCTGCAGGGCATCGCCTACGACACCATGCTCGAGTCCTACGTGCTCAACTCCACCGCCAGCCGCCACGATATGGATTCGCTGGCCAAGCGTTATCTCGGAGTCGAGACCATCTCGTTTGAAGATATCGCGGGCAAAGGGGTGAAACAGCTCACCTTCAACCAGATCGAGCTGGAGCAGGCCGCCCCCTATGCGGCGGAAGATGCCGACATCACCCTGCGTCTTCATCAGGCGCTGTGGGGTCAGCTGGAGGCCGTGCCGGGTCTCGCCAAGGTATTCAGCGAGATCGAACTGCCTCTGCTGCCAGTGCTGGCGCGGATGGAGTTGCTCGGCACCACTATCGATCCCAAGTTGCTGCACCAGCAGAGCCAGGAGATCGAGCTGCGCTTGGCGGAGCTGGAGAAGCAGGCCCATGAGCTGGCCGGGCAGGAGTTCAACCTCTCCTCGCCCAAGCAACTGGGGGAGATCCTCTTCACCAAGCTGGGGCTGCCGATCATCAAAAAGACGCCGAAGGGGGCACCGTCCACCGCAGAAGAGGTGCTGGCCGAGCTGGCTGAGACCTACGAGCTGCCGCGCCTCCTGATGGAGCACCGTGGGCTGGCCAAGCTCAAGTCCACCTACACCGACAAGCTGCCGTTGATGATCAAGCCCCGGACCGGTCGGGTACACACCTCCTATCATCAGGCGGTCGCGGCCACCGGTCGTTTGTCATCGTCTGATCCCAACCTGCAGAACATCCCGGTGCGCAACGAGCAGGGGCGTCGGATCCGTCAGGCCTTCATCCCGAGCGCCGGTTACAAGCTGGTGGCGGCGGACTACTCCCAGATCGAGCTGCGCATCATGGCGCACCTTTCCGGTGACAAGGGGCTGCTGACCGCCTTTGCCGAGGGCAAGGACATCCACAAGGCGACCGCCGCCGAGGTGTTTGGTGTGGAGCTTGATGCGGTCACCACCGACATGCGCCGCAGTGCCAAGGCGATCAACTTTGGCCTCATCTACGGCATGAGTGCCTTCGGTCTGGCCAAGCAGTTGGGTATCGGCCGTGCCGAGGCGCAGAAGTACATGGATCTCTACTTCGAACGCTACCCGGGCGTGCTGGAGTATATGGAGCGTACCCGCCAGCAGGCGGAAGCCCAAGGTTATGTCGAGACCCTGTTTGGCCGTCGTTTATATCTGCCGGATATCAAGTCCCGCAACGCCGGTCTGCGCAAGGCAGCCGAACGGGCCGCCATCAACGCGCCCATGCAGGGTACGGCTGCCGACATCATCAAGCGCGCCATGATCAACGTAGATGGTTGGATCCGTGGAATCGAAGATGAATCGATCCGCATGCTGATGCAGGTACACGATGAACTGGTGTTCGAGATCCGCGAAGAGAAGCTGGAGGAGTACATCGCCATCATCAAGGAGAAGATGTCTGCCGCAGCCGCACTGGATGTGCCGCTGGTGGTGGAGGCGGGCACCGGCGACAACTGGGATCAGGCCCACTGATCTCCGGTCAGCCGTTTTGCACTGCTATATAGCTATATAAGAAGCGAAGCCCGGCACCATGCCGGGCTTCCTGTTTCTTGCAGCTCTATCAGGTCTCTTGCAGATACTCGTCCTTGAGCAGGACATAGTTGTCCGCCGAGGTTTTGAGGAAGGCGACCTCGGCGGGTTTGAGCGGACGAGCCTGTTTGACGGGATTCCCTATATATAGAAAGCCCGATTCGAGTCGCTTGCCCGGTGGCACCAGTGAACCTGCGCCGATCATCACATCATCTTCAACCACGACGCCATCAAGCAGAATGGCACCCATACCGACCAGCACCCGGTTGCCGATGGTGCAGCCGTGCAGCATCGCCTTGTGACCCACAGTGACATCTTCACCGATCAGCAGTGGATAGCCGGTCGTATTGCTGGCGCTCTTGCGAGTCAGGTGCAGTACGGTGCCGTCCTGAATATTGCTGCGGGCGCCGATACGGATATGGTTCACATCCCCCCGTGCCGCCACCATGGGCCAGATGCTGGCATCGTCACCCAGCTCGATATCGCCCACCAGGGTGGCGCAGGGGTCTACATATACTCGCTTGCCCAGTTGTGGGCGTTTTCCTTTGTAGGGTCTCAGTCGCAAGTCCATCTTGGCCTCCTTGTTTTCGGCCATTCTAACAATCTGAAGGCGGTTTCTGTGGATAAGTTTGTATAAAAGCTGTGGTTGGAGATGAATAACTAAAAAAGAGCAGTTTTTTGCAATTTTATTGCAGGAGAGGGGTTGCCAGAACGAATTCACTCCCTATAATGCGCCTCCATCGACACGGCAAGCGGCAACGCAAACAGCCGAGTCGATAACCTCGAAAAGCCTTTGCAAATAAGGCTTGACTCGAGAAGGCGGTTGAGTAGAATGCCACTCCCGCAGCAGCAAAAGCTGCGTCGCTCTTTAACAATTTGAATCAAGCAATCTGTGTGGGCACTCACAGCATCGAGCATCAAAAACAATTTTTGA
>NZ_JAAKSD010000023.1:0-45551 GCF_049173735.1 Aeromonas sp. 602396 | reverse complement strand
TTGGTTGGTTGGTTGGTTGGTTGGTTGGTTGGTTGGTTGGTTGGTTGGTTGGTTGGTTGGTTGGTTGGTTGGTTGGTTGGTATAGGCAACCTATTGAACTTTGATAATTCAAAATTTTTTAAATACAGTCTGTATGGAGATGGTATTCACCTGACAGTTGCCCACAAAAGGGAGTGGTCATACGGCTTCAAACCGGATAACAAAACGGTACCCCTACCGTGTTATCTGGAGTCACCATATGACCACCAACGAGAAAGTAGCACGTCATAAACTCAGCCTGCTAGAGCTCGCCAAAGAGCTCAATAACGTCAGAAAAGCCTGCAAGCTCATCGGCTACAGCCGCCAGCAGTTCTACGAGATTCGCCGTAACTACCAGACCTATGGCGCCGAGGGCTTGCTCGACAAACTCCCCGGCTGTAAAGGCGCTCATCCCAACCGGGTCGCTCCCGAGATTGAGCAAGCCATCCTCGATTACTCTCTCACCAGACCAACCCATGGCCCGCTGCGGGTCGCGCAAGAACTGGCTCTGCAAGGCATCAACGTCAGTGCGGGCGGTGTGCGTGGCGTGTGGCAACGTCACGACTTGCTCTCCAAGCATGACCGCTTGTTGCGCCTCGAGAAAACCCATAGGGAACAGACGATTGAGCTCAATGACGAGCAGATCCGCCTGCTCGAGCGCTTCAGCCCCGAGTTTCGCGAACGCCAAATTGAGGTTCACTACACCGGGGAACTGGTGGCGGTCGACACCTTCTTCGTCGGCGCACTCAAAGGGGTTGGCAAGGTGTATCTGCAAACCGTGCTGGACTGCTACAGCCGCCACGCCTGGGGACGGCTCTACACCAGCAAGCTGCCGGTGACCTCGGTTCATGTGCTCAACGAAACGGTCCTGCCGTTCTTCGAAGCCCATGAGGCTCGGGTCTATACCATCTTGTCGAACAACGGGCGCGAGTTCTGTGGGCGCCCTGACCATCATCCCTACGAGCTGTTCCTGCAACTGGAGGGGATTGAGCACCGGACCACCAAGGTACGCAGACCGCAGAGCAACGGCTTTATCGAGCGGCTACATCGTACCCTGCTGGATGAACACTTCCGTATCAAGGGGAGGACAACCTGGTATGAGTCGGTAGAGCAGATGCAGACAGACCTGGATAGCTACCTGGAGCACTACAACATCCAGCGGCCACATCAGGGCAGGATGATGGAAGGACAGACTCCCTACAGCATGTTCAAAAAGGGTCTGAAATTGATACCGAAGGAAGTGCGCACTAAAGTAGCGTAAACAAGACACCGGTTTGAGGCCGGTGTCAGGTGATAACTAGATCTGTACAGCTCCGCTCAGTTCACTTGTCGCCTGACAGGGGATCTCCTGTTGGGACTTGCCCATCTGACTCTCTAGGTTGGTTGAGTCAGAGGATCAGCTCCCCGGATTCGCTGAAAATTTCGGATTTAGTCAATAACCCACTAAAATTCCACAATAATTAAATTTTTTCCTACACTCAGACTAACGCTCACAGGGATGTCACTATGAACTTATCCATTAAAAACAAGCTGGTCTTGGCTATCGGGATCATCATCCTGGTGATCACCGGCCTGCAAGTCTGGTACAACACCTCACAACTGCGCACTGAAACCCAGAGACTGGTCTGGAGCATCATTGACGAAAGCTCCATGGCCAACGTCAAGGGTATCTCCAACTGGGTCGATGCCCGCATCAGCATGGTCAGTACCACCAAGGAAGCATTCACCAAAGAAGATGAACCCATCAGCCATCTGGCCCAAGCCATGAATGCCGGTGGCTTTGAGGGGGTCTATGCCGGTACTGCTGACGGCAAGATGCTCGAGAGTACCCCCTCCGGCCTGCCAGCCGATTATGACCCCCGTCAACGCACCTGGTACAAGGATGCAGTTGCCGCCGGTAAACTGGTCATCACTGCGCCCTACGCCGATGTCTCTAACGGCAGTTTGATCGTCACCATCGCCGAGCCATTCCAGCGTGGCAACACCCAGGGGGTTATCGCCGGAGATGTCTCTATCAGCGCCCTTATCTCGGATATTCTGACGGTCACTACCGAGGGGACTTACGCCATTCTGGTCGACAGCAACGGCACCATCATCGCCCACCCCGATGCCTCCCTGAGTCTGAAACCCGCCACAACGCTAGCCCCCGAGTTGACCGCGTCTTACATCAATCAGATCGCTCATGACGGTACGATCAACGAGCTGGTGATCAGCGGTAAGAAAGAGGTCTTTGACTTTAACGCGATCCCCAACACCAATTGGTATTACGGCATGATGGTGGATGACGAAACCGCTTACCAGTCGGTACGCCGCATGGTCACCTCCTCACTTATTCAGGGACTTATCACCATATTGATCGTGGCTGGCTTCTCCTATGTCGCCATCAACAGCTCGCTAGCGCCTCTGAAAACCCTGGGCGAGGCAATTGCCGATCTCTCCCGTGGCAACGGCGATTTGACCCGCCGCCTCAAGATCGAGCGTGAAGATGAGGTGAGCGCGGTTGCCAAACACGTCAATACCTTCATTGAGCGGCTCCATGCTATGGTGCAGGACATTTCCAACTCCTCCGGCCAACTCAACCAGCAGGCCAAGTCCTCCCACAGCATGGCGGAGAAGGCCAATGAGGGGCTGGCTCGCCAGCAAAACGAGATCACTCAGATCGCCACTGCGGTCCATGAGATGTCGGCAACTGCGGTCGATGTTGCCAGCAACGCCGAGCAAACTGCCGAAGCGGCCCGCAGCTCCTCCAGCAGTTGCGAGCATGGCAAACAGGTGATCGCCCGCAACCAGCGCTCCATCACCGATCTGGCCACCCAGGTGGAACAGGCCTCCAACATCATTCAGGAACTGGAGAAAAACGCTCAGGAGATCAACACCATCCTCTCCACCATTCAGGGCATCGCCGAGCAGACCAACCTGCTGGCGCTCAACGCTGCCATTGAAGCGGCGCGTGCCGGTGAACAGGGCCGTGGCTTTGCGGTAGTGGCCGACGAGGTGCGCGTTTTGTCACAGCGTACCCACAGCTCGACTGTCGAGATCCGCAGCATGATCGAAACCCTGCAACGCAATACCCAGGGAGCGGTCAGCACCATGCACGAAGGCCAGCAGCTGGCCCAGAACAGCGTGGATGACGCCAACAACGCCACCCATGCGCTGGAGCAGATCACCACCTCGATCAACCAGATCTCCGACATGGCGACCCAGATCTCCAGCGCAGCCGAAGAGCAACGAGCCGTCACCGACGAGGTAAGCCGCAACATTCAGGCGGTCAAAGATGTCTCGGACGAACTGGCGTTGGATGCAGACAGTTCACGTCATCTCTCTGAACAACTTAAAAATATTTCGGATGAACTGAGTAATCAGGTCGGTATGTTCCGCATTTGAGTATGAGTAAAGGGGGCGTATATGCCAAATGCCACTCAGTTAAGGCTCCAGAGGCCGCTCCCCTGATGTGTAAAAATCCGAAACCTTTTGATTTGGTTTCGGATTTTTTATGCTTATCGACTAAGGAAGAGGCGAACAAGTTGATTGCTCCTTCATCATAATCAGCCTACTCACGTTTATAATTTCATTACTCCATTCGCACCGTCCTAAAAACATCCGATTACATCTCTATCTTGTTGATATGAAACTGATATATCCATAGCTTACATTAAGTAACGTTAAAAACGTTTGCCATAGTTCTTACATGTGATTGAATATTCGCCGCTCAATTTTTGAGCATGCAAAGGTTATGGATATTAGAATGGATAGTGCAATGTTGTTGCCTGCGGAAAATGCGGGTCATACGAGCCCACCTCGTATGACCCTTTTATTATCTCGTCTGCAATTTGGGGCGAAGATGAATGTTTTGATGGGACTTATGTTGTTGTTAAGGAAGGTGCGAATAAGCGGGGAAATTCTTCTCGGCTGACGCAGTCATTTCATTTCTTCATGTTTGAGCCGATTTTTTCTCCCGTAAATGCCTTGAATCAGCCTATTTAGACCGTTTCTTCGCCATTTAAGGCGTTATTCCCAGTTTTTAGTGAGATCTCTCCCACTGACGTATCATTTGGTCCGCCCGAAACAGGTTGGCCAGCGTGAATAACATCGCCAGTTGGTTATCGTTTTTCAGCAACCCCTTGTATCTGGCTTTCACGAAGCCGAACTGTCGCTTGATGATGCGAAATGGGTGCTCCACCTTGGCCCGGATGCTGGCTTTCATGTATTCGATGTTGATGGCCGTTTTGTTCTTGCGTGGATGCTGTTTCAAGGTTCTTACCTTGCCGGGGCGCTCGGCGATCAGCCAGTCCACATCCACCTCGGCCAGCTCCTTGCGCTGTGGCGCCCCTTGGTAGCCGGCATCGGCTGAGACAAATTGCTCCTCTCCATGCAGCAGATTACCCAGCTGATTGAGGTCATGCTCGTTGGCCGCTTAGAGATCCCCTCATTTTTTAGAATGATAGCGGCACGTTGATCGAAGATATAAACATCTGCTCATTGCTGAAAAAGCCAAACCACGCTACAGACCGCATAAAACCTGATTTCCTTTCTTTTTACGCTTCACTGTATTTGCCGGTCAAAAAGAAGAGGGCATTCTTGGAGTCCGCGCCACGCCTAGCTCATATGAGGGGATGATTAAGCGTTGGCCGCGGTGGTGACTAGGCTGTGGGTCAGGCCACTCTTGGCATCGACACCAATGTGGGCCTTCATGCCAAAGTGCCACTGATTGCCTTTCTTGGTCTGATGCATCTCCGGATCGCGTTGCTGCTCTTTGTTCTTGGTCGAGCTGGGTGCCTCAATGATGGTGGCATCGACCAAGGTGCCTTGAGTCATCATGACGCCTGCTTCGGCCAGACAGCGATTGATGGTCTTGAACAATTGGCGGGCCAGTTGATGCTGCTCCAGCAGGTGGCGGAAATTCATGATGGTGGTGCGGTCCGGCAAGGCGCTATCCAGGGATAACCGGGCAAACAGACGCATGGAGGCGATTTCGTACAGAGCATCTTCCATCGCGCCATCGCTCAGGTTGTACCAATGCTGCATGCAGTGAATGCGTAGCATGGTTTCCAGCGGATAAGGTCGCCGGCCATTACCAGCCTTGGGGTAAAACGGCTCGATGACTTCCACCATGTTTTGCCATGGCAGAATCTGCTCCATGCGGGACAAGAAAATCTCTTTTCTGGTCTGACGGCGCTTACTGCTGAATTCACTGTCGGCGAAGGTGAGCTGATGACTCATGATGAACCCTTTTTCATGGCTCCAGATGACAAACATGATCTCATATCAGGGACTTGTTCGCACCTTCCCTAGCCAAACGACTGGGGTTAAAATGATAAAGATACATAGCTATGGGCCATTATAGAGTTGCATCCTGCATATTGGTTAACGTGTTGATTTATAGTGTTTTTTATGCACGTATGGTGTAATGTGACGCTAGCATGGTATTGAGAATGTAGTTATGGATAACAAAGTTTCAATCGAAGAAATGCAAGCATTAAAAGTATTGCTTGTAGATGACCACGCTATATTGCGGGCAGGAGTCAAAGCTACACTCTCAACAGATCACCTTATGAAGGTGATTGCAGAGGCTGGCAATGGTAAAGAAGGATTAGATCTGGCAGTAGAATATGAACCAGATTTAATATTGCTTGACCTTCAAATGCCAGTGCTTAATGGATTAGAAACGCTGAAGAGAATCAGAGCAAAGAAAATAAAAAGCAAGGTCGTTATCTTCACCGAGTCAGATTTGGAAATTGATGTTGTAGAAGCGTTTAGGTTCGGAGCCAATGGATATCTTTCAAAAAATATTGAACCGCTTGATTTAATTGGCTTCATTAAGAGCATATGTGCTGATACATCAATTGAAAGTCCTCAGTCAAACAATAAAGTAATGTCAATCTCATTATCAGATAGTAATGTTGGCATTATTGAATCATTAAGCCATAGAGAAATTGATGTAGTAAAACTTCTTGCTGAAGGTCACTCAAACAAAGTCATTTCAAAATTATTATATATATCTCATGGGACGGTAAAAATACATGTGAGAAACATTCTAAGAAAACTAAAATTAAAGTCTAGAGTTGCTGTTACTGTATGGGCACATAACCGAACTATTAAGTAACTATAATTTAAAAATGTACATAAATAAAAATTAACTTGATATTTTTATTGTTGCAGATTATTGCCATACTAGTTAACGACTCTCTTAAATCATATGCCCATAGGGTGCATATGATTTATAAATTCTGCTTGCAACGATACATGGCCTCATCCGCCAAACGGAGTAACAAGTTTAGATCTGGTGGTGTAGTTGCATCATATTCCACATAGCCTATAGAACAAGAAAGGTTATATACCTTACCGCTATGCTTATTGAACTCATCAAAGATCTGATTTATTCGATTATTGATTGATTCAATATAGTTAATGTTTGTTTCTGGGAGTAAAACCACGTATTCATCACCACCTAATCGAGCACAGATATCAGCATTTCTAAAAATCAAGTTGATCAAGCTGGCGGCTTGGCACAATGCATCATCTCCAACATCATGACCAAATCGATCGTTTATAGATTTGAAATGATTCAAATCTATAAACAATAATGAAAGGCCCCTTTTCGTTCTGTATGCATGTTGCAAGTACCTCTCAGCCAGAAGAATAAAACCTCGCCTGTTGGTTATCCCCGTCAACTCATCTATTGTCGCCATTTGAACTGCACGTAACTCGCTTTCAACTGTTAATGCCAAGTCGGTAAATAAAGCTCTATCCTTTTCTCCAAAAGCCCTAGCCTTACGGTCTATAAGGCACAACGAACCGATATGCAATCCATCAGTTATTACTAATGAATGACCAGCATAGAATCGGATGTATGGCTCCCCTTGAACCATTGGATTATTATAATAAAGAGGATCTTTGGTTGCATCCTCAATAACAAGCATGCGTTCTTTGAGAAATCCATTTTTACAAAAAGAGATATTAGGAAGAGGTTCATGGATGTTTAGGCCATAACAAGGCTTGGCCCACTCGTGTTCATTGTCTTCGAATGAGATCAGGGCAATAGGCACATCAAACATGTTGCGAGCCATTCTTGTTATACGAATGAAACGTTCCTCTGTTGGGGAGTCAAGCACTTGGAGACGGCGCAATGCATCTAAGCGAAGAAAGTGGGGATCACTGGTTTCAGAGAACGGTTGCATCCTTGCGGCCTTTTACGTTGTGTCCGAAGCGATGCTATTATGACACTCATTTGGATATAACTAAATAGAATGCTGGATTACGGATGACAGATTTTTAGCGCGGGTATGCGAAAATACACACATTTGGTTTTCTAATGAGACCATCACTAGGGGGGCAATCGAAACTCATTCGTGTTGTTCTATGAAGGCGAGGATATCATCGAGCACCCCAGACGCTTGTAAAGCACCATGGCACGAACTGGATTTTAAATTAATCATAATAGCAAAACTGCTCTTGCAGTTGTTCTACTCTACCCTCGGTTTTCATTTTTTTTAGCATTAAGGCCAAATCTTTCGCTAGCCTTGAGTGTTTTTTATTAAGATACGCATAGCCTGCCAAGGTATCAACAATTCCTGCGGAATATATTTTATTATACTCGGTCGATTCCGCAAGCAATGCTTGCTTGCTCCTATCAAATACCAGAGTCTGCTCCACAAATACATCAACGCGTCCTTTTATCAGTTTTTTCAATCCCTGCTCAGTTGTGTTTACCTCTGTCGGCAGGGGGGAGGTAATAAGCTTGGAAAGTGCGTCTTCGGCGCGTTTTGAGCCTCGCCTGAATTCAACTCTTAATCCTTCCTTATCTAGGCTATGCCAAGAATTATATTTTGATTTATTGTCATACACATAAGCTTCAATAGTCACGTTGAAATGTGATTCATTCACTCTGATCAAGTTGGTTGTTTGCTGTTGGTATTCAAATGCCCGATGAATTTCACCATCAACACTGCCATTCTCCGCGAGGATCGGTGCTCTTCCACCAGGAACGCCCTGATATAGAAATTTATATCCCAATCTAGAAAATGCCTCGCTATAAATATTATATAACCAGCACCCATACTTTGAATGATAAGTGTCCGCTGAACTAACTAGAACAATTTTGGTATCAACAGCAATAGCGCATGAAGAAAGTGTCGCAAGGAAAATTAACAATATGTTTCTTATGTTGTATTGTGAAAACATACATACCCCACATTGACACATCCCACTTTTAATATAGCTCACGTTAAAAAATTCGCCATGCTAAATGAAATTAAAATACTGTTGGTGACATTTCTCACGAGATATGGGCTCGCGCCACTTAAATAGTGTTTCTTCCAAAATGGTTTGCTCTGCTGAAAGCTAATGTATAGGAATTCGAGTAGCAAGCCATCAATGCATATTCATAGACAAGTAATTAAAATTATACACAGACACTGAATAAAATAAACAAGATCCCCATGATTAGGGTATCTTGTTTCATACGGTCAATTACTTCTTTACCAGTATAAAAATGATTTCTCTAAGAAATGCTCAGATAGTTGTATTTTTGGCGACAGCTATTTATCGTTTCACTTTGCATGAATACATCTCTTCATCTGCGTGCCGCAGTAGTTGATCTAAATTAGGCGGCATACTAGCATCGTAAATCACAATTCCTAAGGAGCATGACAACTGGTATGGCTTACCACTATGACTATTGAAGTCATCTATTGCATGATTCAGCCGCTCTTTAATTCTCTGACAATGTTCACTACCAGTGCCAGGTAAAAGGACAACGAATTCATCCCCACCAAGGCGAGCGAATATATCAGCATCGCGGAATACTCGGCATAACAACTCGGCCATATGTCGCAACGCGTCATCGCCAATGTCATGACCAAACTTATCGTTAATTAGTTTGAAGTGATTTAGATCTAAAAAAAGTAAGGCCGCTGTGTGTTTTACACGAAATGCATATTTCAAACTTTTTTCGGCGAGCAGCATGAATCCTCTACGGTTAGTTATCCCCGTCAATTCATCTATGGTTGCTCTCTGAACGGCTTGTAACTCACTCTCAACCATGGATGCCAAATCAGCTAACAGCGCTTGGTCTCGTGGGCTAAAACCCCTGGGTTTAGAGTCTATGATGCACAATGTACCCAGCTTCAAACCGTTCCCAACTTCTAGTGGATGGCCTGCATAGAAGCGAATGTGTGGTTCCCCCGTGACTAAGGGGTTGTCAGAAAATCGTGGATCTTGGGCCGCATCTTCAACTACAAACAGTTCTTCACCGAGAATTGCATGACCACAAAAAGAAATGTCTCGCGGTGTCTCCAATACCGGCAACCCACAACATGACTTGAACCACTGTCTGTTTTCATCCACCAATGAAACCAATGCGATGGGCACATCAAACATGTTGCGAGCCATCCTGGTAATCCGGTCAAAACGCTCCTCTGCGGGGCTATCAAGTATCGCTAAACGGCGCAATGCGTCTAAGCGAAGCCGTTCGTTATCCGGTACTACAGGGCTTTGCATCAACATCTCCTTGTTGTGTGGGCACTGTACGCTGCCAACATATACTGTGCATCTGTAGATCTGATGTACTGACAGTATATTACAGTAGGTAGACCTATGATTTCGAGCCATCTCATCTTTGATGACAGGAGCAGTGTTTGCACTCTTGGTAGCGTGGTTGTCGCTCGCTCGACAAACAAGAGCTCGCCTAGAATCCCCCTAGGCTGTGTTCTTAAAGTGATGAAGATATAATCTCACATCTTCTCAACAGCTTAAGATCCATTCCGTGTCCCGCCGTTATCAGCTGACTGATGCACAATGGGGGCTTATCGAGCCCTGTTTCCTTCTCGAAGCCTGATCGGGCGCCCTACCCGTGAAACGCGCCAAGTGCTCGATGGCATTCTCTGGATACTCCACACCGGAGCTCCTTGGCGAGACCTTCCAGAACGTTTCGGACCATGGAATTCGGTCTACAACACCTTCCGGCGTTGGCAGGATGCAGGCCGGATTGATGCCATTCTGGAAGCGCTGCAACTCAAGCTCAATGAAGAAGGGCTCATCGATTTCGACCTGTGGTGCCTGGACGGCTCCAATGTCAGAGCATCCAAAGATGCTGCCGGTGCACGTAAAAAAACACCTCAATGAATCAAGCCCTTGGCCGTTCGCGGGGAGGTTTCGGCAGCAAAATTCACTTGGTCACGGACGGTCATGGCTTACCACTGAGCTTCTGCCTGTCACCGGGGCAATCAGCAGAAATCAGCTATGCAACAAGCGCGTTGGCCATGGCGAGGATACCAACGTCATCAGGTCGCTACCGAACACGGCCAGCGCATCTTGCCGCAGACAAGGCCTATAGCAGCAAAGCCTTTCGAGCCGAGCTACGGCGGAGAAGGATAAAAGCGGTCATTCCGCAACGCAGCGACCAGCAACGGCGCCATAAGGGGCGTCCATTGGTACTGGACAAGGTGCATTACCGCAGGCGCAATGTCGTGGAGCGGTGCTTCGGTTGGTTGAAGAAGTTTCGCCGGTTTTCAACGAGATATGAAAAGCTAGCCAAGAGTTTTGCAGCCTTTATCAAACTGGCATTCTGCCTTCGCTACTTGCGCGAGTTATGTGTGGACAGAAAACCAGCATTTTGAGAACACAGCCTAGTTTTATTCGACCATCCTAGCAAAAAGCCATTCCGCAGTTAACTTGTTTGTCATTAATGAACTAACCTCATATCATCAAGTCTCCCAGTTTTTGCATCTGGATGTTTCACGATGGTCAGAGTCATTTTTCAAGCCAAGGTACATACCTCCGTTGATTCAGGCGGGTGGGTCGAAGTCCCACATTTATGCTTGCAACACTGCGTTATAGAGGACTTTAAGGCTCACCCTCGCTGGAGAAGATCCATCTCATCTTTAGAGCTGGATGAGATTCTCGAACAGCACACCACTAGGTTGTTTGGGGAGGCCAGGCGATTAGATCTGAACACTGTGCCTGAAGGTGTCTCTGTAGATGTGTTCGGGGCTTTGGCTATTGTTACTATAAATTTGATGCAGTGTGACACATACCATTGAAAATATAATATATTCAGACACTTATGGCTTTAAAGCTCAGGCCATCGTCTTCATCGTAGACAAACCTTAACGTTCAGATTGTATGAACGGTAGTAAGTAGTTATCGAGCAAGTCGTCCTGAGGGGGCTCGTTCAGGTTCGAGGAGGGTGATCACAATGATGGGCTCATTTAAAGCTTTCTGGTATGGTTAGCCCATCAGATTTTTTCAGACAGGATGTCGGTGTAATGAGTGATAAAACCCAGTGGAAAACATAGTCATTGATTTCCCGCATGCGTCTTGGGTTAGGGAAGGTGCGAATAAGCGGGGAAATTCTTCTCGGCTGACGCAGTCATTTCATTTCTTCATGTTTGAGCCGATTTTTTCTCCCGTAAATGCCTTGAATCAGCCTATTTAGACCGTTTCTTCGCCATTTAAGGCGTTATTCCCAGTTTTTAGTGAGATCTCTCCCACTGACGTATCATTTGGTCCGCCCGAAACAGGTTGGCCAGCGTGAATGACATCGCCAGTTGGTTATCGTTTTTCAGCAACCCCTTGTATCTGGCTTTCACGAAGCCGAACTGTCGCTTGATGATGCGAAATGGGTGCTCCACCTTGGCCCGGATGCTGGCTTTCATGTATTCGATGTTGATGGCCGTTTTGTTCTTGCGTGGATGCTGTTTCAAGGTTCTTACCTTGCCGGGGCGCTCGGCGATCAGCCAGTCCACATCCACCTCGGCCAGCTCCTTGCGCTGTGGCGCCCCTTGGTAGCCGGCATCGGCTGAGACAAATTGCTCCTCTCCATGCAGCAGATTACCCAGCTGATTGAGGTCATGCTCGTTGGCCGCGGTGGTGACTAGGCTGTGGGTCATGCCACTCTTGGCATCGACACCAATGTGGGCCTTCATGCCAAAGTGCCACTGATTGCCTTTCTTGGTCTGATGCATCTCCGGATCGCGTTGCTGCTCTTTGTTCTTGGTCGAGCTGGGTGCCTCAATGATGGTGGCATCGACCAAGGTGCCTTGGGTCATCATGACGCCTGCTTCGGCCAGCCAGCGATTGATGGTCTTGAACAATTGGCGGGCCAGTTGATGCTGCTCCAGCAGGTGGCGGAAATTCATGATGGTGGTGCGGTCCGGCAATGCGCTATCTAGGGATAACCGGGCAAACAGACGCATGGAGGCGATTTCGTACAGAGCATCTTCCATCGCGCCATCGCTCAGGTTGTACCAATGCTGCATGCAGTGAATGCGTAGCATGGTTTCCAGCGGATAAGGTCGCCGGCCATTACCAGCCTTGGGGTAAAACGGCTCGATGACTTCCACCATGTTTTGCCATGGTAGAATCTGCTCCATGCGGGACAAGAAAATCTCTTTTCTGGTCTGACGGCGCTTACTGCTGAATTCACTGTCGGCGAAGGTGAGCTGATGACTCATGATGAACCCTGTTCCATGGCTCCAGATGACAAACATGATCTCATATCAGGGACTTGTTCGCACCTTCCCATGATTGACAGCAAGTGACGCCGCTTTGGCCCTTTCCTCACGGCTTAGGTAGATATAGCTTCCTGTAGAACCCAGTGCGCCAATCGAGTCAACATTGGCTAGAGCTAATCGCTCTATCAGGTGGATATAGGCCCTTTCATCGATGCCGTGATGGTTGACGGGCGTCAGGGGAAAAGCACTTAGTCCTGAAAACATCTCTTGTGTTCCCTAGCCATGAAATTAATCAAAATTCAACCTTCTCTTTGGCAGAAGAAGGTTGAGATATAGAGAAACGCGATAAATAAACTTATTTATTCTTTATCTTCAACGTATGTAAATACAATTTGCGCTTCTGGCATCATTTTCTTGAGACCAGAAATAAGGTCATCACTAGCAGCCTGTAGGGCCTCACGCGGCATTTCTGGCAGACTTTCTAAAATGAACCACATCTTTTTTGCATGCTCATCCAGTCGAGTTCTTACACCTTGACGCCAATTCCATCTACGGCAGGTTACTCCTGCTTCATCTCTCCAAATGACTTCCCCTTTCTCTGGTGGTTCATTTGCTGGCTGGCCTGATTTGACTGTATCAAATGCTTCTGTACCTTCAGCAATTGTTAGGTGTGGTATCCCAACATATGCTTCGTAGTTTTCACCACCGACAGGAATTGCATATTTAATGCTGATGGCATTATAGAGATCAACGATAGGATCTGCACTTGTGATCCCACCATCCTTTAGGACTCTATTACGTAAAGCCTCGGCAGAGCATGGCGTTCTCTTCGGTTTTGCACCAAACGTCTTAAATACCTCTCCCCATGCAGCAAGGTGTGCTTCGGCCCAAGTAGGATTATCCTCATGCACACACTTATATGAGTCTAAAAGTGCCTGAGTCGCTACATCAGAATCAATTATTTCTGACGCCAAGACCGTAATACTTATAGCGCGAAATCCAGGGGCAATCTCAAATATCTTTGGACTAATCAAAGGTGCAACTGGCATGCAATGCCTCCATCTATCATATCTTCATCAATCCTCTCATATTATTCTCATCCTAGCATTACTAAAATCAATAAGATTTGAGTAAATCACTTCCAATTCATTGATTTTTTCTGTAATGAAATTTTGAATGCTCAATCTATTATCTACAGGATTGCAGAGAGGTTTACGTTTTTGAATAGTCAGTATATTGCATAAACTTATCCATAAGCTCAAATTATTAAAACTAAGCCATCATTAGCTAAACTGATTGCGCTTGGTGGTCAATTGGATAGCATGGACTGAAACGTGTATGGATACGGTATTCACCTGACAGTTGCCCACCAAAGGGAGTCGTCATACGACTTCACACCGGATAATAAAACCATACCCTTACCGTGTTATCTGGAATCAGCGCATGACCACCAATAAGAAAGTTGTGCGTCAGCTACAGCTCGCTGAGCACCAACGTCGATTGCTCTCCTTGGCGGCAACACGTCCCTTATGTGCCCGCAGGGTCAATGGTGCAGCCGGTATTCTTTCCAGCAGCAGTCCATGATCGCGTATGACGCGATATACCCGTTTGGCGTTTACCAGAGGCTGTCGTGTTGCCTCTGACTGACGCCGTAACAGCGCCCAGACTCGACGATAGCCATAGGAGTGAAGCTCAGCCATCGCCTCCATGATCCGGCCAAGTAAGGCAGCATCATCATGCAGGCGATGATGACGACCATCTTGCCAACCTGGTTTTCGATGAACACGAACGGATAGCTGAGCACGCGATACATTAAGGGCTTGGCTCACACCACTTAATCGTCGTCCCCCGGCAACAAGGGCGCATGCGCAATCCATTTTTTGCTCGGCCATACTCCACGGCTTCTTTGAGGATCTCGTTCTCCATGGTCTTCTTCCCGAGCAGACGCTGGAGCACTCGGACCTGCTTGATGGCAGCAGCCAACTCGGAGGCAGGAACAACATCCTCACCGGCGGTGATCGCCGTGAGCGACCATTCTTGGAATTGTTTGCGCCATTTGAAAAGCTGGTTGGCGTTGACGTCGTGCAAGCGAGCGACATGAGAGACGGTCATCCCAGGCTCAAAGGTCTGCTGCACGATAGCGATTTTCTCTTGCGGAGTCCGGCGTCGACGGCGCTCTGCCCCTGTTAATACTTCGACCATCTTCTCGTTGTGACTAGTACTGCACATAGTTTCAAGACTACCTCTTAAGTTAAGAGGGGCGAAGTGTCTGGATCTTTAAGGGGCCAATCTAGTAACCAAGACCTCAGTTTGAGGCTGGTCTCAGGTGATAAGTAGATCTGTACAGTCTGTAAACCCCCATTCATACAGTCGGTGTTCAGCATTTCCTATGTATACTTTCCGACCACTCATACTCAATTAAACACAAAAAACAAGAGAGATGTACAGAATTGAACAATAAAATGCATACAACTAATAACTCATCTTATATTAAGACAGTACTTCATACAGTCCTATTTATTATTATAATGTCCATGATTGGCATGACTTCAGGTTGAACTTATTATTATATTTCAACCAGACACAACAATGAATCAATAGTAGTTACCGTAAATATAGCCATGTCTATTAATGTCAGGGGTAAATGACTTATACACTGCATAATGGAAAGTCAAAAGTTATAACAACCCAATCTTGTTAAAAAGCCACATCGACTCTCACCTGATTAAATACATTATAAAACAATTCAATGCAGAGGTTAAATTGTTTATTAAGAACAGTTTAAAAGAAAATAGAGATAAGCTTCAGCATGCTTTTAGCTCATATATATATGACATTTCAGCAATTGCACTACTTCTATTACCATTAACACTTACAAACTCATTGTGTGTTTTGCTTGGGCAGGGCTTTGCTCACGCAAATTATGCTACTATATCAGATCTACTAATTCAACTTTCACACACTTTAATTAATTTTTATCCTCTTGCACTGTGTGTGTTAACTAGTTACTATTTATCTCACAAAACATCTATAAATAGTGGTACTTTTATTGTATACGCAATAATACTATTCTATAGTTTATCTCATGCAAACAACTTATACTCCCCTGTTTTTCACCTCCCAAATAACACTATATTGGCTTTAGTAAGCCCGATTTTAACCTTAATCTACTGCAAGAAGGTTACATTACGAGATCTTGTTCCACATTCACTCGATTTCCCCTTAGCCATCTCTTTGCATGTTGCTCGGTTTTCTTGTTTTGCAATTCTAGTACTTGGTCTATCTACACTTAGTAAGTATATATTTAATTTATCTGTTGAGAACTTCGGCGAATATAGACTTAATCCATTAACTTGGTCAGGCGGACTTCTATATCAGACCATATTAGGCTTGTTAGGTTCAATTGGTATTAATGGGCATAACTTCCTACTTCCAATAAAACAAATGCTTTATCAAGCTACAGAACATAACCTTGCTGATGCACATGCTGGAATAGTGCCTGTAAATATTGTTAGCCAAGGGTTCTACGATGCATTCCTCTCCATGGGGGGGTCTGGCAACAGCATTTGTTTACTATTCTGCATTCTATTATTTTCACAGAACCGTAATCATACAATGCTAGCTCTGGCAGCTTTGCCAATGGTTGTATTTAATATAAATGAAGTCTTATTGTTTGGGCTACCTATAATTTTCAACCCACTACTCATAATACCATTTATTTTTGTACCATTAATTAGTTTTGGCATTGCTTATTTTGCTATATCTATTGGCCTTGTAAACCCAATAATTACAACTATAGATTGGATGACACCACCATTGTTGAGTGGGTATATAGCGATGGGTAATAGTATCGATGGTTCGCTATTGCAATTATTTATAATAACAATTGGCATATATATATATAAACCATTTTATATTTCGTTTGCAGGCACGGGTATAAATGAACGGAATGATGGCTGTGATATCAAACGGATCACTCTTGGTCATCTGCTAGCAGAGATTAGGTCCTCCGCACGTAACAATCAAGAGCGAGCAAAAGCACAAATACGAGTTGAAGGTATGGTAAAAAAAGGAAAATTCTTAATGTACTACCAATGCCAAGAGTCCAGCTCAAACTCACCGTTAAGTGTAGAGGCTCTCATTCGTTATCTTGATGAGTCAGGAGAACTCTGTGGTCCGAGTTTTATATCTGATTTTCAACAATTAGATGCTATGCCAATGCTCGATTATATTGTTATTGACCTAGTATTAGCTGACATGCAGAAAATGCCATTAAATAGATTAGAACGTGTCGCGCTTAACATTTCCGCTTCCACATTTAGCCAACGTAATTTTGTTTGCTACTTAACATCTCGTATAGAATTTTTTGAGGTTGACCCGAATAAAATTGAGATTGAGATTACTGAAGAAACTTTACTTGATAACACGGTAGAATTATCTAATACCATTAAGAAGTTACAGTCGCTTGGGATTAATGTTGCCATGGATGATTTTGGGGCTGGATTCGCGTCTTTCCCACACTTAATGAAATACCCATTTGATAAAGTAAAGCTTGACCGTTCATTATTGAAAGATTGCTCTACATATAAAGGTCAGCAGTTATATAAACTACTAGTTCAGATAGGGAATCTGGCCAAATGCCAAGTGCTCGCAGAAGGAGTAGAAACCGAATGGGAGAAAGACTTTGTTATTTCTTGCGGAGTTAAAAGAATTCAGGGATATCAAATTTCCCGCCCAGAACCACTAGCAAAATTTTTGGATAGAATATAATGCCGCTATTTTTTTAAAAAATAACTTTTGTCTTTTTAAGATAAAAACATATCAAACACGTAGAAATAGTGGCGCACCTTATTCCAAGAATAATGGTATACAAAGCGCAGGAAATTTTATCGCTATCGTTAGCGGAATATCATTTATCTTTGTTCATCTAATTGAACGTAGGAGGGGTAAACAAAGTGAGAGCATCTCAATCTAGATTAAATTATTTATTCTTCAAAGCGTTGTCACTTATAATACTGCTAACTTTAATGCTGACTACTTACATGGCTATAGTTAATTACAAGCATGTTGTTAGATTGCACTTGGTTAATTACAATCACCTGTTAACCGTTCTTGAAAAATCGTATTTAAAAAAGATTTTCAATACCAACAAGATTCAACTGGAAGTTCTGTCTGCACATTTAGATCTAGATGCTTTAAGAAGTGGAGAATCTGCTATTAATCAATACTGGCCAATTGTACATCGTATTAAAATGCCAAATCAGCACGCTATCCATTATTACGATCTAAATTCAAATACAATTGAAAGTTATCCACTACAAACAACTATAGGTTACTTTAAGCCTCAGCATCGACCATGGGCTGACCTCCTTAATAAGAGTACTGATGAACCATCTTGGGTTGGTATATATGAAAAAGTAGATAACAGCTCAGTATTGATTTTTGGAAAGAAAGTTATTGATTCCACTGGTACAACAGTTGGTTTATTATTAGTTGATGCCCCTTTAGAATCACTACATCAAACTCTTAGTTATTCCCTCGGAGAGCTTAATGCATCTTTATATTTAGAACATAAACCATCACAAAACTTAATTTCAATTGTAAACCCTAACTTGCTAGATGCAAATACAAATTTATCACCAAAAAATTATTTTTCTTTGGCAAAGACTTGGAATGGCTATTTAATTTTACATGAATTACCCGGGTCAGAATGGCAATTGGGGCTATATTTACCACCTAGTCATTTTACAGACATACTAAAATCAGAAATGAGTAAAGTACTTTTCCCAACAACTGCTATTGCGCTGTTGGCTGGGTTTGGAATCATGCTATTAATTCGTATATTCAAACATGAACAAACATTGATATCAGATAGAATTCAGCAGATTGACAACAATGAAATTGAAAGAGTATCGAATGATAAAAAACTTTACTCTTGGTTTGTTGGAAAAAATCTAGATGAGATAGAGGCTCTTGAGAAAAAGTATCATATTCATCAAAAAGAACTTCGATTAGATCCTCTTACAGGTGTGTTCAATCGTAGAGCATTCAACCAAGACCTAGAAGCGATTGATATGTCTTCATCAGATTATACACTCATACTTATAGATCTTGATGACTTTAAAAAAATAAACGACAACTATGGCCATCAACTTGGTGATCTAGTTTTATGCAGAGTAGTTGATACTTTAGTATCAGTTCTTGGTCTAGAAAATGTGTACAGAATTGGAGGTGATGAGTTTGCAGCAATCCTAATGGTTGATTCAGAGATAGTTCCTAAACTTTTAGATCGGCTTCAGAAGCAGGTATGTAAACTAAAATGGCGAGAAAAAAACTGTACCGTTACGCTTAGTATTGGTGTAACGAAAGGCCAACGTAATTACATAGAGGCAATATCACTTGCTGATGCAGCCCTATATCGTAGCAAGGAAAAAGGCCGTAATTGTTGGAGTTACTAATATAATCCCCCGGAAAACTGGGGGACATATAATAAAATATATCTCGTATCTTGAGATGCTGGAGGTTGTACACTAGAAAATCACGCTTTAGCGATTCTCGAGCCATAACCATCGTCAAAGGTGAGTCAGCTCACCAACCTAGGCTAGGGAGGGTGAGAACAAGTACCCTCCACAACAAAACTGAAAATTTTAGTCGATTTAATTCAAATGCTTACAAAGGCGTATTTTTGTACTTGGTGACTTATTCGCACCTTCCCTAATAAAAAATGCTTGATAGATAAATGGAAAACATGCACCACAGTCAGTGGTGCAACCTATAAGACATAGTTGACCTGTACAGAACTATCATTCTGTCCTTGCTCCACGAGAATGAGATGATGGGCCATTGTTTACATTTTAGGTTTAAGGAATGAGCCATATCTATATGTTTAAAAACAGTCACTCTCTACGGCACAAATCAGTAACCCACTGCTGCACCTGAATATTTCTCTCGATTTTGATATAAATCTGCTCACGACATTTATATTTGGCTCATCAAACTAACTATTTCAGCATTATTGAACCAAATATACTGCCGCTTTTAGCAGCAGTACCATTTTTCAAGCCAACGTCCACAGAGAGCCGCCCATCAATACAGTTTCTCCATGCGCTGAATACAGCGACAACTGGCGCTTTCCTGGCTGCGGGTAAATACGACTGGACAAGGTCGCATCCCCATCGTTAACAAATACCTCCACAGACGAGAGATCCAGGAAAACACGAAGTGTCAGATGAACCCCATCAGGCAGAGCAATGCTGCGATAACCATCCAGTCCCTCATCCGGGTAATAACGCCAGAGTACCAACCGTCCAGCTTGGTTATCTACATAGAGCCGGAGCCCTTCCCCCAAACGGATTCCATAGTGTTCTGCTTGACTGTCGCCGGTATGCCAAGTCAGTTCAAGCTCTACAGCATTCGCATCTTCAGTGAGCAAATGTGTACCGCTAAGCTTCTCAAATAGTAGCGGCTGGCGGGCTTTACGAAGAGACTGAACTTCTTTGACAGGACGCTGGCACAAACGCCCATTGCGTTCATAAAGCTCTCTCGGTAGTGTCAAACAGCCCGCCCACGCTTCGCGCTTGGTAGGCATTGGGGACTCCCACATGTTCATCCAAGCCATTATGATTCGTCTGCCGTCATCAGCGACAAAAGATTGCGGAGCATAAAAATCATGCCCGTGGTCAAGTTCTTCGAATTCACCGGTTACGGCAAATGCAGTTCCAGGTTGCCAGTGACCAGGCAACACACCACTCTGAAAACGGTTGCGAAATCGGAATTTTTCCTCTTTCATCCCCTGTGGAGAGAACATTAGCCAGTGGTGGTCGCCACAGTGGAAGAAGTCCGGGCATTCCCACATATAGCTTGACCCAGAGGCCGAGTGCGCTAGTACCCGTTCCAGATGCCAGTCCCGCAGTGACGTACCGCGATATAGAAGTACCTGACCGGTATCAGAAGCATCTCGTGCGCCAATAACCATCCACCAAAATCCATTCTCCCGCCAGACCTTCGGATCACGAAAATGCATGATTCCTTCCGGTGGGGTCAGCACACATCCCTGTTTTTCAAAATTAATTCCGTCACGACTAGTAGCTAAACACTGCACCTCACGGATAAGACTGTCATCCCCTCGCTCTTCCAGACAGACATGGCCAGTGTAGACCAGCGACAACTCTCCATTATCGTCCACAGCACAACCAGAGAAACACCCATCTCTGTCATATTCTTCACTTGGAGCCAGTGCAATCTGTTCGTGTTGCCAGTGCAGCATATCTTTACTGGTGGCATGTCCCCAGTGCATAGATCCTTGATGCTCGCTTGCAGGGTGGTGCTGATAAAACGCATGATAGCGTCCACCAAAATATATAAGCCCGTTCGGGTCATTCATCCACCCGGCTGGAGGAGCCAAATGAAATGATGGATACCAAGTAACACCGCGATGACTAAGGAGTGAATCAAGTGCAGAGTGTGCAGTCGCAATACGTTGTTTCATACGCGGACCTCCTTAAGTTCTATTGTAGGTTCTGTTGAAGAAGTTACCGATTTGCGGGAATTACTCAGGGTGAATATAGATATGACGGTAACAGCCAAGACGATTCCACCCAGTACCAGATAGGTGCTCTGGAATCCAATACTGTCATACAGGTGACCTGCAAAGATTGAGAGGAATATCGCTGCCAATTGTTTTGAGAATTGAAAGCCGATCAGATAAATAGATGCTGATAGCCGGATATCAAAAACACCTGAGATATACTTGAACGCGCCGACCAATAGGAATGGCACTTCTAGAGCATGTAGCATTTTCAGGATAACTACTTCAGTTGCTGTAGTAGCAAAGGCCGACCCAGTGATGCGGATAGCCATAATCAGTCCAGCAACAATCAACGTGTTTTTAGCACCGATGCGGTTAATCACCCAAGGAGAACAGAACATAATGATGGCATTGCAAATCTCGCCAGCCGTAGTGGCAAAACCAAATGCTCTAATCCCCTCCTCTGGTGTATCAAAAAAGGATCGGAAGAATGTAGCAAACTGCTGGTCAAAAACGTCATAAACGCAGGCAACTCCAATCATGTAGAGCATAAACATCCACATCTGACGCATACGAAATAAACTAAATACCATTTTTCCGGAAATCACGGGGGAGTTCGCGCCCAACGCATTCATGACCATCGCCGTCTGACTGGTTCCTGGACGCGCCAACGCCAATAAAAGAACCAGCAATAACGCGCAGCCTGAACCCATCCAGAACACCAGGGATGGATCAATGTTGAAGAGTAGTCCTGCCGTGGTGGCACAGAGAGCCCATCCTAGACAACCGAACATCCTAGCCTTACCGTATTCAAACCCGCTGCTGCGGCTGACACGTTCAATATACGCCTCAATGGCACCGGCCCCAGCTGAAAAAACAAAGCCGATATATAATCCACCACTCAGAGCTCCAGCCCAGATGCTAAACCGCAAGAGCGGAGCAAACACGTACAGAAAGAAAGGGGCGAACAGTACCAGAAGCAGGCTAATGAGCCACATCAGATGTTTTTTTAGGCCAAGACGATCTGAGATAATCCCCAGCAGAGGCTGGAAACTAATTGCAAACAATGACAAGCATGAAAAAACAATTCCGGTATCTGTTTTACTTAATCCAACAACGTCAGACAACCAAACAGGTAGAAATGGAAAACAGGTTGCCATAATGAAAAAGTAGAGAAAAAAGAACAGGCCGAAAATCCAGAAATCCTTTTTCTTATGAGTACTAGGCGCATTCATTATTTTTATCCTCTCGGGATAGAATAGAAAGGGCCGAGACCGGCCCAGGTCTTATTATGCCAAACGCTCAAGAGCTATTAGCATGGCGCTTTCCGGATCCAGTATGGGAAGCTGAATACCAGCCAGTGCTAGCCATTCTCCGCAGACCTCGGTGTTCTGGCACATCCATTCTGGCAACCTACGCATGGTATGCCCCCCCTCACCAACCAGTTGAAGATCGGGATGATCAACAACGTGGAGGCGATAACGGGCCTGCGCTTCCAACCCCGGGATACGCAGGGTTCCCGGTAAGGTGTTATCAGGCATCGCGAGCTGACTCACGAGAAAAAGCGCCTGCGTTTGATCTGAGCTCACGACGCCTTGAACCTGAGTTGCAACGTCTGGCATATCAACCCGCCACAACGTGCCGGTGTGAATAAGCTGACGCCATTTTTTGTAGAGCGCAGCATATCGACAGTAACCAGCAGATTCGTCTTCACTTGCTGTCACCGGGTCCAGCTCTAGGCCCATATGCCCAAAAAGAGCCGTCAAGCCGCGAAAAGCAATGCTGTGTTGCCGGAAGGTGGCATGGCAACGATGGCTACCAATGTGTGCTCCCATAACCTCCGGAGGGAAGAAGTAACTCATCCCACGCTGTATGGTGCATCTCTCTAAGGCATCATTGTTATCAGAAGCCCAAAAACGATGTGTGCGAGCAAGCACCTCAAAGTCGATACGCCCGCCACCAGAAGCACAGGATTCAAACTCAACTCGAGGGAAACGTTTTCTCAAAAGCTCCAATAGCCGGTAAAACTGTCTGGTCTGTGAGTCCACCGCTGCACGACCTTCATGCCCCGCTTGGACAAGTTCACGGTTCATGTCCCACTTCACATAGTCAACAGGGTGTTCGCCCAGTAGCCATAAAAAACGTTCATAAATGTATGTAAAAGCTTCGGGAATATTCAGGTTGAGAACGTACTGGTGTCTTCCGGTTGGTTGTGTATAGCCCGGCATTGATAGCACCCAATCGGGATGCAGGCGAAAGAGGTCAGAGTCTGGATTGATCATTTCGGGTTCTAGCCAAATTCCAAACTCCATGCCAAGAGATTTCACATGATTAATCACTGGCATTAGCCCATCTGGATATTTCTGTTCATCTAGATACCAGTCACCTAGGGCTGCATGATCATCATTGCGCCCTTTGAACCAGCCATCGTCGATAATGAATCGCTCGACACCAAGTGCTGCTGCGCGCTCAGCCATCTGCGCGATGTAGTCAGGGTTGTGGTCAAAATAAATACCTTCCCAAGTGTTGAGGTGCACCAGACGAGGTTTCTGATCAGGGAAGTGAATGATTTCATCACGCAAAAAACGGTGATATTGCTGGCTCATGCCGTTGAGACCATCAGGGGAATGGCAGGCGTACAACCAAGGGGTATACAGGGTTTCATCCTGCTTAAGTGCTTTCTCTCCAGGCATCCATAAGGCTTCCGCCTGAAGGTAACGTCGCCCGTCAGTTTTGACCTCACATTTCATGCGATGGTTTCCGCTCCAGCCCAGATGTGCAGCCCACACCTCACCTTGCTGTTCAGAAAAGCCAGGAGTACCTGCAATCAGCGCTGGAAAATGCTCATGGGACGTTCTGCCCCGGCGGTTTTCTAAGACAAAACCATCATGTGTTAGTCGGACCCGGTGCGGTTGAAACTCGCGTGTCCAGCGTCCATGAAAGGCCATCACTTCTCCCGCTCGCTCAGCCACAGGTAAAGTGATCGCGAAACGATTAACCTGCCAATCCCCTTCACGGAGGTTCGTTAGGGCATGCCGCATTTTCAGTACGCCTGAAGATGTCAGTATCAACTCACTCACCATCCGTAGGCCCGCCACCGAATCCTCACTCGTCAGAGTGAGTACTTCTCCGATCTGCTCGACTCTGACGGTTCTGAACACTGGCGATGCATCGAGACCATTTCGGTGTCCCTCCAGCCCTGGAGAGCCAAAAAGTCCTAGTCCGTTCTCAGCCATTAAGGTCAACGGCGTGTCTATATCTAGACGACCATTCGCAACCGGTCTTTCGAGGCTAATACAGTCATCTGGATTAAAGTGTTGCAGAGCGGATCCCCACCAAACTATCTCGGCATAAGGGTGAGTTTTAATAATCAGGTTTGAGTGGGGGCTGCTCAGCCTGCGGTACGTCGGTTCCATAAGACATCTCCGTTTTCGAGTATGTCCTACTGTTGATCCGAAACGTTTCGGCCATCAACCAAAACGTTTCGGATGTGTGATCTGGTTAAAACTAAGACGAAGGGGGAAGGGCTGTTTTACCCGGATTAAAATCCGGCTGCCAGAGCACTTGCAGCGTTTCCGGAGAAACATCTGTGATGAGTTTACGTATCATGTCAGCAACCTGACGGCCGACACGCTCTCTTGTTGACTGAAGAACGGCTGCCACATCCAATTCTATGATACTGTCCTGTGGCAAACCGTCGTAGACAACTAGAGAGACTGCATGCTCTCCATATAGATGGTCAGAAAGCAACAGCGATATGGCTGCACCGTCACCACTCAAGTCGCTATCGGTAATAATGGCGGTAGGGGGAAGTGGAAGTGACATTAGCTCGTTCACAGCTTGGTAACCAGCGCGTCGTGTAGGGGTAATTAAACGTAGCCAAGTCTCAGGCAAGCTATGTAGACTTAGGGCATCTCGCCAACCTTGGCGTCGAGCCATGACATAGGCCCGGGAACTATCCTCACTAAGTAATGCAATTCGCTGATGCCCAAGTGCAATGAGATGCTGCGTGGCATGCCACGTGCCCGCATGGTTATCAAAGTCAAACCAAGCACAGGGAAGACCGGACAACACTTTTCCGAGAGCCAGAAACGGTATGCCAGCCTCAAGAAGGTGTATCAGGCGCGGATCGTTGTCCAACGTGTGAGCCACAATCAGAGCATCAACCCGGCGGCTTTTGACCAAACGCATATAGCTGTGACTGTCAGCCCCCTCATCATCAGCTATCAGCAGTAAGTCGATATCATGCTTGGCCAGTTCACGGCTTATACAACTGACCATATCCATGAACACACTGCTGTTAAATGGTACGGCATGTTCAGGAAACACAAAGCCAACCGCATCAATTTTCCCAGTTTTAAGTCGTCTTGCTTGGGTGTTTGGACGGTAACCCCGACGTTGTGCCTCCATCTCCACACGCATACGGGTCTCTGCCGAGACATCAGAAAACCCACCAAGCGCTCGGCTGACAGTGGTGACAGAAATTCCGAGTTCGGCAGCAATAGCCTTAAGTGACATATCTTCTCCTGCTGTTAACTAATCGCTCTTGGCTGTGTTCTCAGATGTTCGTTCTTGTCACGCCATAGTTTCCGTGGGTAGTGAAGACAGAAAGCTAGCTTGGTAAAGGCTGGAAAAACTCTCACCTATAATTCATATCTAATTGAAAATCCGAGAAACTTCATTAGCAATTCGAGATACCACTCTACCATATTGCACCGATGTTAGCGGAGTTTACCGGTATCAGTGGAGGTATCCCTGAATCGCCCCCAGTACTTTAAAAACCTCACAGCCTTGAATGAGGCAACTATTGGTGATGTATGATCTGCCAGCCTTATCCGGAAACAATCAGAATCGAAGCGATTAAACAAGTCATAGAGTACGTGTGGTCGGTGACTACCGTTGCACGATAAACCGGGGTATCCAACCACAGCCTGCATGCATGCATGGATCAAGCAGTAGGCTGTCCCTGCTGAATAACTGCACGAAGAGTAAGTCTTTACAAGCCGAGATCCGATGCCATAAACCAGTCACCGCAGAGGTAACTGTTTTACGGAATTGGTCAAGCAATCCTGGCCTATCAATAGTGTTCCCAGCCAGTTGTCAATCAGCGCTGTGAGTTGTGGAATGAGCCGAATGAGGGCTATTATCGGTTCATACCGTGAGCCGAATAAGGTGTCAATTCGGCTCATTTTTGGCATTGCACTGCTTGCCCGCGACACATAATCAACGAGGTTATCGATGACAGTAGACTGGATCTGGCAACACGAGGACTGGCCACATTTTTGCTGGCAAGATAAGCAGTTACTGCCAAGGCTACGTCTGGCACACCGCAATCTGGGACTACTCCAGGGCCTTCATTTATCAGCTCACAGCACAACACTGGCGCATCAGACACATGCCCTAGATACGCTGCTGGCCAATATCGTCGCGTCCTCAGCTATCGAGAATCAGCAACTGAACGCGCAGTCGTTACGTGCATCTCTGGCATGTCGCCTCGGGATAGTGGAGCAGTCACACTACCCTACCTCAGTTAGATCCGAGGGGCTGGCCGCCATGATTGTGGATGCAATTAGCAGCGATGAGCAGTTGACGCTTGAACGCCTGCTGCAATGGCATCGCTGGCTTTTTCCCGCAGATGACCGGAGATCGCATCAGATACGCGTTGGCCAGCTGCGTGGTGATGAGCCGATGCAGGTGATATCCGGAGCACGTGATCGACTCATCGTGCATTTCGAAGCCCCACCACGTGAGGGACTAGGGCAGGCATTGGCCACTTTCATCGACTGGTTCAATACCAGTTTCGATGATCCCTGCCTAGATCCATTACTGCGAGCCGCCATCTGTCAGCTCTGGTTTGTCACGTTACATCCGTTTGATGACGGTAACGGACGGATTAGCCGAGCCCTCACCGATCTTGCACTCTCTCAGGCCGACAACCAGAGCATCAGTCTGTATGCAATTTCGACAGTGATTTTTGAGCGTCGAGCTGATTACTATCGCGCTCTGGAGCAGACCCAGAGAGGTGGTCTGGATATCACCCCTTGGCTGGTTTGGTTTTTGGACACACTCAACGTCACGCTGGAACAGGCACAACAATCATGCACCCAAACTCTGGCCCGGCAACGTTTCTGGCAGCAACACGCTAATGACCAATTGTGCCCTGAACAGGTAATGATCCTGAACTATTTGATAGGCAGTGATGATGATCGCTGTTTGCAGAGCATTAGTGCCAGTCAGTATCAAATTATTGCTCAGGTGAGCAAATCTACAGCCACGCGCCATCTTACTGATCTACTGGAAAAAAACTGCCTAGAAAAAGAGCCTGGTGGAGGCAGAAACACACGATATCGGCTCAAATTGACACCTGAAAAGTAAGCCAATTTATAATATGAGGTGGGTGATTACTGGATTTGCCCCATAGAGCCAGACACTTGCACCTTGTCCATGAATGCTAACTTGTAGGGGGGGAGTGCCGATCGGATTCTCGCCTTCTCAGTTAGTTCCATCCCGAAGCATCGATTTGGGCAAGAACGCCCCGCATCTTTATTCATCACACCGAAAGAGCAAGCAGAGTTCGCTCTATTTTGCAAGATCACTCGAGCACATGATGAAAATACTTCTCATTTTGCTGTTCAAGCTATCCTAAGGGTCCCGTAAGAAATCACTAATCTATCCTCACAGAGTGAACATCTTCAGGTGATAGAACCTTTACTCGTGTATACGTGAACTTTATCATTAGGCACATCACACTTTAAGGTAGCTATTTAATTTAGTGATTTTACTTAGCTGAAGCATTACTGTTTGGAGAGAATAAATGGCAAGGAAAAGGCGGACATCAAAGAAACTTGGAGATTTTTATCTAATTATACTTGCCATCGTCATCTTTATTACTATCAAGATAATTGAAGCTATTAAAGCGGTTCCTTGGCAATTTTGGGTGGGTGCATTCTGCGTTTTATTTCTTTTTTTCACATACCGTTACAAAAAAACCACCGACAAACCAGAAAAACCAACAGTTACAGCCACACCTCATCCAACTAAGCACACTTCACCAGTGCATCGAGAGCCGCCGAGGGCAGCTTTCACGCCATCACATGCCCCCAGTCATTCGAAAGCTATAGCCAACGCGGATACAAAGATGCAACCAGAGGCGTTACCACACCAACAACCGAATCCAAACACTGAAGATCTGATCAAGGTATCGGCCTCTGACCTCATGATTTCTGGAGTATCAACCCCTTTTGAGCCCACGACCTTGGATGCAAACTCTTTTGCCAAGACAAAGCCAGATCCAGCTATTGATGCGCCACCAGCCTCCCTTGATTTTGATGACGATGTTTTTACTGTTTTGTCCCTGACAGATAACGATACGGAACTACCCGCGCCCGAGTTCAGCATATCTTTTTCATTCGGAGAACGCAGCCCATCCGTTGTGCCTTCTGAGCAAAACGTACTCTTCACCTCTTCTGAGCTAATGCCTGCGGGGCCCTGCATGGTTGGCCGCTGGATGTCCCCAGGTGAAGAGATCACTCTTGCTGGTCTCAAAATTAGCGGCGGTATGTTTTATGTCGGCAACACCAGGCTGGATGGAGGCCTCTTTGAAGAGCCATCACTTATCGATCCACAAGCCCTTGTTACCATCAAAGATGCGCCCTCAGATCTTCCTCTGCATGGATATTATCCGAGCTATAAAAATCTCACTGCCGACGCCAAGAAAAGATATTTGCAATGGATTGCGAATGGGCGCAAAGACCCCGACGTCGCAATTGGGTTTGTTTTCATCTTTTTCTATGGCCTTGAGCGCCGGTATTTTATTGATGCCAAAAGAGACGAGCTAGCCAAAAGAGAGATGCCATTTATTCTTGCCGAAATAGCCAGATTGGTGACCATCTATTCGGCGCACCCCTCTTTCACAAGATATGCCACCAATTTTCTCGAATATGGGATGGCGAAGAACATCAGCAAGGAATATTACCTTTTCCCCGCACAAGAGGCCGATCCGCTCAGCTACCACGTCCCTATTTCGCTGAAAATCTGCCTCGGGCAACTGGTTAGAGACGGCAAGCCGGTTCCTGCCGATTGGGCTTTGCTCTGGGCGACCTGTACCCCGACAATTTCCTTACGGACCCCCGCGCAGCGCTGCTTTGATATCTTCAAGGCTATGTTCATCGACACCTATAAACGGGAGTATGGCGATGGCATCAAACTGAAAGAGCTCAAATCCCGTGTCGAGGTTTCCTATGCGCCGTCTTCTTATGCCGTCAGCCAATTCATTGAGCGCTGCGTCACCAATCTATCTGATGTCTCCTTCTCGCAGCCATACATCAGAAAGCTGAGTAAGGTTGTTGACCTTTGCACCTCCTTGCTTGAGCCATATAGCCGGTATCTAGGGAGAAATGTTGGGGCAGAAAACACCTTGGAAGCTTTGCTTCATCTGCCATATCAGTATTGGCCAACAGCCATGAAACAAACGTTCGTGACGCTGGCAGAGGTTGTTGGTGTTGATGCCATGCTCCTGCCTTGGTCTGACCTTGCAGCGCGTATCAACATCAACAGCACGGGAGGCCTCAATAAAGCGCAGTATGAAGGTTTGGCTAACATCTTGGCTCACCACCATATGAGCATCGAGCCTCACCCAGAGGGAAGCAATAAGCGCCCGAAGGGAGACGAGCCTGTTGTCATCTATCCGATAAATCCGCAAGAGACGCTGAACAAAAATCAGAGCAGTGTGGATACTGTGTCCGCATTTGTAGATCTGGCCTGTGTTGTCCTGAATACCGACGAAGATAAATCGGAAGTCACGATCGCTTTCCTCAAGGAGCAGATCGGTTCAATGAACTTCCTGACCCACTCTCAATCAGTTCGACTGATCGCAAAAGCGCTACTGGGCACTCAGGCACCTCCTACCCTGTCGATCGTAAAGAAAGCCATCGATGCCTTGGATGGTGAACAAAAGGCATTAGTCGGCAAGCTGCTCGTCGCCTTTGTGAAAGCTGACAACTCGATCACCCCAGCCAAAGTGAAGGTACTGGAGCAGCTGTATAAGCTGATCTCTTTGGATGTGAAACAGGTCTACTCAGACCTCCATTCAAATGAGGCCAGGATCGTATCAACGAGCAAATCTGGCAGCGTGACCAAGGCTACTGGCAGTGCCTCCAGTTTGGATATGGCTCGGGTGGCACAGCTCAAACAGGAGACCTCTCAAGTCACTGCAATGCTTGCATCCGTGTTTACAGAGAATGATGGTGAACATGATGATATCTACCAGCCACAACAGGCCAAGACAGAAGCGTCATCAGATCAAGCGGACGAGCCGACAACCCTTGGGGACACTCGTTCTCTATTTGGCCTTGATGATGACCTAAGCCAATTCCTCAGGGCTCTGCTTGCCCGTCCGGAATGGGCTCGTGATGATTTGTCTGCACTTGCCAACACCATGGGCCTGATGCTCGATGGTGCACTTGAACAAATTAATGAAGCCATGCTCGATCACTTTGATGAAATGCTGATCGAGGGTGATGACACCATTGAATTGAACACTGACCTTCTGGAGCAAATTCCTCATGAGTAAAATCAGGCCAAAAGAGCGTGACGCCGTCATCCAATCCTTAAGAGCGGGTGTCGTGCCCAAGGTGGGTCAGCATCTCATCCAAGTTGGCCGCAAAAACGAAATTGACGCCTTCATGACAGACATCAATCGCGTTGCCGATACAGGTTCATCATTCAGGATCGTTGTCGGGGAGTATGGTGCCGGTAAAACCTTCCTTCTCAACCTTGTGCGAGCAATCGCGCTTGAGAAGCAGCTTGTTACCGTTCACGCCGATCTCAATCCCGATCGCCGACTGCATGCCAGCGGCGGCCAAGCGCGTTCCCTCTATTCTGAGCTCGCCAAGAATATGTCCACCCGCACGAAACCTGATGGCGGTGCACTTGCGGGTGTAGTGGAGAAGTTCATCGCTCAGGCGAAAAATGAAGCCAAGGCGAATGGCTCACAACCTGAAGCGGTCATCCGGAAGAAGCTGGAAGATCTAGCCGAGATGGTCAATGGCTATGACTTTGCCGAGGTGATCGCCGCCTACTGCAAAGGGTTCCAAGATGGAAATGACCAGCTGAAGCATGACGCCATCAGATGGCTTCGGGGCGAATTCTCAACCAAGACCGATGCCCGCATAGCGCTGGGTGTCCGGACCATCGTTGATGATGCCACCATGTATGATCAGCTCAAGCTGATGGCCCGTTTCGTTCAGCTGGCAGGCTATTCAGGCTTGCTGGTATGCCTTGATGAGATGGTGAACCTCTATAAGCTTGCCAACACCCAGGCTCGCAACTCCAACTACGAACAAATCCTGCGGATCCTCAATGACTCCTTGCAAGGGACGTCGGTCGGGCTCGGGTTCATCCTTGGCGGCACTCCCGAGTTTTTGATGGACACCCGACGCGGCCTCTTCAGCTATTCAGCCCTGCAATCCCGTTTGGCCGAGAACAGCTTTGCTCAGGATGGGCTGGTGGATTACTCAGGGCCAGTACTGCGCCTCTCAAGCCTGACCCCTGAGGATTTCTACGTTCTCCTTGAGAAGTTGCGGCATGTCTATGCCTGTGGTGATGAAACCCGTTACACATTGCCAGACGAAGCGTTACCGGCATTTATGGCCCATTGTGAGAGCCGGTTGGGGGAAAGCTATTTCAGAACCCCCAGAACGACGATCACCGCCTTTGTGAACCTGCTGGCCGTCCTAGAGCAGAACCCTGATGCAAACTGGAAAGAGCTCATTGGCTTTACTGACATCAAATCTGATCAGGGAGCGGAGTTAGAATTGGCAGTGGAGCCCGATGATGAATTCACCTCGTTCCAGCTCTGACTCCCGACATTTTGAACGGCTGGATGAGCGGATCCGGCGCTGGGTGTGGCAAAAGGGGTGGACCTCTCTTCGTGATGCGCAAGAGCGGGCGATACCGGCATTATTGGGGGCAGATACAGACGTGATCATCGCTGCTGCCACTGCTGCGGGTAAAACTGAAGCTGCCTTCTTGCCGATATTCACGGTGCTACTGAACAGCCCCGAGCCCGCTACGGTTCTATACATCAGTCCTCTCAAAGCGCTGATCAATGATCAATGGGGACGGCTCAACGAGCTCTGTGACTCGTTGGAGATCCCTGTTACTGGCTGGCATGGTGATATCGCCTACAGCAAGAAGCAGAAGTTCTTGAAGAGTCCCAATGGGGTGTTGTTGATCACCCCTGAATCCCTGGAGGCCCTCTTTGTGAATCGGGGGTCATCCATCCCTGGGATGATGGCCAACATCAAGTACATCGTGATTGATGAGCTGCATGCCTTCATCGGCTTTGAGCGAGGAAAACAGATCCAATCCCTGATGCATCGTGTTGAGCTGGCCATCGGTCGTCAGGTCCCCCGCGTTGGGCTCTCTGCTACTCTCGGGGATATGTCGCTCGCGGCAAAATTCTTGCGCCCTTCCCTACCTGATAGCGTCCAGCTCATCGAGTCAAAGGATGGTGGCCAGGAGCTAAAGGTCCTCATCAAAGGCTATCTCGAAGGTAAAACGGAACCAGACGAAGAACGAGATGAAGACGACCCAACATCTCCCTATGTAGCCATCAGTAACGACTTGTATCGTGTACTCCGCGGGTCAAACAACCTGGTATTTCCCAACTCCAGATCGAACGTTGAAAAGTACACAGACCGTTTACGTCGCCTTTGCGAACAAGATAAGGTCCCAAACCAGTTCTGGGCACACCACGGCAGTTTGTCGAAAACATATCGTGAAGAAACGGAACAGGCTTTGAAGTCGGGTGATGTGCCAGCGACAGCGATTTGCACCAGTACGTTGGAGCTCGGGATCGACATTGGCTCCGTTAAAAGTATTTGCCAAATCGGTCGACCACCTGCGGTGTCTTCATTGCGGCAACGTCTTGGTAGGTCCGGACGCCGTAAGGGAGAGTCCGCAATCCTTCGCGGCTACATCATCGAGCGCGAACTCTCCCCCAATACAAGTATCTCAGATTCACTACGTGAGGACCTGATCCAAACTATCGCCATGGTCAGGCTACTGATCGGTGGTTGGTTTGAGCCTCCCCTTGCTGGTGGCTTGCACGCCTCAACTCTAGTTCAACAGATCCTTTCTGTTATCAGTGAGCGCGGCGGCATCATGGCCAGAGACCTTTGGCATAGTCTGCTCTCCCCTGGTGCGCCTTTTGAAGGATTCACACCTGATGACTTTATTGGGCTTCTCAAGCAGATGGGCCGCTTGAAATTGATACAACAGGACTCATCAGGTTTGCTGCTGCACGGTGAAGTAGGCGAAAAACTCGTTAACAATCACGAATTCTACGCATCATTTGTCAGTGATGAGGAATACCGGCTGATCTGCGCCTCTACTCAGGTTGGGTTGATCCCGATAAGCAGGCCTCTGATTACAGGCCAGAAGATCATTTTTGCCGGTCGCCGCTGGCAAGTTCTCGAAGTGAATGAAGAAAAGAAATTTATACTTGTGGCCCCCTCAAAAGGAGGGACTCCTCCTGTCTTCGATAACTGCTTGGCCACTGTTCACGAAATAGTCAGGGTTGAAATGCGCAATGTGCTTGCTGGTGGCTTTGATGTTCCATTTCTTGATACCAGAGCAAAAGAGCTACTGTCCGAAGCAAGAGAAAACTTTAAACGCTTTGACCTTGACTCGACTACATTGATTGAATTGGGCGATAATTCCGTACAGCTGTTCCCGTGGTCCAGTGATATTGCACATGATGCGTTTGTTCTGTTGATGCAAAAAAATGATATTGATGCTGTTAATGAAGGCATTTACATCTTAATTAATTGCAGCAAAGAAAAAATGCTGAATGTTATAGTCAGCATTAAAGACTCACATGTACTATCGACAGACCTACTGGACGGAGTCCGAAACTTAAATCGAGAAAAGTGGGATTGGGCACTTCCTGATAGAATTTTGCGTAAGTCATTCTCCTCACTTAGGTTGGATCTGGAAGGTGCATTAGGAATATGTAAGAAGGTCATACTCATGCATGGAAAATAATTTTTCTACTAAACTGGCTAAATAGCTATTCCGAATAGTAGATCACTGTACTCGTACCGCTTCTACAGGTGACATGGAGCACACATCGTCGATGAGCCTTGTCACTTCAGGTGTTGCATGTTAACCAGAATATGCCAGCGGTGTGACTGTGGATCGTTTGCCGTTGAATAACGGCAATTAAAAATAATTGGTTAATCATTGTTTAAGCCACCTAATCAACCTAAACCCCACATTCGTAGGTTTATTTTCGCTAATGGTTAGATGGTTAATTAGGTTCGCTATAAAGCGATAAGTATATTGACAGCGTTGAATTATACTCATCCATACCTCACAATATTATTTTCATTGAAATTACTTAACCACCTAACCATAACTATCACTCAATCAGTAATAATGTGGCTTACGGATGGTTAGCAACATCATAATGCTCACTTAACCAGAATATAATACATTAACCATTAGTCGCATCTTTTGATAAAAACACCCGACTCAGTGGCGGGTGTTTTTTTACTTTATTACTTTATTACTTTATTACTTTATTACTTTATTACTTTATTACTTTATTACTTTATTACTTTATCTATCCTATTTGTTCCAATCACTGGCAAACAGTATAGAGTTTGATTAGATCGGCCTTTTTTGCTCTTTATTTTCCCCTCGCTCGCAAGCATCCTGAGTGCCTTACCACAAGATGTTGCCATATTGACCTTCTCTCCATGTAGCTTGCACAATTCACTCGCAACAACCCATTTAGTATCATTATATTCCCCTGACAGATAATTATGGCAAATAATATCGTACCAAGCCCCCTTATCAGTGTGAGCATCGTTTACAGACGCAGCTTGAATGACTGTCGTTTCATCCAGATACCAAGAGCCCCCATCATCATATTTTGCCTTTACCTCCAACCAAAACTGACGTAATTTCTCGGGTTCGGTGTGACGCACTCGCCCCTCATCCCAACTCCAACCAAGAATTTCATTAAGAACATCCATATTTGCTGGTGACGCCAACTCGATCACCGCAAACCGCGAACTCCCAGTAGCATCTTTCAGGAAACCAGTGCCGTTAACCGTGCCAATAAAACTAGTTTGACGCCGCTTAACAGTGAAATTACGCCCATACGGCACTCGAAAACGGTCATGATCTCTCGTTAAAAACGCTTTCAGGCTGCCAGCCTCATGCCTGGTGGTACTCTCAAGTTCGGCCAATTCTACCACCCACGCGGAAACTGCGCGTCTCACATCATCAGGCACATCGGGATTGATGGAGCAATCCAGTGTTGACCCAGGTACCACAGTGGCAATATGGCGTATCCATGCAGATTTTTTGAATGATTGGCCACCCGCGAGGACCGGAACCAATTTTGATATCCAATTGGGTTCATATAATGCAGCAACACATCCAATCAACCATGGATTTATTACCTGAGCGGCATAACCTGGGTTGACCGCACCTAGGGTGGCTATCACCTTATCCACTCGTAATTGACCATCCCACGGCATCCCGTCCTCCAGCCAACTACGTACAGGATGATAACTATGCTGTTCACAAATCGCTGTCAAATGATCATCAATTGCCCTGTCTGACAGATGTGCATGCTGGCAGGCATCAACCAGCGCAGATCGCTGACCTGCATCAGAGAGACCTAGGCGCTGATTATCAGAATTAGCGACCTCTGGTTCAGCCGTCATCTGGTTGAAACGCGGGATCCAGTTTTTGTGTAAAATAATAGCATGCAGATTACGGCTAGTCCTCATCGGTCGGCTATTTGGCAAAAGGTCCGGCAACGTCAATTGCTTGCTGTTGTCCATGACTTTCGCGAAAACTACATTTTTTTCCTGCTGCTCATTATTTTTCTGATCTTGCTGGTCGTACGTCAAGAGTTCACACCCAAATATTTTTTCATTGCTTTGCTTCATTGTTATTATCCTCGGCCTTATAGGCCTGATTTTTATATATACTATGCATTACCACTTGGATTTCATTTTAATTATAACCAAAATTAGCCTGTTATAAATCACGCGTGAAATATCAAAAGATGCTTTACCTTTAGTTTATTCCAATGAGACCAGACATGCTTAAACTGTGCTTCGTGTACAATGTCACTTGTAACGACCATATGAGTATAGTGCACAGGAATTCAGAGATAACATTTCAACAAAACCAGTAGATTACGTTATATCTACATAGGCCAACCAGTCTATGTGCCGATGAAGATATGACTATTTCCATCAAAGATCAATAGGACGAAAAAAATAAATTGACATTTTGTGCAATTTATTTATTAAGCCTAATGATTGCACCTAGAATTACAACAAATATATATAAACACTAATTCCTAGTGACGAAGCATGGCTATTTAAACTACCAGGTTATCGATAAATTTCCGAACGTCGCAGTAGTTATGGCCGCACAGCTAGAGCAGTTCTCGGCATGTCGCATACTGTCCAAAATTGCAGCGGCTGAAACCACTACAGAGGAGAGACCAATCGCCAGCATTGTAGATACAGAACTGGATCACATGCACCACGACCAGTGGTGCAACCTAGAAAAAATGGCTACTGAGCTATCCTGCCTGGGGGGCGAGTACCGACAGATCTATGAACAATCCTCGCTACGCGAGAATGATAGCCATAGCTATTCACCTTTTCAGGTGAGAGGGATACGCTTTATCTATATATATAAAAACAATCCCTCTCAGCTATGCAACTCAGTTACACTGCTGGACCTCAGAGTTTCTCTCGCTCCTGGGCAGTTGGCTGCTCACGTTCGGCCATGACGTCGGCGCTCATACCAGGCTCATCAAACCACCTATCCCAGGACTCACCTACAGGTGTGATTATGCGAGTACGACCAACCACTACGATCTCAACATGCGTGACCTCATCTGGCAGGGCCACGGCCTCGGGCAGGTAAACCCCCTGGCCACGACCACACTTAAAAACTGTTGATTCCATCACGCGTCCTATGAAGCCAGATACCATGTGAACCGAACATAGCTAATGGGCCCGGTATGTCAACTGACACCGGATGCACACGTTATGCAATACGGCTACACTGTATATAAAAACAGTAACCAGTGAGCCACCATGTTCGCCATCCCACATCCAACCCCGGACGCTCTAGAGCTGCCGCTTTTTCTGTCCCCTGTGATTTGCGGCTTTCCTAAATTACTGATCCCAATAGTGCTACTGAATCGCCCCCAGTTCCCTAGACACCTCACAGCCTTAAAATGAGGCAACTATTGGAGGTGTTATGACCCGTCAGCGTTATCCAGAAACATTCAAAATCGAAGCCGTTAAACAAATCACCGAGCGCGGACGGCCGGTGGTTGACGTTGCACGAGCCCTCGGGGTATCCGGCCACAGTCTGTATGCCTGGCTCAAGCAGTACGGTAAGCCTGCTGACCAGCAGCTCGAAGAGTCTGCTTTGCAAGCCGAGATACGCCGCCTGAAAGCCGAACTGCGCCAGGTCACCGAGGAGCTCAATATCCTAAAGGAGGCCGCGTACTTTGCCAGCGAGTCAAGGAAAGGTACGCATTCATAACCTCCCGACTCGACCGCTACAGCGTCGTTACCCTGTGCCAGACCCTGGGGGTTCACCGAAGTGGCTTTTACGCGTGGCTGAAACAGCCCACATCGCCACGCCATCAGGAGGACGAACGACTGACCGGATTGGTCAAGCAATCCTGGCTGGAAAGTGGTGCTGTCTACGGTTATCGCAAAATCCATCGCGACCTTCGTGACGCAGGGGAAGCCTGCGGCAAGCACCGTATGGCCAAATTAATGAGGCGGGAAGGGCTGCGTTCGCAAACGGGCTATCAACGCCGCAAGGGGCATTATGGAGGAGGCAAAAGCCCACAGGTTGCCCCAAACACGCTGGCACGTCAGTTTAAGATGCCAGCTCCCAACATATCCTGGGTGACTGACATTACCTACATCCGCACTCAAGAAGGGTGGTTGTACCTGGCGGTGGTGCTCGACCTGTTCTCTCGCCAGACGTCGGTTGGGCGATGAAGTCACGCATGACGGCAGACTTGGCGGTTGATGCGTTATTGATGGCCGTCTGGCGACGCAAGCCCAAGCAGCCGGTAATGGTGCATTCGGATCAGAGCAGCCAGTTTACCGGTGGTGAATGGCAGGACTTTCTGAAGACCCACAACCTGAGTTGCAGCATGAGCCGACGTGGCAACTGTCACGACAACGCGGTCGCCGAGAGCTTCTTCCAGTTGCTCAAACGGGAGCGGATCAAGCGCAGGATTTACGCGACAAGAGACGAAGCCCGCAGCGATGTGTTTGATTATATCGAGATATTTTACAACCCAATCAGGCGCCATGGTTCCAATGATGGGCTGTCGCCGGTAGAGTTTGAAAGGCAGTTTATTTTTCAGCAACAAAGTGTCTAGAAAACCAGGGGCGATTCAAACGCACCGACTCAAAAGGTTCGAGCTGCATGGCATCGTCACACGCACAGCGTATGCTGAGACACCTCCAAGGGTCGTGTATGAACTAACACCGCTTGGTGAGGGCCTGCGAGTTCTTGAGGCAATGGGTAAGTGGGGGTACTCTTTGCCGGATGATGCCACGTCAAATGAGTCACCATTACAATGGTGACGGACATGGAATTCGTTGCAAGTCCTGAATGCTCTTTTTGAGCCCTCCACCGAAATCTCTCACGACGACACAAGCGATGAGCATTAAGAGCCGCTAAGTAAAGTGCTAATTAAGCCAGTGGTTGAACATCGATGGCCCAATCCTATCGAAAGTTGTCATTTAGGCCACTTTTTAGCGCATGGAGATTGAGCAAAAATCACCTCCTCGAAACATCAACAGGACCAATCACATGAAATTCAACGCACTTCCTTTGGTACTCTCTATCGCTTTTGGTGCAGTCACCGCCCCGGCGTTTGCAGGAGAAAGCAACACTCAGGCTTCCACTTCAACTCATAAAGTTGAAATGCAACAGGTTCGTAATGCGACAGTGAAAATCACTTACGCAGGCACTACCTTCTTGATCGATCCTATGCTGGCTAAAAAGGGCGCTTACCCTGGGTTTGAAGGTACCTATCGCAGCAACCTCCGCAATCCGCTTGTGGAGTTACCTGAGTCGGCAGAGAACATCATCTCAGGAGTGGATGCGGTCATCGTTACTCATACCCACCTTGACCACTGGGACGATGCAGCACAAAGAGCATTGCCTAAAAACATTCCGCTGTTTGCGCAGCATGAGGCTGATGCACAGCTGATCCGCGCTCAGGGTTTCAAGAACGTTCGCGTACTGACTGACGAAGCTGAATTTGGTGGCGTTCAAATTTCCAAGACTGGTGGTCAACATGGCACAAACAAAATGTATGCCGATCCCGTTCCCGCAAAACTGCTTGGTGAAGCCATGGGCGTCATTTTTCAAGCGAAAGGCTATAAGACCCTCTATTTGGCCGGTGACACCATCTGGCGTAAAGAGGTAGACCAGGCCATTGAGACATATGACCCTGAAGTCATCGTGCTCAATGCCGGAAAAGCAAAAATGACTGGGTACGAAGGCGCAATCATCATGGGTGAGGAAGACGTGCTTCGCGCATCACTGGCTGCGAAGAATGCAAAAATTGTTGCGGTGCACATGGACGCAGTTAATCACATGTCCTTGACCCGTGATGAACTACGGGCCTACGTCAAGAAGCATGGTATCGAGAGCCGCGTTGATATCCCGGAAGACGGAGTGTCACTGGCGTTCTGATGTCAATTACATAAAGCGGCATGAAACGGCTTTTGATGTTCAGCAAAGGCATCGTTGCTCGGTTAAGGGGTGGGTTATTGAATAACCCACCCTGCAAGTCTCTGTCAGTTAGGGCTAATCTGTGTCCGCAATACATGTTGCTGTGCTCGCCTTCAAGGAGGTGAGGCCGTTGCTTCCCAAATCTGCCGTCCCCAGCCCCAAATGGTCGCTACATTTGGGGCTTTCCGACAGGCAGACCAAGGCTGTTCAGTTTGTTTATCGCGCTCTCATACGCCATCATTTCCCCTACCTGATCGCTGTATTTCCGCAGACTGATTTTCCCCGCCATCAACTGCTTGAACCGACACATTGCTGTCTCTGCCAGCGAGCGATGTTGATAACCCGATCATCTATAATATAATGAGAACGGGCCATACATTTTACCAGTGAAATGAAAACACGACAAACCAATGCCAATAAATACCTAGCAAGATTAGATATAACCCCATATCTATCGTGATTTCATTACCGCAGGTAAAAGCCAGGATCAGCCTCTATCAACACGTTTTGCTGGTAACTCGATTTTTCAGAGCCTTATTTATCTGCGACAATATTGTTGCTCTATGATTAAGTGGAAGCATTTTTTCAAAAATGCTTTGTTTATAACCAGAAGCCGCTGTAATCAAGTAAAAACAATCTTTTTCCCCCAAGAAAAGAGAAAACCATTCATTCTTTGTGAAAGGATTTATTTTATGAATTTTAATTAGCGCATTAAAAATATCCTTAAACACGTCAGACAAACGACCTTTCTTTCTCAACTCAATAATATTTTCATATAACGAGTTGTTAGACTCAACAGATTGTATGGGTGACGACAGTGGGATTTGATTGATGATTACACCAATAAATTCACCAACCCTGCAATCTGGAATATACCCATAATGATCTCGATACTTATCATCGTCGCTCTTATTACGTTTGATAACAGGACACCCGCCAATTAGTCCTTTTTTCTGATTTTCCATGTAAGCATACTGGACCAGTCGTTGCTGCTCCTGGACCCAAAGCTTTGCATTTTTTGCGTCAGCCTCGGTTAACTCTTTTATAAGGGAAAAATCAGAATTCATATCAACTGTACCTAGGTGAACATTTACAGCCCTATACCTACGAACACATTTACCTGAACTGAGCTCCAGCTCTTCCAGTACACTCACGGTTTTGCTAAATGATACTGTTCTAAGATTTGCATTCAACCTCATGTTAGCCATGTCACACCTCTCATTATTATTGTTATTTTATGTTTTTTTCTTTGGTTTGTTCGTGTGATATGGGATCCCCATACCAATCAGCAATCCATTCATTGTTAGTAAAAATTTCATTTTTTAGTTTGTCTCTGTCTAAGAAAAACATGTTTGGCTTATCAATAGTATCTTTTTCTGAGTTGATATCCTGGACATATCCATCAGGAATCAATGCGTTTGATCCTACATGAACGCTCTCCAGCCCTTTCCTAAAAATTGTAGCCAAAACGCCTTCCAACAGTGCTCGTGCATTTGATATAAAACTATCCGATGGTTCTTCGATTGATAGCAAAACAAAATCCAATCTTAGAAGCCGGAAAAAGAATGACGATGTACCATATGTTTTTTTATCCACAAATGACTGCACTGTTCTTTTAATCTTGGCATATTGTTTTTTAGTACAACGAATCAATGCAGTAAACGGTATCACTCTAAGAACGCTTAATTCATTTAATTCATTTGAAACACCCAAGTTCAGACTGTAATCATCTCGTCTAGGTGAATATTCAATACCTTGCTCGATCAGCTTAAACCAAGTAGCCCGTGACTTTTTAACTTTCGTCCCTGATATCCATCGCTGACCATCTATACTGTAACAGATCCCCTGTGGCTCACGATTATCAACTCTCCACGGCTTGACCATTACATTATGCTCACGCAACCCAGTGACAAATTCAGTCATGTTGTTCGGCTGTTTTTTAAAAACCACGTCCATTGCATCCCTGATAATACAAGCGGGATCATGCATAGCATGAAAGCTCCCTCTACCACGGCCATTTTTAATATTTACTATGCTATACTCATGACCGAAATTTTTTTCAGGGCTTTTACAGATCGACAATCCCAATTCCATTTCAATTTTTCGAGCAGCGTCAACTCCACGAGCGTAGTCATTACTATCATCAACTAAGGTTCTGTCTAGTTTTACTCTACATGCCACAACATGTACATGTAGAGACCTTGTATCGCGGTGTATAACAGATGTCCATCGAGTATCGCTACCATATCCCAATTCACTCATTAGCAGCCTAGCTGCAACTAGACATTGATATGGCGTTAATGATTCATCGGGGCTCAATGATAGTGAATAATGTGCACATAGTTGGTTTCCTGTGCCTGCATACAATGATGCCTGCATATTCAACTCCATGAGTAGTGGCCCGATGTCATAATCAGAGACCTCACCTCTTTCATTCAATGTAATATTTGGTCTATTAATTACACCACCACCGAGATGATAAACCTGTGATGGCATGGATTTTCGTTTCCTACCAATATGTATAGCTCGGTAAATATAAGACAGTCTGTACTGGAAGTTTTGGCCGAACCTGTGTTTTTCAAAATTCATTTCAACTTTACTCCAATCAGAGCTTTTTCAATTCCTATAAACAGAGAATTTATAGATGAGAAAGCCTGCATCACTGGAGAGTTATCACTACTGTCAGTAATAAATTTATAAACGTCACTACCGACCTCAGCTTGTCTAATCAACAAAATGATTTGATTTAAATTCGATGATATATTGTATACCCCCTCGAGCAATCTCACACGATCATCATATGAAAAATCTGGTGAGATATTACTGTCTGGTTCCCGGAGAGCCAAAAACCGAATCAGGCTAGACTTTTTGGGAATACCATAGGTTTTACTATGCTTAGTTAAAACACGTTGCTCAGCTGCATTAAATGAGATTCGGAGCATTAAACTGCGTTTTTCATCAGCTGATTTTTTGGGTCTACCAGACCGTGGTTTTCTGTTCAATTGCGTGCACCTTTATAATAATTATTAGTAGTGTTATGCGTTTTATTTTTCAAACCAACCTATTTAATAGACATTAAAACATAGCTGGTTTAGCGTTTTTTCAAAAAATATACAATAAATTTATACGAAGTCACATTCAGAAGTGAGCTAAATTATTCGGTGATATTTAATGCTCACTCTAATTATAGTATTGCAAACACTAAATATAATATCAACAATTTTTTGAGCTAAATTATTAATTTAACGACTAACGTTATCTATGGCATTGGCGAAAGTTAATATTTAAAATATGAAATTAACTAGACTTACATGGTGAATTTAATTTTCTTCCGTGAAATTAAAACTATGACATTGGCTGATTAAAGTCATATAAAAAGGCATGCTCTCATCCTATGACAGACATACCTTTTCTAGATCTGGTCGAATCAATGATGTCATATAAGCTCAAGGCTATGAGATAAAATCTTCCCAAATGCTTGATCGTCAACATAATCCGCATGATCATTTATACGCATATTTTTTATCTGACTCAGCACAGTAAAAAAGCACTCCTCACATAGATGTACCTCATATGCCGTACCATCATGTTTCGAACCATAACCCCATTTTGCAGTCAGGGCTCCAAACTGAGGATTATACAAATTTGGGTTCATATTTGGAGTTGTGCTTTTATGGCATACGTCACACTGAATATCAGCTATAACCTCAACCTCTTTTGTGGTCATTATTTTCATAGAACACTCGCTATACATGTAGAGTAATGGACAGATAGCATGAACAAAAATGTCTCATGCCACCCTAAACAAAATTTATTATAGTCGAATGAATAAAAAAAGCAGCCTTACGGCTGCTTTCAATACCACTATAATTGTGGATTAGATCAGATAATCCTCTAAGGACTTTCCGCTAGCAACGCCCTCAGCGATGGCTTTCGGCATACGGCCCTGACCAGTCCAGGTTTTTTCCTGGCCATCTTCGTGATACTTGTACTTTGCGGGACGCGGCGCACGCTTGGCCTTTTCCTTTCCTTCAGCTTTCGACGGAGCTGCACTGCCAACCAGTTCGCTGGGGTCAATCCCTGCGTTTTTCAGCATCTCGCTGAATTCCTCGAGCTTACGCAGACGCTCGGCATTTTCCTCCTGATATCGGAGCTCAGCAGCCTCACGCTCTGTAAACACCTCATCAAATTTGGCCTGAATCTCGACCAACTGTTCGAATGGTAGTTCACGCAGAGCAGCCCGGAGACTACGAATATTCAACAGTGTTTTGATAAAATCGTTCATGGATATCACGCCTAAAAAGTTATTTGTTTATTGCCTAGCATTATCACCTAGCTGTAGTTTGGTGCCAATATTTATCATCAAAATAATTGATCTTTATATAGCCACTTAGGGAAGCTATGAGTAACCGCGCAACGTCGATCTGACTTGAGCTAAGACCCCACAGGTTCCATTAGTTACTGCTAGACTGGTTTATTCATACTGACAGCAGAGATCTTGTGATGACTCAACTCATTCTACTAATCGTTGCCCTCAGTACTCATGGGAGATCCCATGAGATTGCATATGAGGTTTGTGATACATTTATTGAGGATGCTGTTCGGTATTCAGAAATGGACACTATGCATCTGACAGCACTGCGCTCACAGGTTATGGCTGCAAAAGATCTAGCTTTTTTTGAAAGGTTGTTTTCGACGACATCAGACAAATTGCTCCGAGCCTATTCTGCCCATAGCATCGAACAGGCTCGTGAAATGGCTTTTCGCGATACACGGCAGTGGGAGCTGTTGTTGCTAGATATCGGCATCAAGATGCATGGACGACCCGCTAGCGAGTTGTGGAGCACGTATTATCTGGCTTGCCGAGAGACACTGTTGTAATACCATCACTATCTAAGATGCCCCCTCGCTCGGGGCGGTTGTAGCTCTACAATCGCAGACCCACACCATCAAGCAGCGAATTATCGGTTTTATGCATAGCCCACAACTACTGGTACAGCTGCTGGCGGCATAGCCGCAGCAAACACAAAAAAGCTCCATTGGAGCCCGTGCATAGACACCTCAGCCCACACAGGTGATACTGATCATATTCATATTGCTCGGAACTTAGCCACTTACGTTCAGCGCAAAATGACTTTGTCAGGACCCAGTCCATCGAGTGCTCTTTTGAGGTAGCCATGGCACGCACGCTTGACGAAATATTGACCACAGAAATGCCCGACGTTGTCACTCAGGCCAGGGAAAAAGCAGAGCAAATGCGACTGGAGATTCATCTCACCCAACTGCGTGAAATGCTGACCCAGGCTGGCACCGAACCCATGATTTGCGATCAAACACCATCAGTACAGGACGTTACACTGATGGATCTTAAACGCTGGGTCGAGGCTGCTGGGGGAAAACTACAGCTCAATGTTGAAATGCCAAACGGATCTCAGATCTCGTTTACCGTTTAACTAGAAATCCATCTCTGCACACCGTAGCAATTGTCAGCTGACAACAGAGAGATCTGTACCTCGGTGATCGCAGGGGCACACATCATCGGTATCGTGAAATGAAACCCTGGCTGCTGACGGCGGGATGAGCTGCACCTCAGCGCCTGTTGGTTATCCGATTATCGGTATCGTGGAATGGATCTCTGACTGCTGACTGACCGCAATTGTCAGCTGACAACGGGATGATCTGCTCATTAGTGCCCGCAGGCATTCGCGTTATCAGTATCGTGAAATGGAACC
>NZ_JAAKSD010000022.1:0-47524 GCF_049173735.1 Aeromonas sp. 602396 | reverse complement strand
TATAGCTCAGTTGGTTAGAGCACTACCTTGACATGGTAGGGGTCGTTGGTTCGAATCCAATTAAACCCACCACTTCTGCATAAAGAAATAAAAGTCGCATTGCGCACCCTGCGTCCTTAGCTCAGCTGGTTAGAGCATCACCTTGACATGGTGGGGGTCGGTGGTTCGAATCCACTAGGACGCACCAGATTTGAAAAGCCCGCTCATCGAGCGGGCTTTTTGCATTCTGCCATGTAGCCACTCCCCTGCCCCGCCAATCTGTTCATCACCGACCGGGCAATGGCGCAGAACCTTGTTCCCATAAAAAACCCGTGCCATCCGATAAACGACACGGGCCGGATAGATGCCGCCAGCGCCTCAGCTCTGCACGGCAATCTCGTACTTCTTTATCTTGCGATAGAGGGTGGCAATCCCAATCCCCAGCGCCTGTGCGGCCAGTTTTTTGTTGCCGAGCCGATGCAGGGTCTCTTCTATCATCTGTTTCTCCATGCTCTCAAGGCCACTCTCACCCGGAACGGGTTCGGGTAGTTTCTCCGGCGTGGCGGCGAGCGGAGCGGCGGCAGCCACATTGAACGATGCATCCAGGTTGGTCACCGGGATCGACTGGGCGGTGACGCGATGGGGCTCCTGATTGCGGATGATGTTGGGGGGCAGCAGACTGGCGTCAATCACCTCGCCCGCCTGGCTGACGTTGACCAGATATTCGATGAGGTTGCTGAGCTCGCGCACGTTGCCCGGCCAGCGATACCCCTTGAGCAGCGCCATCACCTCGGGTGCCAGACCGGGATAGACGATGCCGATCCGGCAGGTGTGGAGGTTGAGGAAGTAGTGGGTCAGCAGCTCCACGTCCCCTTCCCGCTCCCGCAGCGGCGGCAGGTTGAGAGGGATGACGTTGATGCGGTAATAGAGATCTTCACGAAACTTCCCCTCGGCGATGTATTGATCGAGATGCTGGTGAGTAGCGGCGATGATGCGAATATCCACCGGCACCGGTCGGCTGGCCCCGATGGGGGTCACCTCCCGCAGCTCCAGCACCCGCAGCAGCTTGGCCTGCATGGTGAGCGGCATGTCGCCAATCTCGTCAAGGAACAGGGTGCCCTGATGGGCCGCCTGGATCAGACCCTGTTTGCCACCGCTGGAGGCACCGGTAAAGGAGCCCTTCACATAACCAAACAGCTCGCTCTCCAGCAGTTGTTCGGGAATGGCGGCACAGTTGATGGCGATGAAAGGCTTGTCCTGACGGGGACTCAGGCGATGGACAGCGCGTGCCACCACCTCTTTACCGGTGCCACTCTCGCCACAAATCAGCACGCTGGAGGGACTCTGGGCGATGCGGTGCAGCAGTCGCTTGAGGGTGCGCATCGGCTTGCTCTCGCCGATCAGCTGATCGATCCGCACATCCGGATCCGGCTCCTGAACCTGACCGGAGTGGGACTGGTGAAACGCCATCAGAAAGAGCTGCTGGCCCTGCACATGATGTAGCTGGCCGATGATCAGCTCCTGACGACCTTCAAAAGTGATGATGTGCTGAAGATGACCACTCAGCCCCTGCTGGGAGAAGGTGAGCGGGCGGATCCCCACTTCGCGCCCCTGCAGCTGTTCCTGCTGGCAACCCAGATGATGGAGTGCCGCCTCGTTGGCGTAGAGCAGTTGACTCTTGTCATCGAGCAGCAGGCAACCCTGATCCATATTGGTCATCAGATTGAGGAACACCTTGTTGACCCCGTCCGACAGCCCGCGTGAATCGAGCAACTTGGCCACAAAGATAGTGGAAATGTGGCGCACATAGTCGCACACATCCTGCAGATTGTTGTTGAGGCGCGCCTGCTGCTCGTCGCTGAAGGCCACCAGACTGATCACCCCTATGCAGCGCTCGTCCACCATGATGGGCACCCCGAGGAAGGCGCGCTCACGGCAGCTCTCCTTGCAGGTACAGCCGTCACACACGGGATCATCGCTGGTGTGGGTAACGATCTTCTCCCGCTGATTATCAATCACATAGCGCAGCAGGCGGGAATCCCCCTCCAGCTGACGTCCGAAGAACTTGCCATAGGGCCCGGTGCCAGCCACCCGAACCATATCAGCATCCACAATTTCGACTTCAAGCTGCAGCACACTCGCCAGCATCTTGGCAAAGCGCAAGATGGTCGGCTGGATCTGCATCAACAGACACTGGTTGCTCACGGATCTCATCCATCATTCCTTTTTGTTCTTGTTATCCTCCCCCTAAAGGGAGTCATGCTGGCCAGATACTAAGGGATATCAGGGGGAACTACTTCGGGGGGGATCACGAAAAGGGAAAATGATCCGCATCCTCCGCGACTTCAGAGGTACAGATAAAATTCAATAAAAACATAAAGATGAAAACACATGCAGTGAGATAAACCACTCGGGTCAGCCAAGCCTGCTGATCAGTGAACCCCATCGACAGATCATGCTGACTGTGGGGAAAGCGACCTCTGATATGACACTTGGCTCACGCGCCACGTACCAGTTTCAAGACTTGGCACTCATGGTCGAAATCCGCTTTATCTTGCGGCTGAATGTAACTTTGCCAGCGGGCAAACAGCTCGGCCGTCGGATAACGATGCAGACGAATACCGGTGCGATAGAGTTTGGGAAAAAGTGGGTCTGGCTGGGATCTCACGACCAGACCGCGCAGCTTCTCGCCAGAGGGAATGGCAATCACCAGCTCATCCCCCTCTTTCAACCGTATGGCCCCCAGAATACCGATGCCGCCGATGGCTATGTCGCGCACCACCACATAGGGTACCGGGTTGAGCAACTCCAGAAACCAGTTGCGACGGCGACATTCCGCCTTGTAACCACCGCCACTAAGGATAAAACGGCGGTGTCTACGCCAGTCATAACCGGTAGGCAATGCCGGGTCATAACGCGATTTTGCCTGCCCCACAGGATCAGATTGCTCACTTGTGCTCATCCGGTTTCCCTCACTGGCATTGGTTAAACAGTGTCAGTCAGCTCTTTTTCATACTATAGCTGTCGCCGTTAGGCCCGGGGCTCAGGGTTAGATAGGGGGACGACAGATTTATCACGGAGGCAATGATGGACAGAGATGGCATGGAAAAGCTTGCTGATCCTGATAGGCTAACTTTCCCCTGCAAGGATGAGATGCGAACGACTGTGACTCGGTTCGATCAAGCAATTGGCCAGTGAGTCGCACCGCCGCAGCGATGCAATCTGACTTAGCCAGGCAGATGAAGTGCCAGCCAGACCGCCAGCGGGATCACCAGCACAGAGAGGGCATTGCCGCCGAGCACGATACTGGCCACCTTGTCCGGCTGACAGTGATACTGCTCGCAGAGCATGTAATTCAAGACCGCAGGGGGCAAGGAAACCGACAACATCAACAGCGGGATCCACTCCGTCTTGAGCGGCAACAGCCAGATCGCCAGCAGCAGCGACAATCCCCCCGCCAGCAGATAGAGCAGGTTGCACTTGAGCGCGAGGCCAAGGTGATCAAGCTCCCCCTCCATCAGGCGAATGCCCAGCGCAAAGAGCATCAGGGGCACCGAGATCTGGCCGAGCAGCGAGGCCGTGGTCACCACATATTCCGGCAGCTCAATGTGCAGGTTGGCCACCAGCAAACCGGCCAGCGCGGCCCACAACACAGGGCTGCGCAGCCACAGCCAACGGGAGGTATTGGCCGAGAGGATAAACATGCCGACCGAAAAGTGCAGCAGATTGGAGAGCACAAAGAGGATCACGATGGCCCCCAGTTGCTGCTCGCCAAACGCCAGCACCATCAAGGGGATACCGAGATTGCCGGTATTTCGGAACATGGCGGGCAAGATCAGCGCTGCCCGCTCAATTCCTTTGAGTTTGAGCAGTGCGAGCAGCAGACCGGGTAACAGAATAACCAGCGCCCCCGCCGCAATCAGCGGCATATGCTCCGCCAGTGCCAGCGGAAACTTGACCAGCGCGGAGAAGACCAGCGCCGGGGTAAACAGCTCGATATTGGCTCGATTGACGTAACCGAGCGCAGCCCCCGGTCGCAATCGCCCGTAGAGGGCGCCGAGCCCGACCACACCGAACACCGGGATGACGATATTGAGCAGGGCGCTGAACATGGGCGGCGTCCGTTACAGTTCGCGGGCCGGTTTGCCCATCAGCACCACCGGATCCAGCGTCACTTCCAGCGCGCCGTTGCTGACCCAGAGCTGACCATCGGAGATAGTGCAGGTGAGCTGCATGGTGCGCTCGACCATGGCGGTCAGCGGCAGAGTCTGGCTGTCGGAGAGTTCGATGATACTGAGGTTGTCATGCTGGCTCAGCTTGCCCTGGTTCTGCTTCCACCAGACGGCTGTACCACGACCGCCGTAGAGATAGAGCACCACCTGACGGGCGCGGTTGCAGGCTTTTTTGAGCCGTTTTTCATCGGGTTGGCCCAGCTCGATCCAGAGCTCTATTTCGTCCGAGTAGTTCTTGCACCAGAGCTCGGGTTCATCATCGGCGCTCAATCCCTTGGTGAATTCCAGTCGCTCGGCAGCGTGCCAGGCAAAGGCCGCCAGCCGGATCATCATCCGCTCATCGGTTTCGGAGGGGTGGCGCGCCAGCGTGAGGGAGAAGTCCTGATACAGATTGCGATCCATATCAGACAAACTGATCTGGGCCTTGAATACGGTTGCCTTGAGAGCCATAGAAAACCTTGAACACCTGATAAGAGAAGGGTGAGTGGGAAATACGGGCGCCAGTGTAATCAAAATCGGCGGCAGGTTCGACCATACTGACCAAAGATTTCCCCTTCACTGCCGGGATAAGTGCTTTAAAAGACACAAAAAACAAATGCCAGTCCGAAGACTGGCATTTGGCGGCATGAGAAGCGACTCACTTCTCGGCGGACTGTACCCCGAACGCGTTCAGCAGCATGCAACAGGTCACTGCCACCGCCACGAATCCGCTCAGAAAGATAAAGGGCATGGCCCCGTATCCCAGTACTGTCCAGATGGTGTGTTCAAGAAGACTCATTGTTGTGTCCTTCATCCGGTGAAAGGTGTGTTCCTTCTGGCGGATATTGGCTCCGCTCTTCATGCCTCCATTTGACCTCAATCAGCGGTTGGGCCCTATGCCACCAAAGTGATAAATGCAGGGTTCATTTGCGCTGGATCAAGCTTTTTGGCCAAATATCCATGCAGTTCAAGCAATTACCATCACCAATCTAGGATAGACACAAACACGGCAGAATAAAAAAACGCGCCGGATGGCGCGTTTCTTGGAAAGCACAGACAAGGGATCAGTTGTCGCACAGATCGCTTGGCATGTCCTGACGCAGGCGGGTCCAGAGCTTGCCGGACTCGATACCGTACTGACGCACCGTCATGAACACGGCTTCGTGGTTCTTGGTCTCCGCCAGATTGAGCAGGGTCTTGTAGTAGGCATCTGCGGTCTCGCGGGCCTGCTTGTCGGAGAAGTAGTAGCTGCCGACCCGGCTGTACAACCCTTTGAAACCGTTCAGGATCAAAGCATAGATCGGATTGCCGGAAGCAAACGCCAGCTGGTGGTGCAGGCGATAATCGAACTCGGCATAAGCCTGGGCGTTGTTCTCGACCCCATCGGCGCCACGCAGGATCTCGGCGGCCTGTTCCGGATTGTGACGGATCGCCCCGCGGATAAAGATGGTGCAGATGTGGGTACGGGCGGAGAGCAGCTGAGCTATCAGATCAGGTACCTTGTCCTGATCCAGACGAGCCAACGTCTCCAGAATATTGAGGCCGGAGGTTTCCCAGAAATTGTTCACCTTGGTCGGCTTGCCATGCTGTATGGTCAACCAGCCATCACGGGCCAGTCGCTGCAGCACTTCGCGCAAGGTAGTCCGGGTCACCCCGATCAACTCGGATAATTCACGCTCGGCGGGCAGAATAGATCCGGGAGGAAAGCGATTGTTCCAGATGGACTCGATGATGTATTCCTCGGCAAACCCAGCTGGGCTCTGCGCTTTTATAACCATGAATTGACTCTGTTGTAATGCGTAAAAAGGCTGACGAATGATATCAAAGCGATGATGGCTGGCAAGCATAAGGTCAGTCCTCTGCTCACATATGGCAAATATAGTGTTGGGAATATGTATCTAATCGCCGCAGGGGAGCCAGCCAACCCCGACAAGGTGGTTATAAAACAGACACATGGGCAGAGATCCATCGGCTATCATTTATAATCGTCACGCTTTTTGATTAAAATCACGAGGAATCAGACAGATAAAGGCCAACATCCGGAGGCACAGGTCGAATCATCCTTGACTGCATAGAAGCAGATCCTAACAACAAAGTTGAGACCCATTATCATGCCAATAAGCCTAGGGCAGGCATTCGCCAAGAACTTCTTGGGCAATGCACCACAGTGGTATAAAAGCGCCATCTTGCTATTTCTGGCGATCAATCCGGTCGCTTTCTACCTTGATCCTTTCATTGCGGGCTGGTTACTGGTCGTTGAGTTTATCTTCACCCTGGCCATGGCCCTCAAGTGCTACCCCCTGCAACCGGGTGGCCTGCTCGCGATCGAAGCCGTGTTGATCGGCATGACCTCCGCCGATCAGGTCAAGCACGAGCTGGTCGCCAATATCGAAGTGCTGCTGCTGCTGGTGTTCATGGTGGCAGGCATCTATTTCATGAAGCAGTTGCTGCTTTATGTCTTCACCAAGCTGCTGATCGGCGTTCGCTCCAAGATCCTGCTCTCCCTCTCCTTCTGTCTGGTCTCCGCCTTCCTGTCAGCTTTTCTCGATGCACTGACGGTCATTGCCGTGGTGATCAGCGTTGCCACCGGTTTCTATGCCATCTATCACAAGGTCTCTTCCGGCAAGGAGTTTGGTCACAGCCATGACCATACCGACGATAAGGAAGTGGCTGAGCGCAATCGCCAGGATCTCGATGATTTTCGCGCCTTCCTGCGCAGCCTGATGATGCATGCCGCCATCGGTACCGCGCTGGGTGGTGTCTGCACCCTGGTGGGCGAGCCGCAAAACCTCATCATCGGCGAGCAAGCCAGCTGGAACTTCGCCGAATTTGCCATTCGTATGTCACCCGTCACCGTCCCCGTCTTTATCTGCGGTCTGCTGACCTGCGTGCTGGTAGAGCAGTTCCGCTGGTTTGGCTATGGTGCCCGCCTGCCGGACACGGTGCGTGCCATCATGGAGGAGTACAATCGCTACGAAGAGGCAAAACGCAGCCCGCAAGACAAGGCCAAGCTGATCGTTCAGGCGTTGATTGCGGTCTGGCTGATCGTCGGCCTGGCCATGCACCTGGCAGCCGTTGGCCTGATTGGCCTCTCGGTTATCGTGCTGGCCACCTCCCTGACCGGGATCACCGAGGAGCACTCGCTGGGTAAAGCCTTCCAGGAGGCACTCCCCTTCACCGCCCTGCTGGCAGTCTTCTTCAGCGTGGTCGCCGTCATCATCGATCAGCAGCTGTTCAAGCCGGTGATCCAGCTGGTACTGGCTGCCAAACCGGAGAACCAGCTGGCCCTCTTCTATCTGGCCAACGGGGTGCTCTCCATGGTCAGTGACAACGTCTTTGTCGGCACTGTCTACATCAATGAGGTGAAGACGGCCATGCTTAATGGTGCCATCGACCGCGCCCAGTTCGATCTGCTGGCGGTAGCCATCAACACAGGTACCAACCTGCCGTCGGTCGCCACTCCCAATGGTCAGGCCGCTTTCCTGTTTATGCTCACTTCGGCATTGGCGCCGCTGCTGCGTCTCTCCTATGGCCGCATGGTCTGGATGGCGCTGCCCTACACCCTGGTGCTGGGGCTGATCGGCTTTTTCTCTGTCGAATTGCTGCTTGGTCCTGCCACCGAATGGTTCTATCAGCACGGATGGCTGGTGATGGAGAGTGCGCTGCCAGCGGTACAGCCGGCGCTGCATTAATCCATTGAGATGGTTTCCGAGGGCCCTTTCAGGGCCCTTTTCTTTTCTGCCCCGCTCTGCTCTAATTCAGCCACTGTTTTTTCTGAGAGATCAATGAGATGATCGAGTTTCTCCGCCGTATTGCCGCCCATCGGCTGGCTTGGGGCCTGTTGGCAGCATCAGCCCTGTTCCTCGAGTTGTGCGCCCTCTTCTTCCAGCATGTGCTGGGCCTCTCCCCGTGCGTGATGTGCGTTTACGAACGGTTGGCGACCCTGGGTGTGCTGGCCGCCGGTCTGCTCGGCATGGTGGCGCCGGATAAATGGTATGTTCGCTGGAGTGCCATGTTGCTTTGGGGCTACAGTGCCTTCCGCGGCTTCCAGCTGGCCCTCAAGCATGTGGACTATCAGGTTAACCCCTCCCCGTTCAACGTCTGCAGCCCGTTTGCCGACTTCCCGAGCTGGGCTCCGCTCGATCAGTGGCTCCCCTGGCTCTTTATGCCGGAAGGGGATTGTGCCCAGATCACCTGGCAGTTCTTCGGTTACTCCATGCCCCAGTGGCTGGTCGTCATCTTCGCCGCTTACCTGTTGGTCTTCACCGTAGTGGCCATCGGCAATCTGGTGAAAGGGCGTTGCTGCAACTGATCATCATGGCCGTGTGGAGATAAAAGGGGGGAGCCATTATGGCTCCCCCCTTTCTCGTTCTGGCTGACCGTATTTCTGGTTACGCCCTGGCAGTGCTCATCTTGGCCTTGACCGCGCCAATTACCATGGGCAACAGGGAAATACCGATGATGCCGAAGATCAGCAGGGTAAAGTTGTGACGCACCACCGGCAGATTGCCAAAGAAGTGGCCGGCATAGACGAAGGAGAGTACCCACAGCAGGCCTCCAACCAGGTTGAACGCCAAAAAGCGCGGATAGGTCATGGCCCCCATCCCTGCCACAAACGGCGCAAACGTACGCACAATAGGCAGGAAGCGGGTGATGATGATGGTCTTGCCACCATGCTTGGCATAGAAAGCGTGGGTCTTCTCCAGATAGTCGCGGCGGAAGATTTTGGAGTCCGGGTTGCGGAACAACTGCTCGCCGAAGAAGTGACCAATGGTGTAGTTGACCACGTTGCCCAGCACGGCAGCGATGATCAGCACGGCCGCCAGGGTATGGACGTCCAGCACGCTGCCCACGGTAAGCGCACCGGCGGCAAACAGCAGGGAGTCACCCGGCAGGAACGGCGTCACTACCAACCCGGTTTCACAGAAGATGATCAGAAACAGGATGGCGTAAACCCAGACGCCATAGTTCTCGAACAGCTCTTTCAAATGCACGTCAACGTGCAGAATAAAGTCGATTGCAAAGAGGATCAGATCCATTTTTTCCATACCCATAAAGTGAACGGCGTGGAGTCTACGCCAATGCCATTCGGGCGACAATCACCGGCCAGCCTCTTTTTCATCCTGCAGAGCCCACCTTCAAATGAAACCGTTTTTCCGCTTCCTTCGAGGGTGGGAGCGCACAGAGTGATGTCGAGCGTGGTGTTGAAAAGGTGAACTAGGAGGCCTGTTCCAGATCGCTGCGCACTGCGGGGGGAAGACAACGCTCCCAGCCCCATAGCAACACCAGCAGCAGGGTCACATCATCGAACCAACCCAGCAAGGGCACCACGTCGGGGATAAGATCCACCGGACTGATGCCATAGAGCAGGATAAGGATCACCAGTCCCCTCGCCCACCATGGGGTACCGGGATGGCGAAAGCCCTGATAGAGACGACGAAGTCGTTGCCAAATCAGCCAGCGTTTACGGCTCATGATTCGATCAACTCGCTGCGCAAATGCTGAATCTGATCCCGCAGTGCCGCCGCCTGTTCGAACTCCAGATCCCGGGCATGCTGGAACATCTGCTCCTCCATCCGCTTGATCTCTTTGGCAATCTCGCTGGCTGAGAGGACATGGTATTCCCCTTGCTGCTCGGCTGCCTTGCGCATCCCCTTGCCTGGTTTGCCTGCCGTGCGGCTGCCGCCCATGTCCATCACATCGCCAATGGATTTGTTGAGCCCTTTGGGGGTGATCCCATGCTTGAGGTTATGGGCATGCTGCACGGCGCGACGCCGCTCGGTCTCCTCAATGGCGACCTTCATCGAGTTGGTGATGGTATCGCCGTAGAGAATGACCTTGCCGTTGAGGTTACGCGCCGCCCGGCCTATGGTCTGGATCAGCGAGCGGGTCGAGCGCAGGAAGCCCTCTTTATCCGCATCCAGAATCGCCACCAGCGACACCTCCGGCATGTCGAGACCTTCCCGCAGCAGGTTGATGCCCACCAGCACATCGAACTTGCCAAGGCGCAGATCGCGGATGATCTCCACCCGCTCGACCGTATCAATATCGGAGTGGAGATAGCGCACCTTGACGTCGTGCTCCGCCAGATACTCGGTCAAGTCTTCCGCCATCCGCTTGGTCAGGGTCGTGACCAGTACCCGCTCCTCCACCGCCACCCGCTTGCGGATCTCGGAGAGCAGATCATCCACCTGAGTAGTCACAGGACGGACCTCGATCTCCGGATCGAGCAGGCCGGTTGGGCGCACCACCTGCTGCACCACATCGCCGCCGGACTTCTCCAGCTCGTAGGGGCCCGGGGTGGCCGAGACAAACACCGTCTGCGGCATCAGCGCTTCAAATTCGTCGAACTTGAGCGGCCGGTTGTCCAGCGCCGAGGGGAGCCGGAAGCCGTACTCCACCAGGGTCTCCTTGCGGGAGCGGTCCCCTTTGAACATGGCGCCGATCTGCGGCACCGTAACGTGGGACTCATCGATGATGAGCAGGCCATCCCCCGGCAGGTAGTCAAACAGGGTGGGCGGCGGCTCCCCCGGCGCACGGCCGGAGAGGTAGCGGCTGTAGTTCTCTATGCCGGAGCAGTAACCCAGCTCCTGCATCATCTCCATGTCGAACTGGGTGCGCTGGCTGATGCGCTGCTCCTCCACCAACTTGTTGAGAGACAACAGTTGCTCGCGGCGACTGCGCAGCTCCTCCTTGATATGCTCTATGGCCCCCAGAATGGTCTCGCGCGGGGTGGCGTAGTGGGTCTTGGGGTAGATGGTGTAGCGCACTACCGTCTGCTCGATAGCGCCGGTCAGGGGATCGAACTGGGAGAGGCGCTCCACCTCTTCATCAAACAGCTCTACCCGCAGCGCCAGCTTGTCAGATTCGGCAGGGTAAATATCGATGACTTCACCGCGCACCCGGAAGGTGCCGCGCTGGAACGCCATGTCGTTACGGGTGTACTGCAGCTCGGCGAGACGGCGCAGGATATCCCGCTGGTTGATCACATCCCCCACTTTGAGATGCAGCATCATGCTCAGATAAGCTTGGGGATCCCCCAGACCATAGATGGCCGACACCGAGGCGACGATCACCACGTCGCGCCGCTCCAGCAGCGCCTTGGTGGCCGACAATCGCATCTGCTCGATGTGATCGTTGATCGAGGCATCCTTCTCTATAAAGGTGTCGGTGGTCGGCACATAGGCTTCGGGCTGGTAGTAGTCGTAGTAGGAGACGAAATACTCCACCGCGTTGTCGGGGAAGAACTCCTTCATCTCGCCATAGAGCTGGGCGGCCAGGGTCTTGTTGGGAGCCAGGATCATGGTCGGGCGGTTCAGGGTGGCGATGACGTTGGCCATGGTGAAGGTCTTACCCGAACCGGTCACCCCTAGCAGGGTCTGATGAGCCAGCCCCGACTCGATGCCATCCAGCAGTTGGGCAATCGCCGTGGGCTGATCCCCGGCGGGTTGAAACTGGCTGGCTAACTTGAACAATTTGCTCATGAACACTCCCGACACAAAACAGCAGAGGAGCAGTGTAACCGAGGGGCTGGCAGCGGTACACCTGCGCCATCATCCCGCGAATGGCTTGACCACCTCGGACACCTTCTGTATGATGCTCCTCCTTGCCTGATGTTCCCCCGTAGTTCAGTCGGTAGAACGGCGGACTGTTAATCCGTATGTCACTGGTTCAAGTCCAGTCGGGGGAGCCAAATTCCTCGCCATCTCGGTGCAAGTTATCCACTTTAGTGCCCTCTCCTGCCAATTTTAATGCACAAGATACTTCTTGCTGCTGACGCTCCCTTTTGTGACCCGTTCCGGCTCGACAGAGTTTTCTCCTGCCGCATCTAACTATTTGATTTTTATACAAACATTTTTCTTCCGGTATTTTTTGAACAGCCCTTGCATCCCAGTACTGGCGCGGCTTTCAGGGCGATGAACAAGTTTCATAAACAGGGTTATCCACAGATTCTGTGGGTAAGTGCAGCAAGCCCTGTCAGGACGCGGGATTGCCTGTTATCCCCTGCAACAGGAGACCATTTTACAGGCTAACCTGATTTTATTCTGTTTTGTCCCACCCTCTGTAACTGTTGATTAACAGGCTCTATTGGCACTTTCCGGAGATATCTTTTTGCCAGCCCTTTCCCCATATGGGAATGACGCTAGTATCTCGTCATTTGACTCTTTTACGACCAAGAGAGCCCCAGGTTGAATCTGCTGAAACCGATCTGTGGCGAAGCGCTAGACAGCAGAATCTAAAATCTCACCCATGAGAGTGCAAGCCCGGCTGCAACCAGCATGTTTCACTAATTGACAACGGGAAGGAGAGCAAAAATCACCTGCTTTTTTCCGATGCTCCCCTTATCCCGCCGCCTGCTCATTAAATAGCGTCCGATAACGTCCGATTAATCCCCCTTATGCTTCTTTATTAGTGATAGATACGGCACAATATCGGCCCCACTTTTTTCCTCGGTTTTTCCGGGCATGACTATAGATTTTGTGACACTGCTGCATCAAAGCGACTCCCTGCTGCTCTTCGTGGTATTGGCCTTCGGCCTGCTGCTTGGCAAAGTGCGGATTGGCAACTTCCAGATTGGCAACACCATAGGTGTGCTGTTTACCGCCCTGCTGTTTGGCCAGATGGGCTTCGAGTTTACTGCCACCACAGAAAACGTCGGCTTTATGCTGTTCATCTTCTGTGTGGGGATTGAGGCTGGCCCCCACTTCTTCAGCGTCTTCCTGCGCGATGGCATCCACTACATCACCCTGACTCTGGTGATCTTGCTGACAGCTCTGCTGCTGACAGTGGGGCTGGCCAAGTTCTTCAATCTGGGGCCGGGCATGGCGGCGGGGATCCTGGCGGGTTCCCTCACATCGACCCCGGCGCTGGTGGGTGCACAGGATGCCCTGCGCAGTGGTCTGCTCAACCTGCCCCATCAAACCGATATGCAGGCGGTACTCGACAACATGGGCATCGGCTACGCCCTGACCTATCTGGTGGGTCTGGTGGGTCTGATGCTGGTGGTGCGCTATCTCCCGTCACTGGCACGACTCGATCTCAATACCGAAGCGCAAAAGATCGCCCGTGAGCGGGGTCTCTCCGACAGCGACAGTCGCAAGACCTATCTACCCATCATCCGCGCCTATCGGGTTGGCCCCGAACTGGCAGCCTGGATCGGTGGCCGTACCCTGCGGGAGACCGGCATCTACCCCCATACCGGCTGCTATGTTGAGCGGATCCGCCGCAACGGCATTCTCGCCAGTCCCGATGGCGATGCCGTCATTCAGGAAGGGGACGAGATCGCCCTGGTGGGCTATCCCGAGAGCCACGAGAAACTGGACGTCAACTACCGCAACGGTAAAGAGGTATTTGATCGCAACCTGCTCGACCTGCAGATCGTCACCGAAGAGATAGTGGTGAAAAACGACGCCGTGGTCGGCCGCCATCTGGTGGAGCTCAACCTCACCGAGAAAGGGTGCTTCCTCAACCGGGTGGTACGCTCCCAAATCGAGATGCCGTTCGATCGCAACATCATGTTGCAAAAAGGCGATGTGCTGCAGATCAGCGGCGAGAAACAGCGGGTCAAACTGCTGGCCAACAAGATCGGCTTTATCAGTATCCACAGCCAGACCACAGATCTAGTGGCTTTCACCACCTTCTTCGTGCTCGGCTTGCTGATCGGCTCCGTCTCGCTTGTGTTCGGCCAGATTGAATTTGGCCTCGGCAACGCCGTCGGTCTGCTGTTGGCTGGTATTCTGATGGGGTATCTGCGGGCCAACCACCCCACCGTGGGTTACGTACCGCCCGGAGCCCTGCGACTGGCCAAGGATCTCGGTCTTGCGGTCTTTATGGTGAGCACCGGCCTCAAGGCGGGTGGCGGCATTCTGGATCACCTGAGCGAAGTGGGTGCCGTAGTGCTCTTCTCCGGCATGTTGGTCACTACCCTGCCGGTGCTTGTCGGTTATCTGTTCGGGGTCTGGGTATTGAAAATGAACCCGGCGCTGCTGCTCGGCGCCATCACTGGTGCCCGTACCTGCGCCCCCGCCATGGATGTGGTCAACGAGGCCGCCAACAGCTCCATTCCGGCGCTTGGCTACGCAGGTACCTATGCGGTGGCCAACGTGATGCTGACGCTGGCAGGCTCCTTTATTATCGGCTTCTGGTTCTAACCAGTAACCATCAAATTACCGCTAACAAAGAAGGGAGCCTCAGGCTCCCTTCTTGCTATCTGCCTTTCTCCCAAGATGCGAAGCAGGCTTATTGGTGTGATCTCACCTGACACCAACCATCAGCGCTGAACTCTGCCCCCTATCCTACAATGGTTGACGCTCTGCTCTGCTCTGCTCTGCTCTGCTCTGCTCTGCTCTGCTCTGCTCTGCTCTGCTCTGCTCTGCTCTGCTCTGCAATGAGTGATGGCAGATCACGGAAACAAAAAAAGCGCCCTGAGGCGCTTTTTTCATATCAACCGGATAATCATGCTTTGAACTTGCTGAACACCAGGGAGGCGTTGGTACCGCCAAAGCCGAAGCTGTTGGACATGACGGTGTTGAGCTCGGCCTCTTCGTACTCGCGCACGATGGGCAGACCTTCGGCCTTCTCGTCCAGAGTCTCGATGTTGATGCTGGGAGCGATAAAGCCGTGCTCCATCATCAGCAGTGAGTAGACAGCCTCGTGCACGCCGGCAGCGCCGAGCGCATGGCCGGTCATCGCCTTGGTGGCAGAGATCTTGGGACCGTTGGCACCAAACAGAGTCTGGATGGCTTCCAGCTCCTTGGTATCGCCAACCGGGGTGGAGGTACCGTGGGTGTTGATGTAATCAACCTTGCCAACCCCCTGCATTGCCATCTTCATGCAACGCACCGCGCCTTCGCCGCTCGGCGCGACCATGTCATAGCCATCGGAGGTAGCACCGTAACCGGTCAGCTCGGCATAGATGTGAGCACCACGGGCCAGCGCATGTTCCAGCTCTTCGATCACTAGGATGCCGCCGCCACCGGAGATAACGAAACCATCGCGATTCGCATCATAGGTACGGGAGGCTTTTTCCGGCATGTCGTTGTACTTGGTGGAGAGGGCCCCCATAGCGTCAAACTGGATGGTAGAGGACCAGTCCAGCTCTTCACCGCCACCGGCGAAGACCACATCCTGTTTGCCAAGCTGGATCAGCTCAAGCGCGTGACCGATGCAGTGAGCAGAGGTGGCGCAAGCTGAACTGATGGAGTAATTGACACCCTTGATCTGGAACGGGGTCGCCAGGCAAGCAGAGGTTGTGGAGGACATAGTGCGCGGCACCATGTAAGGGCCCACACGCTTGACCCCTTTCTCGCGGGCGATGTCCACAGATTCCGAAGTGTTCTTGCCGGAGGCACCACCTGAACCGACCACCAGGCCGGTACGCTCGTTGGAGACCTGATCTTCCGCCAGACCGGCATCTTCAATGGCCTGCTGCATGGAGAGATAGGCGTAGGCCGCAGCGTCGCCCATGAAACGCATGACTTTACGGTCGATCAGTTCAGACGGATCGAGTTTGATGTTACCCCAGACACGGCTGCGCAGATTGTGCTGCTCGAACTGCTCGGAATAGGTGATGCCGGATTTACCTGCTTTCAGGGAGGCCAGCACTTCTTCCTTGTTGTTGCCGATACTGGAGATGACGCCGATACCGGTGATCACTGCTCTTCTCATTAATTCATCTCGTCTGGAAAAACTGGCGCCAAGTCTACCCGCTTTCGGCTGCCAAACTGGTCTGCTTTCACGTAGAATGCCCGCGATTTTGTGACGCGAGCCGAGGAAAACGTGAGTCAAACATCCTTACATCATGCCCGATTGGACTGGAATGAAGCGGGAACTCCTGTCTCCAGTGACTTCGGGGATGTGTACTTTTCCAATGATAACGGTCTAAGTGAAACCCGCTACGTCTTTTTGCAGCAAAACCGGCTACCTGCGCGATTTTCGCACCACGATAGTGACAGTTTCGTGATAGGTGAAACAGGTTTCGGCACAGGTCTTAACTTTCTGGCGACAATGCAAGCCTTCCTGGAACAGGCGCCCCAATCCGGTAACGGCTCCCGTCTGCACTTCATCAGTTTCGAGAAATACCCCCTGACCCAAGACGATCTGCGCAAGGCGCTGGCCGCCTGGCCTGAACTTGGCCACTTGAGCCAGGATCTTGTCGCCCAGTGGCCACTGCCGGTTTCCGGTTGCCACCGCCTGCATTTTACGGGTGGCCGCATTCGCCTCGATCTCTGGTTTGGCGACATCAAGGATATGCTGCCGCAAGTGCCTCACCGGGCAGAGGGGCTGGTGGATGCCTGGTATCTGGATGGTTTCTCCCCAGCCAAGAACCCGGAGATGTGGACACAGGAGCTGTTTGATAGTCTCGCTCGCCTCGCCCGTCCCGATTGCTCCATCGCCACCTTTACCTGTGCCGGTTTTGTCCGTCGCGGCCTGATTGCCGCCGGTTTTGCCATGAAGAAGGTGAAGGGCCACGGTAGCAAGCGGGAGATGCTGGTGGGGGATCGCACCGACAAGCAGCCGCAGCAGACCATAGCCCCCTGGTATGCCCGTCCTGCCGGACGCGCTGGCGAGGTAGTGATCATCGGCGGCGGCATTGCCTCGGCCATGACGGCGCTCTCTCTGGTGGAGCGGGGCCGCAAGGTGACGTTGTTGTGTGCAGATGGCGAACCGGCCACCGGCGCCTCCGGCAACCGCCAGGGCGCGCTCTATCCGCTGCTCAACGGCGAGCACGATGCCCTGTCACGCTTCTATTCGCTCGCTTTTGGCTATGCCCGCCTACGGCTACTGGCGTTGGCCGCGCAACATCCCATCGCTTTTGCACTGTGCGGGGTAACCCAGCTCGGTTATGACGACAAATCGGCAGCCAAGCTGGCGAAAATGAGCCAGGGCCCCTTCCCCCCCGAGCTGATGTATCCCCTCTCTACAGCAGAGGTAGAGCAGGTGGTTGGCCTGCCCTGTGGCCACAGCGGCGTCAGTTACCCGCTGGGAGGCTGGCTCTGTCCGGCCGATCTCACCCACGCAGCTATCAAAGAAGCGCAAGCCAGCGGGCTGCTTGAGGTGGCGTTCAATACCGAGGTGGTCGCTATTACTGAACTGGCCGATGGCTGGCAAATAAAAAGCCAGGATGGCCGCCACTGGCAGGCCCCCAATCTGGTGGTCGCCGCCGGTCACCAGTTGCCATCACTGCTCCCCTTTGCCGAGCTGCCGCTCTATCCGGTACGCGGTCAGGTAAGCCATGTGCCGACCTCAACCAGCCTGAGCCGGCTTAATACCGTGCTCTGCTACGATGGCTACCTCACGCCAATGCACAACGATCAACACTGTATTGGTGCCAGCTATGGCCGTAACCAGAGCAGCCTTGAGTTTCGTGCCGAGGAGCAAATCCAGAATCAGGTGCGGTTGCAAGCCTGCCTGCCGGAGCAAACCTGGCCCGCCGAGGTGGATGTGAGCGGCAACGAGGCGCGCGTGGGGGTGCGTTGTGCCAGCCGGGATCACCTGCCGGTGGTGGGGCCAGTGGCCAGATTGCAAGGTCTGGCGGATCATTATGTGCAGCTGCAGCATGAACAGCACAACGCCCAGCCGCTCCCCCTTCACCCCGGCCTCTATGTGCTGGGGGCGCTCGGTTCGCGGGGTCTCTGCTCGGCGCCGCTCTGTGGCGAGCTGCTCGCCAGCGAGATCTGCGGTGAGCCCCTGCCACTGGCCGCCGATCTACTGGAAGCGCTCCACCCTGCCCGTTACTGGGTGCGCAAACTGCTCAAAGGCAAGGCGCTGGTCTAAACATGGCGCTGTCTGCAATGAAATGGCCGCCCGGTGGGGCGGCCATTTCAGATGTTGAATCGTGCCATATTGACCGGGTTTGGCAGGGCTTCGCACCTCCAGACAGAGTTCACTTGGGCCAATGCACCCCGAGCTGTTCGCCATAACCCGTCTGACGCTGGAAATCGTCTACCCGTGCCTTCACCTTGTTCAATTCGCCACTGCCCGCAGCCCAGGCGGCATAGCGCAACGCCTGGCAATCTGCATGGCCTGGTAGTGCCGCAATCGCCCCGCCCACCTGATTTCCGCCTTGCAGCACCATCTCTTTGAAACGGGATTCATAGTCAAACATGCTGGAGAGCAGCCGACCCCAGCGCTGGCGAGCAGGGTCACTCCCCTCCGAACTCTGACGCCAGCGGGGCAACAATACAGTGGCATGAGTCGTTACCGTTACCCGTTTGAGCTGGCAACGCCCCGGCAACTGGTCGGTTTCCAGCTGCCAGTCCACCTGATAACTCGCCTTGCCGAGCACAGGCTTGCCATTCACCTTGGGGGCACTCTGAGCAATGGCGCGTGCCAGTTGATCTGGCTGGGCAGCACTTACCTCATAAAAACGGACATTGATGCGGGACTCTGGCACCACTTGCGGCCGGCTCGGCTGAGCCTGACTCATCAGGGGCAACAGCAATAGCACGCTCCCCACTACTCCATAAACCTTGCTGACCATGCCAGACTACCTTCCTTGATTGCACGGGCGGAGTACCAACCTTGGTGAAACCCACCGCCACACAGATGACGGGTATAGCCTATGTGTGACCAAGAGGCGGCGCAATACAATGATGAGCCCAGAAATCAGAGCAAGCTCACAGGTTGCGTGAGCAAAGTATGGCACAAGGATGAAACTGTATTTTTATTGAGCAGTACGACTGATGCGCTGCCAGTCGAGGTGATAGTTTTTCACATTGATGTCATGACCATCTATCTGAATGAAATGATCATTTTTAAGACGGTTGGCAAAAAAGTCCTGATCTGCCCCCTCATTGAGCCACAGCTCGCAAAGTCCCCGTTTTCCCTCTTTGGCATAAAATCTCGGGGTGACCAGCAACGCGACCCCATCTACCCGGATGGCATGACGGGCCAGGCAGTTTGCTTCCGTGGTTTTGGATGCCAGCGCGGCAAAACGGGGTCTGTTCCCCTCGGCAACCACCAGTACGCCGTAAGAGTGAGGAGCCATGAGACGCCGCATGGCGACCGCCTGATGAGGACCGGTTTGATGAAAACCGTCATTGGTTACCGCAAACACGCAAGTAGGTGAAAATAGCATCGCGAGCAGGAAAAGAGAGCGTTTAATGCCTGAAAAATCACCAATCACCATATAAAAGCCTCAAAAGACAACCAAGGCTGGCAAGGGTAGGTAGCCAAACCCGCTGGGTAAAGTACCTTTACCTTTCTTTAATTCTGTTCATGGGGTTAAACGTTGATTTAGCTCACACAACATCCTGTTTCCAGTCGCCACTCTACCCCTATCGGAATAGACTCCTTCCACTCTCATCCAATCAGAAGGCAACATATGCTGGAACTCATTGTTGGCACCCTGGTCACCCTGGTGGTGGGCCGTGCCATTTTCAAAGGATACTCCGCAACCGGGGTGCTGCTGAGCGGCGGCTTGCTGCTGCTGATCATCACCGCCATGATGGGCAAGCCGGTATTGCCGAGCAAGGTGGTCAGCACCGGTTATCTCGCAACCGATATCTTCGAATACGTCCGCTTCCTGCTCAATGATCGTGGCGGTGGACTGGGGATGCTGATCATGGTGCTCTGTGGCTTCGCCGGCTACATGAGCCACATCGGCGCCAACACCATTCTGGTCAAGCTGGCCAGCAAACCGCTCGGCATCATCAAGTCCCCCTATATCTTGCTGGTGGCTGCCTATCTGGTGGCCTGTGCCATGTCGCTGGCGGTGAGCTCCGCTACCGGCCTCGGCGTGCTGCTGATGGCCACCCTGTTCCCGCTGATGGTCAACATGGGGATCTCCCGTGGCGCGGCGGCGGCCGTGTGCGCCTCGCCAGCCGCCATTATTCTGGCACCAACCTCAGGGGACGTGGTGATGGCCGCTCAGGCCGCCAACATGCCGCTGCTGGACTTTGCCTTCAAGCTGACCCTGCCCATCTCGCTGGTGGCGATCGCCTGTATGGCGGTGACCCACTTCTTCTGGCAGCGCTACCTTGACCAGAAATCCGGTGAGCACAACGAGCCGGTCGCCCCGGGTGATCTGGTGACTACCGCCCCCGCTTTCTACGCCATCCTGCCCTTTACCCCCATCATCGGGGTGCTGGTGTTTGACGGCAAATGGGGTCCGCAGCTGGATATCGTCACCATCATCGTCATGTGCATGGTGCTGGCCAGCCTGCTGGAGCTGGTGCGTATCCGCAATGGCAAGGAGCTGCTGGACGGTCTCCAGGTCTGCTGGCGCAACATGGCTGACGCCTTTGCCGGTGTGGTCATGCTGCTGGTCGGTGCCGGTGTCTTCGCCCAGGGTCTGATGACCGTCGGCTTTATCGACACCCTGCTGGCTCACGCGCAGGATCTCGGTTCGGGTGGTCTGATCATGATGCTGTCACTGGTGGTGATCACCACCCTGGCCGCCTTCACCACCGGCTCGGGCAATGCTCCCTTCTACGCCTTCGTGGAGTTGATCCCCAACCTGGCCAGCAGCCTTGGCATCAACCCGGCCTATCTGGTGATCCCAATGCTGCAAGCCTCCAACCTGGGTCGCACCATTTCTCCGGTCTCCGGGGTGGTGGTCGCCTGTGCGGGGATGGGCAAGCTCTCGCCGTTCGAGGTGGTCAAGCGCACCAGTATGCCGGTCGCCGTCGGCCTGCTGGTGGTGATCGTCGCCACCCAGATCATGGTACCCGCCTGATCGCTGACCAGCCCGGCACCCTGCCGGGCTGGTATCCTCCCCCTCCTTTGCAGTAGACTCGGTGCTCATTTTCCCCCTAAGGAGGACCGAGATGAGTATTACGGTTCAACTTGCCCATTTCAGTGATTGCCACTCCCACTTCGATGGCGCGCCCATGAGCTTCTCCCCTGTCGGTGAAGGCCAGTGGCGCACCCAGTGCGGCGGTTATGCCCGGATCCTGACCCGACTGACCCAACTGCGTGCCAAAGCCGCAGCAGCCGGCCAGCGTTTTCTATTTCTGCACGGTGGCGACTCCTTTCAGGGTTCGCTCTATTTCAACCGCTTCAAAGGGCGCGCCAACGCCGACCTGCTCGCCATGCTGGCCCCCGATGCCATGGTACTTGGCAACCACGAGTTCGATCTGGGCAACGGCCCGCTGGTGGAGTTCTTGCGCCAGCTCGATTTTCCGGTGCTGGCCGCCAATCTGGACAACAGTCAGGAGCCAGCCGACACGCCGCTGGGGCTGTGGGATATTCCCCACCTCTACGACGCCCATCAGCCCTGGCATCGCCGGGTGATCGACGGGGTTCCCTTTGCACTGCTCGGCATCACCCTCGCCCAGATGGCTGCCATCGCCAACCCGGATCCCCACACCCGTTTCCACGCGGTCGCCGACACCCTCACCAGGGTGTTGCAGGAGATCAAGCGCGAAGGGATCCAGCATATCGTGCTGCTGAGCCACCTCGGGCTGGATCAGGACAAGCTGCTGGCCGAACGCTTCCCCGAGCTCAGTCTCATCATCGGCGGCCACACCCACAGCCTGCTCGGCGATCTCGCGCAGCTGGGTCTGCCAAGCGAAGGCAGTTATCCGCTGATGAACAACGGGGTGGCTATTTTGCATGCTGGCCACAGCGCCCTCTGCCTCGGTGTCTGCGAGCTCACCTTCGATGAGGCGGGCCGCGTCGTGCAGAGTCAGGGTCAGCTGGAGTGGCTCCCCTGGCAGCCCTGGCCGTACGCCTCCACGCCACCTGTCGGGCTCACCTTCTGTGAGCCGGACCCACAGCTTGAACAACATCTGGCCAAACGCTACCGGCCGGAGATTGAAACCATGAGCCAGCGCATCGTCACCCGACTGGCGGCGCCACTTCCCCATCAGCGGCTGCCGGATGCCACCCAGCCCCACGGCAGCCAGCTCGCCCCGCTGGTGGCCCGCGCCATGCTGACCGCCGCCCGTGAACAGGTAGGCGAGGTGGACTTTGCCCTGCACAATGCTGGCGGCGTGCGCTGCTCGCTGGAGCCGGGCCCCCTGAGCGAAGCGGATATCGCCGGTCGCCTGCTGCCGTTTGCCATTCCCCTCACCCTCTATCGGGTGCACGGTCACGAGTTGGCGGAGGCACTGGAGAATGCCATCGACAACGCCACCAACAACGGCGTGGTCGGCAATGGCAACGGCAGCTTCCCCTACACCGCGGGGGTGCGATTCACCTATCAGGCCGATCGGCCCAAGGGCCAGCGCATCACCCGACTGGAGTGGGAAGCCGCCCCCGGCCAGTGGCAAGCGGTCAATGCCGAACAGGTCTATCGCGGAGTGTCGAGCGCCTATACCGCCTCCGGCAAGGAGGGCTACACCGCACTGGCGCGTACCCTGACCCAGCACAATCAGGAGCTCGGCATCACCCTGGCCGACGCCTTTATCCGCTGGGCCCGTCACCTGCCGACACTGGAAGCGCAGCCGCCCCTGCTTGAGTACCTCAGTTGATGCAGAGGGGGGATGGCTTGCTACATCCCCTGACGGCCAATATTGCCGCAGCCAGCGCCCGGTTCCCTGCAAGAACCGGGCTTTTTCGAGAATATTTGCCCCACACGGGCCCGCCCCATTGCATCGCACTCACTAGCTCGGCAAGATAGGCCCGCTTTCAAGACCAGCTGCAGGAACAGGCGACTTCATGAATCACTCCATCCGTTTCACTCCCCCTCGCGTCAACCCGGGCATCAAGCCAGCCATCGTGCTGCTGACCGCCCTGCTGGCGCTGCTCTTCTGTCTGCGCAACCCGCTTGTTTACGCCATGGCGCCGGGCTTTGATGCCTCGCTGTTCGCGGTGATGGGCAAGATGTGGAGCGAAGGGGGTGTGCTCTATCGCGACATGATCGACATCAAGGGGCCGATGATCTTCGCCCTCGACGCGCTGGGCTATGGAATGGGTGGTTTTGTCGGGATCTGGGCGCTGGAGTGGGTGCTATGCTGGCTCGGACTGCTAGCCAGCTGGCAAGCCTTTGCCCAACTTGGCCTCTCGTTCAAGGCGCGGCTCGGCGCCATGCTGGCAGTGCTGGCTCTCTACGGTACCCGTTACTATTACGGCAACATGACCGAGGACTGGACCTTCCACCTCGCCCTCATCGCCCAGTGGGCTTTCATTACCCTGCTGCTGGACAAGGGATTTCGCTGGTGGCCGGCGCTGGTGGCGGCACTCACCTTCGCCATCGTCGCCTGGATGCGCACCAACAACGGCGCCTTCTGGGGGGCCTGGTATCTGGTGCTGTTCTGCCACTGGTGCCTGCACGAGAAGTGGCGCGACGCTATCTTGCTGCTCATCTCCAGCCTGCTGGGGCTGGCGCTGATTGGCGGCCCGCTTTACGCCTACTTCCAGCAGCACGACCTGCTGGCGGCCTTCAAATACTACGCCTTCGACATCTTCTTCGAGGGGAGCTATGGCAACGGCTTCTCTCCCATGGTGGGCGCCGTCGGCCTGCTGCGCACAGGCCTGGTGATGCTGCTGCCCGCCTTCATCATTCTGATGCTGAGCCGCCGTCAGGAGTGGTATCTGCCCGCCCTGCTGGCGACCCTGTTTGGGGTGCTGTTTACCCTGATCGCCAACTCGGTCTCCGGCCATGTGTTCGATCACTACGACGTGCTCTATCTGCAACTGGCAGTGCTGCCGCTGGCGGTATTGCTGGATCGCAGCGAACAGCAGGCAGATGCGATCGGCCTGCTCTGCATCTCGCTGGTGGTACTCACCGCCAGCTGGCTGCTGGCCCAGCAGCTCGCCTTTGGCTGGAGCACCAAGGAGTGGTCCCTCGAGCGGGTCAACGAGGTGCTCGGCACCAGCCTGCTGTGGGCGCTGCCGGTGCTGATCCTCATCCCCCTCTGGCGCGCCTGGGATGTGCGCAGTGCCACCCCCTGGCTGGCGACGCTGGCCATGCTGCTGCTGATGATCAACAACGCCTGGGAAGGGACCCTCAAGGGTCGCCCCTTCAATCCGGCGGCGCAGGTACGGGTCGATCGCATCAAGGCCGAGACCAGCCCGAGCGACAAGATCTGGGTCGATGGCATCCAGCCGCAATATTATCTCTGGACCGATCGCCAGCCGGCTTCCGCCTACCTCTTCTTTGCCAACGTCAATCCGCCCTATGACGTGCGTGAGCGGGTGCTGGCCGATATCCAGCGCCAGACTCCGAAGTTCATCATCGCCAAGCCGGACCGGGTGAGCGAGGAGCTGAAAAAACCGAGCTCCCCTTCCCATCTCGCCTTCTATCAATACCTGACCAGCCACTACGAAGAGGTGGATCCGGGTCTCTATCGCCGACGCTGATTGTCAATACGCCCCGCAGGGCGGCCATTGTTGCAATGGCCGCCCTTTTTCTTGCGCCAGAGCCCCTTGCAGCAGCGGCCCGTAGTAGGCAAGCCCGCCCGAGATAACTACAATGACGCTCTTTTTGATGTAACGAGTGACACCATGGCGGAACTGACTTATCTGGGCGGCTATCCCGACCCTCTCAAGGCACAGGTACAGCAGTTGATTGCGGCAGGCAAGCTGGGGGAGATGCTGGCCAAACGCTACCCCGAAAGCCACCCGATCCAGAGCGATAAGGCGCTGCTTGCCTACACCATGGAGCTGAAGAACCGCTACCTCAAGAGCTCGGCCCCCCTGTCAAAAGTGGTGTTCGATGGCAAGATCAACGTGATCAAGGATGCCCTCGGCCTGCACACCTACGTCAGCCGGGTGCAGGGCAGCAAGCTCAAGGCCAAGAATGAGATCCGCATCGCCGCCCTGTTCAAGGAGGCGCCTCCCCCGTTCCTGAAAATGATCGTGGTGCACGAGCTGGCCCATATCAGAGAGAAGGATCACAACAAGAGCTTCTATCAGCTCTGCCAGCACATGGAGCCGGACTATCATCAACTGGAGTTTGATCTCAGGCTCTGGCTCACCTGGCGCGATATCGACAAGGCCAGCCGCTAGGCTGACACCCGTTTCAGGGAGGAAACATGTCATTTGCCGCCACCCGCTTTATTGCCACTTTGGTAATGACCAGCTTGGGCCGCGCAGCCCATCCCCGCTGCGCCTCACGCGGGCTGCTGGCCCTGCTACTTCTGCTCGCGGGACACAGCGCCCGGGCCGATGAGCGCTGGCAGAGCGACAGCTATCTCACCGAGAGCTTTATGGCCATCGCCATGGAGCGGGAGTATGGCGAAGCCAGGCAGACCCGTTTTGCCCGCTGGCAACAGCCGATCCGGCTGCTGCTTGTCAACGAGTCGGGCGACAAACCCCTGCAGGCCGATGTGGTGAAGGTACAGGCGGCCCATCTGGCCCGCATCACCGGCCACCCCATCAGCATGGTGACCGCAAAGCCCAACCTTACCCTGATCATGACAGACTACAGCAAGATGAAGAGCTGGGCCAACCGCACCATGGGGGGCGATCCGTCGGTCGGGATGGCACTCAAGGAGGGACTCTGCCTGGCCAACTTTGCAACCAATGCAAAACACGAGATCAGCCGTGCCACCATCATCATTCCGGTAGACTACAGCCGGGCCAAGGGGCGCTTTCTCGACTGCGTGGTGGAGGAGTTCACCCAGGTGATGGGGCTACCCAACGACTCGGACAAGGTGTTTCCCTCCATCTTCAATGACAACAGCATCGACAGTTTCCTGACCGGCCTCGACTATGTGCTGCTCAAGCTAGCCTATCACCCAGCCCTCAAGGCCGGGATGAGCAGCGATGAGGTACGCGCAGCCCTGCCGATCGCAATCAAGGATCTGCGCGCCAAAGGGGAGATCCGCGAAGCCAATCGCCGGGTGCAGCAGCAGAGCCTGAAAAGCTGGGCGGGGTTGTAACGGGCCTGGCTCACCCCAGAGCCAGACAAGCCACCGCGAACCTCTCACCACCCACAAAAAACGCAGCCACCTGGCTGCGTTTTTTGTTATCCGAGGATCAACGGTGCGTTATCGGGCATGCACGTTTATACGCCGCCCATGTATCCAACGCCCGTGTTATCCACTGACCGAGCGGGATCAGGATGCGACATTCTCTTCCGGCATCCAGCTCTCGGCGTTCTCCCACACCTCCTGCACCATGGCTTCGGCCAGCTCTTTGTCTTCCTTACTGGCACGGCTGACGGTCAGAGCCATGGCACTGCCCGGCGCGACCCGCACATGGATGTCGGGGAATTTTTCACCAAGCTGCTTGAGCAGCTCCTGACGCAGCGCCTCCATGGTCGAGGTCGGGATCTGATGTTTTCTGTCGATGATGATTTCAAGACGCATAGGAAACTTCTCCATGATTTATAACTGTATTTTTATACAGTATTCATGGGAAGTAAAGTGCCATCTTGCACCAATCAGAAAAGATCCAGCTGCTGACCACAGATCCGGTCGAACGACTCGCCGATAAAGGGCAGAATGGCATCGGCAATGGGCCGCAACTGCTTGTCTATGTAGTGTTCGTAATCGATGGCGCTGCGCCGGTACTCCAGCGGCTCTGGGCCATTGAGGGTCATCAGATAGGCGATGGAGCCCCGATGCTGATAACGCAGGGGCAAACCGCGACGCAGGTTCTCCTCATCGGCCAGCCGCGCCGCCCGCACATGGGGTGGCACGTTCTTCTGATACTCCTCGAGCTTCTGGCGCAGCCGTTTGCGGTAGATGAGCAGATCGTCGTGACGACCGGCGCGAGTCTCATCCACCATGGTGCGCACATAGCCGCTGGGATCTTCATCGTGAAACACCAGCTCATAGAGGCGGGTCTGGAATTGCTTGGCCAGCATGGTCCAGTCGGTACGCACCGATTCGAGCCCCTTGAACACCAGCTGTTCACTCCCCTCGCTGGCCTTGCCAACCAGCCCCGCATAGCGCTTCTTGCTGCCCTTCTCCAAGCCGCGGATGGTGGGCATCAGAAAGCGGCGGTAGTGGGTCTCGTACTGGATCTCCAGATAGCTCGGCAGATCGAACTCGCGCTTGATCAGTGCAGCCCAGTTATCGTTGATCATTTGCGCCAGTCGCTGACCGATCTCGTCCGCCTCATCGGGGCTGGTCTCGCGCCCCAGATGAACGAAAGTGGAGTCGGTATCGCCATAGATCACCTCGAACCCCTTCGCCTCAATCCACTCGCGGGTCTGCTGCATGATGCTGTGGCCACGCAGGGTGATAGATGAGGCAAGGCGCGGATCATAGAAACGGCAGCCACCCGACCCCAGCACGCCGTAGAAAGAGTTCATGATGATCTTGATGGCCTGGGAGAGCGCCTTGTTGCTGGCGGCCTTGGCCCGATCCCGCGCCGCCCACAAGGTAGCGATGAGCTCCGGCAAGAAGTGCCGCTCGCGGGAGAACATGGCGCCGCGAAAGCCCGGAATAGCGTGCTCGGGATGCTGCAGCCCCTCGATGAGCCCCATGGGGTCGATGCAGAAGGTGCGGATGATGCTGGGATAGAGGCTCTTGAAATCGAGCACCAGCACATGGCGATAGAGACCGGGTTTGGAGTCCATCACATAGCCACCTGGGCTTGCGAGCCCACCGTCGGCTGGCAGATTGGGGGCCACGTATCCGCCGCGATGGAGCCGCGGCAGATAGAGGTTGGTAAAGGCCGCCACCGAGCCCCCCACCCTGTCCAGCTCCAGGCCGGTGAGGGAGGCGCGTTCAATGGCAAACGGGATGAGGTGGCAGAAATCGAAGATCTCCCACACCAGCTTGCAATCTTCCAGGTTGTAGCGGGCCAGCGCCTCCTTGTCGGAGTGGAACAGTTCGGTGATCTTCTCCCCCCGATTGGCCACATCTTCGATATCCTTGCCACGGCCGAGCAGTTCGCTCGCCACCGCATCCAGGCTATAGCTGGCAAACTGCCAGGTGGCGCTTTTCAGGGTATCGATGCCATCGAGCACCATGCGCCCGGGGATAATGACGTTGCCAGTCTGGGGATCGCCCCGTGACGAGCGCCAGAAGCAGAGCTCGCGCCCCCGCCCGAGCCGCAGTCGCCGCTTGTTAAGTTCGGCGCGGCGCAGCAGCAGACGAAAGTCAAAATTAACCACGTTCCAGCCAATCACCAAGTCGGGGTCATGCAGACTGAACCAGCTCTCCAGCGCACTCAGCAGGGTGCCCTCGTCCGCCACCCACTGGACCTGGGTTCCCCAGCTCTCGGCATCCGCCTCCGGGGTGCCGATCATGATGACCCGCGCATCCTGCTCGCTGTAAAGGCCGACCGAGAACAGCGCCCCGTCCATGGCGCACTCCACATCCAGCGACACCCAGGAGAGGGTTGGCGTCACCGCCTGCGGCGCGCAGCGCGCCTCGTTCACCTCCCAGTAGCCCTGCTTGCCCCCCTTTTTTACCGCCCGGCCATCGAAGCGCACGCCAGCTGTGATGAAACGCTCCATCAAGAAGCGCTCTGGCAGCCGGATATCCGCCTCGAAGTGCTCCAGCCCGCGAATAAGCAGCAGCTCGATGGCGCGGTGAAAGGCACTCAGGGTGGCGAAATAGCAGCCCACCACAGGGCGGCCATCGAAAGTGTGCATCGGCAGGCGGCGAAACCGCCCGCTCACCCCGGCCCCTTTGAATAGCTCGGCGGCTTCTGCCATATGGCTCTGTGGCAAAAAGAACACCGGCTCCTGCCCCGGCACCACCACCCGCACCGGCCCCTGCGCGCTCCAGAGCCACATCACGATTTCGGTGGTTGCAGCCTGCCCGTTGCGACCGCGCACGTCCCGACCGTGGCGGGTCAGGATAAAACCGTCGAGCGGCGGAGTGGCGGGTACAGTGGGCTGGGTTGCAGTCATGAAGCGTAAAGGGGCTGTCCGAGAATAGCACCATTGTACGTTCATACAGTACCTGCTCGCAATCGTCACGCTGGCTGCGAGGCGGGAGTCAAACTGGTAAGCTCGATCCGGTCGTTATTCCCGCCCATCCCGTTCTGACCACTCTTCGCCGACAAAAGGAGTCTTTGTGGCAATCTATTCCCTGCTGGATCAGCTGGCTATCCCCTACCAGCGTGTTGAACATCCCCCGGTGTATACCTGTGAGGAGGCGAGCAGGCTGCTGCCCGACCTGCCCGCCGCCAAGACCAAGAACCTCTTTTTGCGCGACCCGAAAAGCGAGCGGCTGTTTCTGGTGGTGAGTCCGGAGGAGAACCGGGTCGACCTCAAGGGGCTGGCAGCCATGCTCGGGGTCAAACGGCTGAGCTTTGGCTCCCCCGAGCGGCTCGATGCTGTGCTCGGCCTTACCCCGGGCTCGGTGACCCTGCTCGCCATGGTGCGCGACAGGGAAAAAGCGGTAGAGCTGGTGGTGGACGAGGCCATCTGGCAGGCCGAACAGGCGCAGTGCCATCCGCTGGTCAACACCGCTACTCTGATCATCCGCCTCGACGATGTGCGCCGCCTGCTGGCCCACCTCGGTCGGGAGGCCAACGTCATGCGGCTGCCGGTCATTATTGACTGACCCAAGAGTGTGGGAAGCATAAACGCTCCGGCGTCATGCCCCGCCCCTGATTAATCGAGTCAGCAGCCCTCTTGTGGCGGTTGTTGCCGCGATCGTGCCCGGATCACTTGAACCATTGCTCAACGGCGCAATTCATGCTGTGATCCGGCCCAGTCACCCGGCCCTGAGGTCGCTGCGCCGTTCCCGGCAGGAAGAGCCCAAACCCTTGATGCAGAGTCTGTTTTCCTCGGCCCAGTTGCTGAGTCTGGTGCTGTTCGTCAGCCTGTCGCACATCGGGGTCGCGGCCATTTTCGCCTACCTGTGGCATACCCAGCGACAGCTGCGCTCCCTGCTCTACTGGTCGGCCAGCGAACTGGCCATCGCCGCCGCCTTTGGCTGCCTGCTGCTGCGACCCCTTACGGGAGAGATCTCCCTTGCCAATATCCTGCTTACCAATCTGCTGATCATCGCCACCCCGCTACTCTATGAGCGGGGGCTGCGCCACTTCTTCCGGCGCGAGGCCGACCGTTTCGGCTGGCTCTGCCCGCTCCTTGCCCTCGCCGGCTTCCTGCTATTCGCTGTCACCGCCACACAGCTACCGCAGGATGACATACACAGCCGGATCGTGGTGCTATCCGGGGCCATCTCGCTGCAAATGTGCCTGCTGCTGTGGCAGCTCTGGCGCTATCAGCGGTTGGCCCCCGCCTACCGGGTGCTGCGCTTTGCCATCTTGCTGCTTGCGCTGCAACTGGCCCTGCAACTGATCAGGATGGCCAAGCATCAGTGGTGGCCTGAGTCGGCTGCCTCCAGCCTGACCGATCCCCTGCTCGGCCCGGTGATCCTGCTCAGCCTGCTCTTTACCATTGCCCGCAGCTTCATTTTGCTGAGCCTGGTGCACACCCGTCAGCAGCAGGCGCTGCTCGCCACCCAGCGCGAGCTGGAGCGGCGCGCCAACCTGGATGCCCTGACCGGACTGGACAGCAGACACTATTTCGAACACCAGGTGGCCCTGCGTGCCCGCGAGATGGCTAGCCCCGGCCAGCTGCTGCTGATCGATCTGGACAACTTCAAGCAGATCAATGACCGCCACGGTCATCCCGCTGGCGACGCCATGCTGCGGGCGGTGGGACGGGTGATCCGGGAGAGCCTGCCGACGGCGGGGCTAGCCGGGCGCCTTGGCGGCGACGAGCTGGCGCTGCTGGTGATGGAGACTTCGCAAACGCTGCCGGCCTGCTGCCAGACCCTGCAGCAGCGGGTCGCAGACGCCACTCGGTCGCTGGCCGGTGGCCCCATCAGCCTCAGCATAGGGCTCACTTCGCTGCAGCAGGGCGAGAGCTTTGAGCAGGCCTATTCGCGCGCGGATCGGGCACTCTATGCCGCCAAACAGGCTGGCCGCCAGCGCGCCTGCATCCAGGAGCCACACCACAGCGAACCCTGGCCGCTGTGGCCTCTGGCCACCCAGACCTGATGCAACCCCTCATCGAGTGCCGGGCCGCTCGGCTGACCGACGCCCCCGCCTACCGCCGCTACGAGGCCGAATGTGGCGCCGCCGGGTTGCCGCTCTATCAGGTGGCGCAATTCGGCTCGACTCAGTGGCTGCAGGAGTTGCTCGCCCATGCCAATGGCCTGCATCTGCCGCCGGGCTACCTACCGACCACCACCTATTTTGCCCTCGAAGGGGAAGCGCTCCTCGCCACCTTGCGCCTGCGCCACGGCGACAAGCCAAGCCACCCACCAGTGGCTTGGCTATATCGATTACGAGACCATCCCACCCGCCGGGGTGAAGGTGCCGCCCGCATCCTGCTCGGTTGAGTGCAGCGCCATGTGCTCAGCGAACCTGTGCTCATCAGCTGTGACAAGACAAATCCCGCCTCGCTCAAGGTCATTGAAGCTGCAGATGGACAATGGCTGGATCGCCGCTATCATACCGGCGATCTCTGCTGGGTCCGGTTTTACCGGCTGGCCCCGGCCAAGAGGCCAGGGCTGTGCGGCAGACAATAAAAAAGAGCACCACTAGGCGCTCTTTTTCCATTGACCACGGCCACCAACAAGATCAGTAGCTGTCTTCCTCTTCGGCCTTCATCCTGGCCTGACGAGCCAGTGCCTCCTCCTGGGCGCTCTCGATCTCGTGCAATACAGAATCGAGATCCACCTGCTCGCGGCTCTCCTCGAACAAGCCGGTCAACTCGCTGTCGGGGGTCAGTTTGCCATCTTCATACAGGGCCCACATCTCCCGGGCGTAGCGGGTCTTGAGCAGCTCGGGGGCATACATGCCGTAGTAGTTGCGCATGTTGTTGACGTCCCGCTCCAGCATCGCCTTGGCCTGGTTGTTGGCGGCGGCATCCACCACCTGGGGCAGGTCGATAATGACGGGGCCCTGTTCATCCACCAGCACATTGAACTCGGAGAGATCGCCGTGGATAAGACCGGCGCAGAGCATCCTCACCACGTAACGGATCACCTTGGCATGGTCGATGACCGCCTGCTCGGGGGTAAGCGCCACATCGTTGAGGCGCGGCGCGACATTGCCATCCTCATCGGTGATAAGTTCCATCAAGAGGACGCCATCGAGGCAGACATAGGGCTGCGGCACCCGCACACCGGCCGCCGCCAGCTTGAACAGGGCGTCGACCTCGGTGTTCTGCCACACCTCTTCATGCTGTTTGCGGCCGTACTTGGAGCCCTTCTCCATGGCGCGAGCATCGCGACTGCCGCGCACCTTGCGGCCTTCCTGATAGACCACGGCCTGCTTGAAGCTGCGCTTGGACGCTTCTTTATAGACTTTGGCGCAGCGGATCTCGTCGCCGCAGCGCACCACATAGACGTCGGCCTCTTTGCCGCTCATCAGCCGGCTGATGACGTCATCGACCAGGCCGTCATCCACCAGGGGTTGGATTCGATTTGGAATTTTCATGGCCGCCCTTTTACCCTATTTCCGCTCTCGAAGATAGCTCCGCGCACGCTCACTTGCCTCTCCCTGTCATAAGACACCCTGTTATCCTCTGTTTGCGCTGTTTTTGTCCACCCGTTCGCCTTAAAAACCACCCGCAACAGACCAAATACGAAAGGCTCCTCTGCCAACAAAATTGGCCCGCATGCGGGCCAATTTTCAAGGTTCGGGCGGCAAGCCCTGACGAATACGCTGGATCCCCGCTTCATAGAGTCCGTCATCCCCCTCCTGATGCTCCAGGGTTTCAAAGATCTTGAGAAACCACATGTACTGCTCGGGATGGCGCGCCACCTGCATCTCCACCACCCGGTTCATGGCGTTGACGTCTGCCAGCAGATCGGCGGTGGGATAAGGGTCAAACGGCGGCTCGATCTCCAGCAGATAGCATCCCTCATCCTCGTCATAGCTGGCGAAGATGGGCACGGCTCTGGCACCAGTCAGTTTCACCAGCTTGGGCAACGCTGGCAGGGTTGCTTTGGGACGACCGAAGAAGGGAACAAACACGCTCGCCTCACGGCCGTGATCCTGATCCGGCAGATAAAAAAAACTGGCGCCAGCGCGGATCGACTTGATCGCCGGCTTGATACCGACACTGCGCTCATAGACCTTGCCCCCTTTGGCCCGCTCGCGGTTGATGTACCAGTCAAAAACCTGATCTTTCGGGCTCTTCATCATGGTGCACATCTCGATGCCCATCATGGAGAAGTAGCGGCCAATCATGTCGACCGCCCAGGTATGAGGCACCACCAGGATCACCGGACGGCCCGCAGCTTGCTCCGCTTGCACATGCTCCCAGCCGCTCACCTTGACGCGGCGGGTCAGGCGCGCCTTGCTGCGCCAACTGAGCTCGCCAAAGCCCATAAAGGTCTTGAGCCCGACCCGGATCGATTTGAGCAGCAGCGCCTGACGTGCGGCGGCATCCAGCGTTGGAAAGCAGATCTTGAGGTTGGTATCGGCAATATAGGCCTGCTTTTTCGAAAAACGCAGCAGGGTCGGTGAGACCAGATCGGCAAAGCGATCCCGCAACCTCGCAGGAGTAAATGCCAGCAGGGAGAGCAGGCCCAGTGCGAACCAGCTGCCCCACCATTTGGGATGCAGCAGGCGGCTATGAAATGAGGTATCAAATACCGGATCTAACGCAGACATGGCGACCATCAAGTCATCAAAAACAAGCGGTTATTGTAATTATCCTGACATTTTTTTCTACCCTGAGGAGGCTTGCTATCGACCTGCAAGGCACAGATCAGACTAGTTATCATAAAAAATGGCCCACCTGGGGCCATTTCAATCAATCTTAATTCAGGGTCAGCCGTGGGGCGACAATCCCTTGCGGATCCGCTGGATCCCCGCCTCGTAGAGGCCATCCGGCCCCTCCTGATCTTCACGGGTATCGAAGATCTTGAGGAACCACATGTACTGGCCCGGATGGCGCGTCAGCTGCTGTTGCACCATATCGTTCATCCGACAGGTATCGGCCATCACATCCTCGGTGGGATAGTTGTCAAACGGGGCATCTATCTCAAGCCGGTAACAGTGGTTCGCTTCGTCATAGCAGGCGAGCAGCGGCACCGCCTTGGCGCCGCTGACCTGAACCAGACGGGGCAAGGCTGGCAGGGTCGCCTTGGGGTGGCCGAAGAAGGGAGCAAAGATGCTCTTCTCGCGACCGTGATCCTGATCCGGCAGGTAGAAGAAGCTGCGACCACTCTTGATGGTTCTGATCACCGCCTTGATCCCGGCGCTGCGCTCGTAAACGCGGCAACCGTTTTTGGCCCGTGCACGGTTGAGGTGCCAGTCAAACACCGGATTGCGTGCCCGTTTCATCATGGTGCACATGGGCACCCCGCGCTGGGTGAAGCAGTAACCGGCGGCATCCACCGGCCAGGTATGGGGCACCACCAGGATCACCGGACGACCGGCAGCCCGCTCCGCCTCGATATGCTCCCAACCGATCACCTGCATCCGGCTCATCAGATAACGCTGACTGCGCATGGTGAACTCGCCAAATCCCAACAGACTCTTGAGGCCGACCCGGATCGAGGTCAGTGCAATGGCATCCCGCTCTTCCGGGCTCTTGTCCGGGAAGCAGATCTCCAGATTGGTTCTGGCGATATAGATCTGTTTTTTCGAGATACGAAACACCAGCGGTGCCAAGGCTTCGGCCAAACGGTCGCGCAATCGCACCGGCACAAAGGCCAGCAGCATCAGCACACCGAGCGCCAGCCAGCTGAACCAGTAGCGGGGATGCAGAAAACGGGCTTCAAAAGAGGAGTCAAATACGGGATCTTGGGACGACATGTATCGGGGTCGAGCGAAAAAGTGGTGCTGCATTGTAGTCGTCCTGACAGGTAATACCAGTTAAATCCATGTCAAATAGCCCGCCACTGGCGCCACATCAAAAAACCATAAAAAAATGCCCCGCACTGCGGGGCATTTTGCTCGTTACACAACCAGGGTGGAGGCTCTTTGTCCATCCATCGTATGACTGGTCGTTTATCCCGTCGCTCTCGGAGCGCACTGCTTATCCATTTCCCGATGTCACATCATCAAGGTTTATCGGTGAGCCCCTTGGCGAGCCATGCCGTTATTCATTTCGGTATTACGCTGCGGCAGAAAAAACATCAGGTAACGCAGTGCCACATACCCGACGATCACGGTAGCCACCCCCAGCTCGAAGTGAGCCAGCAGTCTGATCTGCTCGACGTAGTGACTCCCTTGCGCAAACCCTTCAACCAGATGAGCCACTTTGAACAGAGCGGTGGCACCGATCACCAGCGGGAAGGTGAAGGCGGCATAACCCGGCGAGAAGGGCAGACGCAGCAGTTTGATGAAGGCCAGATAGATGATGCCGGTCATCAGGATGGCGATCCCCAACAGCACGGCCACCAGCAGCAGTGACGGCTCCTGACTGACAGTCAGGTAACCGGCCAGAGAGAGGCTGGCAGGGGCAGCCAGAATGGCAATGGTCGGTTTGGCGGCATCCGGCACTTCATGGCTGAAGATCAGGCGGTAGAGCATCAGCGGCAGCATCAAGCCGTAGCAGATGATCCCGAACCAGAGCAGACCGTTGGCCAGCGGGGCAAACTGACCACCCGGGAAGGCGACGTCAGCCACGATGATCCCCACCGGCGGCACGAACCAGCTCGGCACCATGTGGTGGATTTCAAACTCTTTGGCGCGATGCCAGATAAAGGTGGCCAGGAACAGCAGATGAACCGCCACGGCAAACAGCCAGAGGGCCTCGCCCGCTTGCGGCGCAATCATACCGAGCGCTTTGGAGACCACCATGGTGCCCATGGCATAGGTCGGTACCACACTGCCCACCACGGGGTGAGCGAGATCCAGCAACAGCAGGCGGGGGTGAAGCAGAAACTTGAAGGTCAGGATCACTAGCAGCACGGCCGCAATGGCAGCACCCAGCAGTTGCATCCGGCCATCGAAGTGACCGGCATTTTCCCAACACCAACCAAGGCTGGCGATGCCCAGCGCCAGACCCGCCATGGGGGTTGGGGCGGCAGCCAGTGATTTACGGGTTCTTGCGATCATGATGACACCTTTCTATTGATGACTATGGCGATAGGATAATGGTCCCTTATCGTTTACGATATCTAAATGAATTAAATCAATCATTCAGGAAAACCAAACACGATGAAACTGACCCTGCAGCAGCTGAAAGTGTTCGCCACCATTGCCCGTTATGGAAACCTTGGCCTTGCCGCCAACGAGCTCTGCCTGAGCAAGGGGGCCGTCTCCCAGTCGCTACAGGAGCTGGAGCGCCAGCTCTCCACCCCGTTGTTTGACCGCATTCACCCCAGATTGCAGCTCAACAACGAGGGGCGCCTGCTGCAACCGGCCGCCGAAGAGCTGCTGACACGGATGCAAGATATCGAGAACCTGTTCAGCCCCGATGCCGAGCCGAGCGGCCAACTGCGCCTTGGTGCCAGCCAGACCATCGGCAACTACCTGCTCCCCACCCTGCTCGCCAGCAGCAAACAGGAGCTGGGGCTCCCCCCCAAGGTGACCATCAACAACACTCACCTGCTCTGCCATGCGTTGGCCAACTTCGAGCTGGATATGGCACTGATCGAGGGGGAGAACCACCACCCCGACCTGCTCGCCGAACCCTGGCTGCAGGACGAGATGCTGGTGGTGGCCCCACCCGGTCACCCGCTTGCCAACAAGAAGGAGCTCTCCCTCTCCCGTCTGGGGGGCGAAACCTGGGTATTGCGTGAAGCACAATCGGGCAGCCGCGAGCAATTTATCCAGCAGATCCAGCCCGAGCTGCCCCGCTGGCAACCAGGGCTTGAACTCAACACCCTGGAGGCGGTGATGCTGGCGGTGGAGAAGGGGCTTGGTATCTCCTTTATCTCCCGGCTGGCAGCCTCGGATCGCCTGGCAGATGGGCGGCTGATCGCCCTGCCCCTCTCCCGCCGCTTCCCGCGCCAGCTCTCCCTTATCTGGCACAAGCAGAAGTACCACTCCACCTCCCTGCGCCACTTTATCCACTTCTGCCGGGCTCAGGTGAAGGATGCCGAGGTGAGCCGCGCAGAGTAACGCGCGCTCGGAGCGCCGCTGACAGGCCCGCCCGCTAATGATGGAAAAAGCAGAGAGGGAGCCACGGCTCCCTCTCTTTGATTCGCTTCTGAGTATCACTTCGCCAGACTGCGCAACCAGCTGATCTCCTCGCCCCAGATGGACTCGTCTATGGTCTCGAGGATCAGCGGAATGCGATCGAAGCGATCATCATTCATGATGTGGTGGAAAACAGCCTCCCCCAGATTGCCCTCCCGCAAGCTGTGGTGGCGATCGACCCGGCTGCCGAAGGTGCACTTGGCGCCGTTGATATGCATCCCCTTGAGATAATGAAAACCCACCGTGCGGTCGAACTCGGCAAAGACGGCAGCGCAGCTCTCGGCGGTGCGCAAATCGTAGCCAGCGGCAAAGGCGTGGCAGGTATCGAAACAGATCCCGACCCGGCTCTTGTCCTCCACCCCCTCGATGATGGTGGCGAGGTGCTCGAACGACCAGCCGAGGTTGGTCCCCTGCCCGGCGGTATTCTCGATCACCGCCGTCACCCCTTCACTTCGCTCCAGCGCCCAGTTGATGGACTCGCTCACCAGCTTGAGGCTGGCAGCCTCTGGGATCTGCTTGAGATGGCTACCGGGGTGGAAGTTCAGATAGCAAAGCCCCAGCTGCTCGCAGCGCTTCATCTCATCGAGAAACGCATCGCGGGATTTGGCCAGACCATCGGGATCCGGGTGGCCCAGATTGATGAGGTAACTGTCGTGGGGCAGGATCTGCTCCGGCAGAAAACCGGCCTTGTCACAGGCCGCCTTGAAGGCGCGGATGGTGGCATCCGACAAGGGGGCGGCCTGCCACTGACGTTGATTCTTGGTAAAGAGGGCAAACGCGTTGGCCCCGATGGCCTGGGCGCGGGCGATGGTATTCTCCACCCCGCCGGCCGCACTGACGTGGGCTCCGATATATTTCATACAATCTCCTCGATACGGCAAGCCGCCATTATGCCGATCCCGCCCGGCCACGCAAAACCGGGATATCCGATAGCGGGTATCGACAAATAGCGCCACCTTGGCAAGGCGGCTGCGTTTCATGGCTCAATCGGCCTTCGCTGTGGCAACCTCTCCGCAGAAGGGATAGTTAGAGCCCGTCCACGCCAGCATGGCGCCCATAAAAAACGCAGCGTATCGCCTGAGCAATAACGCTGCGTCTTTGGGTCTCTCGGCCGTCCCCCTTGCCGTGGCCCGAATGGCCAGCGACAAGGGAGCAAGAATGCGCGGGGAGAGTCGCCTTAGAACGGCATCTTGAAGCCTGGCGGCAGTTGCATGCCACCGGTCAGCTCGCCCATCTTGGCCTTGTTCTGCTCTTCCACACGACGCACGGCATCGTTACAAGCGGCGGCGACCAGATCTTCCAGCAGCTCCTTGTCATCTTCCATCAGGGAGGGGTCGATCTCGATGCGACGGACGCTGTGGCTACCGGTCATGGTGACCTTGACCATGCCAGCACCGGCTTCACCGGTCACTTCCATCTGAGCCAGCTGCTCCTGCGCCTTCTGCATACGCTCTTGCATCTGTTGGGCCTGTTTCATCAGGTTCCCCATTCCACCTTTACCAAACATATGTCGTCTCTCGTCTTGAAATCCGGCATCCAGCGCCGGGCTGTGGGCTTGTCTGTCCTAGATGGGGACAGCCAAACTGCTTTTCAACCGGAAGCAAGCTCCCGGCCACGGAATTTAGCGGTTGAGGGGCTCGATGCTCTCGTGATGGAGCACGGCACCAAACCGCTGAACTAAAAACTGTACGTTGGGATCCTGCTCCAGATCCCGGGTCACCTGCTCGCGCACCCCGAGATAAAGGCGATGTTCGATCTCGAGGGGGGTCTCCTGGTCAGGCACCACGCCGAGCGTCACCTCGACCTGCACCGGTTGACCCAGCGCTGGCCCGATGATCTCGGCCAGATCGGCGCGCGCCTTGTCGCTCACCAGATGGCGCTGCTCGGGCTTGAGGGTTAGCAGTACCTTGTCCCCTTCCCGCGTCATCACCGAGTTGATGGCCAGCTGGCGCAGCCGCCCTCCCACCTGAGTGTGAGCGATCAACTCGGCCCAAGGGTCGCCGCAACCATTGAGCAGCGAGGAGGGGATAAGGCGAGTCGCCTCTCCCTCTTGCGGCTCGCTGTCGCTCTCGAGCTCATCCCAGTCGATGGTCTCCATCACCGGCTGAACGGGCTCATCCTGCGTCACAGGGGTAGCAGCCACCGCCGTGGTGGCAACGGGTGGCTGGGTCGCTGGGGCAGGCGTCACCGCAGGCGCCGCAGCGCTGCGCTCGCCGGGTCGATAGCTCGGCTGCCCGTCGAGATCCCAGGGGGGCAGATCGGTTGGCTGGGCCGGTGCCGTGACAGGGGCGTGGCTCATCACCTGAGTCTGCTCGGCAAAGCCCTGATTGAGGTACTCCTCGTATTCCCCGTTGTCACCCTGCGGCTCGTAACCGTCGCCATAGAGATCCACCGGCGGCAGATCATCATAGTGACCCATCGCCGCCATCCCCTGCCCGACCGATTGGCTGACCGGAGCAGGTTGTTGGGTGACGGCCGGTGCAGCAGCGGGCGCAACAGGGCGAGCTGGCGCAACCGGCACCGCGCGCGGCGCGGGCGCCGCCGGGGCATCCTGACCACGCTGGCGGCTGCGCAGCATGTTTCGCTTGCCAAGCAGGCTTTGCATGCTCGACACCGCCGAAACAGCTTCAGGAGCGGTAACCGGCGCAATTGTCGGTTCGAGCGCGGGCTCGAAGGGGGCAGTCAGCGACTCGCCACGGGAATGGTCCGCGTAGGCTGCGGCAGAAGCTTGTTCATCAGCATCTGCGGGCTGTGCAGCTGAGTGCGCAGACACATCGGGTTGCGCATGGGTCAACGCGGGCTCGGGTTGATACCCCATGCCTGCGGCTTCACGCAGCAGTTCATCCTGCTGGCTGAACAGCTCGGCGGCTTTTGCCTCCTCCTCGCTGTCGGCGGGGTTGCCGATGTCATCCACCATCGCAGGCAGGGAGACATCAACAGCGGGCACGGCACTGTTAGCAACAGGGCTGGCTAGCGGTGCAGGCACGGCGCCGCTGATCGGTGCCAGTGCGGCCGATTCAGCGGCCGGGCGCTTTCCCGGCAAGGAGGCTACCGGCGTGGCACTGCTCGCCGCACTGCTCGTCATTGACGGGGGCAACGCGGTGAGGCTGGCCGGATACAGGGCATCGCGCCTTGGCGAGAAGGCGAGCATCCGCAGGCAGGTCATCTCCAGCGCAGTGCGGCCATCGGGGGCCCAGGGCAGATCTTTACGGCCACCCAGCACGATCTGGTAGCAGAGCTGCACCTCTTCCGGGCTCATCGCCTTGGCCAGTTGCAGCAGGGAATCGGCATCCGCCCCCTGCTCCTGCACGCTGGCAGGCAGCAGCTGCGCCATGGCGATGCGATGGAGCAAGCCTTCCAGCTCGGCGTGGAGCTGATCAAAATCGGGGCCCAGGGTGGCGATCTCGGTGATCTTGGCCATGGTCGCGGGGGCATCTTGCCGCAAAATGGCTTCCAGCAGCTGGTGCAGATGGCGGTGATCGAGCGTGCCCAGCATCGCCAGCACACTCTCGAGGCGCACGCTACCATTGCCGTGGGCCAGCGCCTGATCGGTCAGGCTCAGGGCATCTCGCATACTGCCGTCGGCGGCTTTGGCCAGGGCCAGCAGGGCGCGTGGTTCGAAGGGCTGCCCCTCCTGATCCAGCACCCATTCGAGCTGCTTGGCGATCTGGGTCTGATCCAGACTCTTCAGATGAAACTGCAGGCAGCGCGAGAGAATGGTAATGGGCAACTTCTGCGGATCCGTGGTGGCCAGCAGAAACTTCACATAGGGGGGCGGCTCTTCCAGGGTTTTCAGCAGCGCGTTGAAGCTGTGGCGCGACAACATGTGCACTTCATCGATGAGGTAGACCTTGAAGCGGCCGCGGGCCGGACGGTACTGCACGTTGTCGAGCAGCTCGCGGGTATCTTCCACCTTGGTGCGGGACGCCGCGTCAATCTCCAGCAGGTCGACAAAGTTGCCCTGATCGATCTCGCGGCAGGTATCACAGACGCCGCATGGGTGGCTGCTGATCCCCTGCTCGCAGTTGAGGCTCTTGGCCAGAATACGGGCGATGGTGGTCTTGCCGACCCCGCGGGTACCGCTCAGCAGATAGGCGTGATGCAGCCGTCCCTGATCCAGGGCGTTGGTCAAGGCGGTCAGCACATGTTGCTGGCCTACCACTTGTTCAAACGTATGGGGGCGCCATTTACGCGCCAGAACCTGATAGCTCATAAATCCATCATGCAGGGAAGACAGGGCATTGAGGCCGGATGCTAACACAAATGGCGGGCTGGCTGTATCGGCTATCGGTCAGAGCGGGAGGGATCGCTTGATTTTCAAACCGATGCCCGCAAGGGCACCGGTTCAATGCAGGCCCGATGCAGAGGATCGGGCCGAAGAGGCATTACTCGCCGGCCAGCTCGACCAGTGAGACTACCTTGATGCCAGCAGCAGTCAGGCGGGCATCGCCACCCAGAGACGGCAGGGAGATGATGAAGGCCGCATCGGCAACTTCACCACCGGCACGGCGGATCAGCTTGACGGTCGCATCAACGGTACCACCGGTCGCCAGCAGATCGTCCACGACCAGCACCTTGTCACCAGGCACGATGGCATCGGTGTGCAGTTGCAGGGTGTCAGTGCCGTACTCGAGGGCATAGGACTCCTCGATCACTTCGCGCGGCAGCTTGCCCGGCTTGCGGACCGGTACGAAGCCCAGCCCCATGGCATAGGCAACCGGCGCGCCAAAGATGAAGCCGCGAGCTTCGGTGCCAACAATCTTGGTGATCCCTTGATCACGATAATGATTGGCCAGCAGATCGATGGTGGCCTTGAAGGCCTCGGCATTCTCGATCAGGCTGGTGATGTCACGAAACAGAATGCCCGGCTTCGGATAGTCGGGAATGGTCTTGATGCTTGCTTCGATAAATTTCAGGGTTTCCGGATTCATGTGTTGACCGCTTATTTTTTTGACCCAGGGGTGGCCATTTTTTCTCAATTCCCTTCTGCGGGAAATAAAAAAGCCTGTCACGCAAAAATGACAGGCCGACTCCATAGCATTATTGCTGCAATAGCTTAGGGACTTCACTTCACCATTGCAACTGGCTCCAGCACCGGCAGACGCATTAACCAGGTGAGCAGGATCACCATTATGATAACCAGCAACCCCTTGACCCACAGCAGTGGCACCACCGCCAGCGACACCGAAAAGGTGAGCAAAATGAAGATAATGGCGCGCCGTCTGGCCTGACGACGAATGCCGCGATACTGTTGCCAATCCACGATGGGCGGGCCAAACCAGGGATGGGTCAACAGCCAGCGATGAAAACGGGGCGACGAGCGGGCAAACAGGGCGGCAGCCAGCAACATGAAGGGGGTAGTCGGCAAGAGCGGCAGCACAATGCCCACAATACCAGTGGCAAATGCCAGCCACCCGAGCGCCATCAGACACCAACGCTTCATTCCTTCTCCTTGCGTGATTTATCTCCCTCTAGCCTAACAGAGTTTGAGCGGGTGCTGACAGCGGGCCGCAACCCCACTACAATCTGCGCTCTTTTTTCTCCCCACTCTCGTCGGAAAGCCGTTATGCGCGTTATTTTGGCCCCCATGCAGGGGGTACTGGATCACCTGATGCGGGAGGTACTCACCTCCGTCAATGATTACGATCTCTGCGTGAGCGAGTTTATCCGGGTCGTCGATCAGCTGCTGCCCGCCAAGGTGTTCTACCGCCTCTGCCCTGAACTGCTGCAAGATGGCAAAACCCGCGCAGGCACCCCGGTGCGGGTACAACTGCTGGGGCAACACCCCGAGTGGCTGGCCGAGAACGCCGTGCGCGCCATCGAGCTGGGCTCCCCCGGGGTCGATCTCAACTTCGGCTGTCCCGCCCCTACGGTCAACAAGAGCAAGGGCGGTGCGGTGCTGCTCAAAGAGCCCGAGACCATCTACCGCATCGTCAAGGCGGTGCGCGAGGCGGTGCCCGCCCATCTGCCGGTGAGCGCCAAAATTCGCCTCGGTTACGACGACAAGGATCTCTATCTGGAGAACGCCCAGGCGGTCTTCCAGGGGGGCGCCAACGAGCTGGCCGTTCATGCCCGCACCAAGCGCGAAGGCTACAAGGCACCCGCCCACTGGGAGTATGTGGATGCCATTCGCCGCGCCCTGCCCATCCCCGTCACCGCCAACGGCGAGATTTGGGATCATAAAGATGCCCTCGCCTGCGCCCGCGTCTCCGGCTGCAATGCCCTGATGGTCGGGCGCGGCGCCATCTCCCTGCCCAATCTGGCCAACGTGATGAAAACCGGCTGCCCGCACATGAGCTGGGCCGAGGTACTGCAGTTGATGGTGAGCTATACCGAGCAGGATCTGGCCAGCGAAAAAGCTGACTACTACCCCAGCCGCATCAAACAGTGGTTCAGCTATCTCAAGCGGGAATATCCCGAAGCGGACCTGCTGTTTCAGGAGATCCGGGTGCTCAAAGAGACGGATCCCATCCGCGATGCCCTGCTGCAAGCAGCCAAAAGCCACGGCTAACCACGTTTAACTTGACGCATATCATCTTGATAGAGTTATCGGATCCCTATACTGCCCCGAATCTGTCGTCTGTCCTGTGGGGGATAATGTGTGTGAAATGACGCATGCACAGTTGACTGTCTGGCGTAATCGCCTGCTGTCAGACTGGGCCCAAGTACGAGAAACGCTGATCGGTCAGCTTAAAGCTTGCCGCCGTGACGAGTGGGCCGAACAGGTCGGTCACTGCGAGCAGGATCAACTGGTGGAACTGACCAGCCGGCTGGATCTGCCGAAGGTTGAGCAGAGCGTGGCCCGCCTCAAGCGGATCGATGCGGCACTCTGTCAGATGGATCTTGGCCTCTATGGCCTCTGCTCCGATTGTGAAGAGCCGCTTTCCATCGAACAGCTGGAACAGGATCCGACCCTGCAACGCTGCCCGCGCTGCGAAGCCCGCTATCGCAAGGGATTCCACGCCCACGAACTGTGATGGATGCACCTCTGTGCATCCACTCACCCCTCTTCTCTACTGGTTAGTCCGTCATTCCTGTCCAATACTCAACCCTATCAGCCGATCCGGGGGGATAAGGTGTGTACAGAGTCTTGCTGATATGGTGTTTATGCTGCCAAGCAATAGCACAAGAGCCCCTGGTTGTAGGCTGGACAGAGTGGCAACCCTTCAGTTTTCGCGATAAGCAGCAACAGTTGCGGGGGCTGGACGTTGAGCTGGTCCACGCCATCTTCCAGCGAGCCGGTTATCAGGCCAGATTCAGCGAAATGCCTTGGTCTAGGGTGCTTCATGAACTGCGTTTTGGCACGGTACAACTTGCCATGTCTGCCAATATCACCACCGAACGACAACAATATGCGCGATTCACCCATCCCTACCGGGAAGAGCAGGCCGTTATTATTATCCGCCGGCAGGATGAGCAACGCTGGCGCGACATTACCTCGCTGGCATCGCTGCGCGAACGAGCTGACTTCAATATTGGTGTACTCAAGAATTTTGATTACGGCAATGCCTTTCGCCAGCTGATGACCGAACCCGAAATGCAACCACGCCTGCAGATACGCCTGAGGCTGGATCAGCTGTTGAAGATGCTACGGGCTGGGCGAGTTCAGGGGCTCGTGCTAGACCCCCACGGGATGCAGGGGTTGAGTGATGATGGAGATATACTTTCCGAATTCAAGATCCAGCTGCCGCTCGAGCAGACACCAGTACACCTGATGCTGAGCAAAGAGAGCACCACAGAGGCGCAACTGCACCGGATCAATCAGGCCATCCATCAGTTGAAACAGAGCCCCGACTATCAGCAGATCCTCGACCGCTACCAGTTCAGATCACTGCAACCATAACAAAACACTCAATGAGCAAGGGGAGCATCCGCTCCCCTTGCCGTCTCAAGCAAACCCTATCTTGTCTCAAACTAACCTTGTTGCGACTTGCCAAGACGATTTGGCCACCGATGACATGATGGGTTACCTCTGCCCGTCAGCATCCCAGCACAATGTCAGCAAGATGGGCAAAGTGGTGGATCTCGTGGGTCGCATCGCATTCGCCCGAGTGCCGCCTCGGGTTATACCAGCAGGTGGCCAATCCCTGTGACGCAGCCCCGGCAATATCAGTTTTCGGATTGTCCCCCACCATTAGCACTCTGGCCGGATCCGGCTTCCCCATCAGGGAGAGGGTGTGCTGGAAAATAGCCGGCGCCGGCTTGGTCACCCGGATCTCGTCAGAGATCACCAGGGGCTCGAACCACTCGCTCCAGCCCAGTTTTCCAAGTCTGCCACGTTGGGGGACGCTGAAACCATTGGTGATGATCCCCATCCGCACCTTGCTGCGCAATTGCTGCAGGGTCTCGACCACCCCTTCGAGGGGCATGCTCAGGGCGACAATCTGCTCCAGAAAGGTGTTGTTCATCTCCATGGGGTCGGCGGCAACTTGCTGGGCAAAGAGGGAGAAGCGGGTCTGCTGCAGCACTGTCGCATCGATCTCGCCATCGTTGTACTGCTGCCAGAGCTCATGGTTGATAGCGTGGTACTGCGCCATGCTGGCGTCATCGGCCTCCACACCATAGATCTGCAGAGTTTGCGCCAGCGCGGCGGTGACCGGGAAATCGAGCAGGGTTTCATCCAGATCGAACAGCACCCAGTCATAGCTTGGTTGTTTCACAGAAATCCTTTTATCAGTCAGATTATTCGGAAGCTGAGTGCCCCACTCGACCGAGTGGGCCAGCCAGCAGATCCAGCGTGAACCGCACACCAAAGCCGGTCACTTCGCTGGAGACCACCCCATTGCCCCCCTTGTTGCGAAAACCGCTCAGGTCGAAGTGCAGCCAGGGCGTCTGCTCGGGGATAAAATGGGCAAGAAAGCGGGCCGCATCAATGTGATCCGGCGAACTGCCTGGTGCACACTGCAACAGATCGGCCCACTCGCTCTCGATATTTTCATCGTAATCCTCATCGAGCGGAAAGGGCCAGACTCGTTCACCGCTGTGCTGACCCAGCTTGACCAGCGATGCCAGCCATTCGTGGCGATTGGTAAAGACGCCGCTATAGCGACTGCCCAGTGCCCGCTTGCAAGCGCCGGTCAGAGTCGCATAATCGATCAGCAGATCCGGGGTATCCTGCGCCGCCATCGTCAGAGTATCGGCCAGCACCATTCGTCCCTCCGCATCGGTATCCACCACTTCGATGGTGAGACCATTCATCGCTGTCACCACTTCACCCGGACGATAAGCCTGGGGACCGATATGATTCTCGGCAATCGCCAACCAGCAGTGAACCTCATAGGGCAGCTGAGCCCGACTGATGGCATAAAGGGTACCCAACGCCACCGCACTGCCCCCCATATCGAGATGCATGCCATACATGCTGCCGGATACCTTGAGGTTATAGCCACCTGAGTCATGGCAGATCCCCTTGCCCACCAACGCAATGCGGCGTACCGGCTTGGACGGGTAGTAGCTGAGCTTGACCATGGCCCCCTGATTATCTTCCGAACCGCGGGCTACCGCCAAAAAAGCCCCCGCTCCCAGCTCGGCCAGCTGCGCCTGATCGTAGTGATGGCACTGCCAACCTTCATCCTGAGCCAGCTGGCTGACGAACTCGCGATAGCTGGCCGCAGTCAGCTCCGAGGCGGGTAACACCGCCAAATGACGAGCCAGCCCATTGCCCCCTGCTTCGCTGTAGATACGAGCGAGATCCAGCACTACAGCAGGAGAGACCGACACATGCTGATAGTTCCAGCCACTTTCGCTACGGCTTTTGCTGGTCGGCAACGGTAGATTGGCGGCCAACAGAGCCGACAACATCAATTCAGCCAGCATCACCCGCTCTGAGGGGGAGAACCCCTCCAGATGCAGCCCGAGCCGCTCTACCTTGAGCCCGGAGAGCGGGGCTATCCAACCTCTGACCTGCTTATAAAGACGGTGATCCCGCGTCACATTGCCGGTCACCAATATGACCAGCAACAGGGTGGAACCATGCATCAGGGTGAAAGGTGCTTTTTGCCCAAGCGCCAACTGGGTGTTGATCCCCGACAGGGCCGGTAGCGACAGCAATGCCTCCTTTTGCTCTTCGGCGATCAGCAGCAGTTGCAATGGCAAGCCCTGTGAAAGGGTCTCGGTCAGCGTGGCATCCCGGCTTTCAATAGCAGGAGGAAGATAGGTAAAAGGAGTGATCACAGGCGCGTGCCTCATCCATGAAGAGATATCTGATGATACCTAACAAATGGTCGAGACGACCAGTTATGGTCTTGAAAAAGCGCAGGAAACAGCATTAATCGCCATCGGTTGCATACCCGATGGAGATATATTCAATGTAATGAGGGGGAAAAGAAGAAAACTATCAGGAAGTTGGTTGCGGGGGCCGGATTTGAACCGACGACCTTCGGGTTATGAGCCCGACGAGCTACCGAGCTGCTCCACCC
>NZ_JAAKSD010000021.1:0-48994 GCF_049173735.1 Aeromonas sp. 602396 | reverse complement strand
GCGCGTTAGCAAAGCGGTTATGCAGCGGATTGCAAATCCGTTTAGTCCGGTTCGACTCCGGAACGTGCCTCCATATTTTCTCTGTTTATCTCAATCATCACTCTTCGAGTCTGAGCTTTGGTCAGTATCCTTGCTGTACCAGTAACTGTTCGCAGCCAGCCTGTTTCCACTCGCGCTCGAGATAGTGGCTCACATCCGCCATGTTTTGCCCCCGATATTGAAACTGCACCTCGGCACTGTGCTGGTTGAGATCCGCGATCCGTTGCTTCAGCGTGCCACATTGCCACAGGCTGACGGTGGGCACGCCCCGTTCGGCCAGCACGATGGTATCTTCCCGATTCAGTTGCCACTCCTCCAGTTGTGCCCGTGTCAGGGCAACCATCAGCACCAGCAGTGCCACTTCCGGCAGTTTCATGCGTGTCTCCCTACTGCATGTTTTTCCCCTGATAACTGTGGCAAAGCGCACGATTTTCGCAAGTTTGTTAACTGTTGGTTAATGACGTAACCCGTTTTCAGTATTTCCCGTTTTTCACCATTTTTTTATAAAAAAATGCGTTGGTGATGTAGTAATCCTACATGGAGTGGGGTAATCTTTGCTCAGTGGTCTTACCAGTAAGGAGTTACATCATGTTTCATCCCTTTTCCCTGACTCAGATTATTCTTCGTCGCATTTATGTATTGCTGGTGGGCATTCTGGCTTTCCCCGTGATGCTGTTTCGCAGCGATCGTGCCCGCTTCTACAGCTATCTGCACCGGATCTGGAACAAAACCAGCACCAAACCGGTGTGGCTCAAAATGAGCGAGCGTGGCGAGCGGATCTTCTACTAAACCCCATTCGCACCATGTGCAAAAAGAGACAGCCAAAGCTGTCTCTTTTTTTATCTGTATGCCGCAACTCCTGCCTCCCAACACTACTCAGATTGTTTATTTCTTGTTTCTTTAAAGTTGCATCCAGCCCTGCCTGTTGGCGGGGATTTTTTATGTCTGACACATCTCTTTTGATGGAAGCAGTGAAGAAGATTAACGGGATGAAAGCACCATATGGCACTTTCCTCGTTCATTAATGGGTGGTCGTCGAGAAATTTTCAATGATGAAATAGTTGTTTAAAATCAATTCATTGAGTGTTTGCCTTTGGGTTTTTTAACTCTTTTTATGTTTTTTTTGAAAGGGAATATCCCGTTTGCCGGTTCTATTGCAGGTACCCGGTTGCGACAAATCGGGGATATCAGCAACATCCAACGACATCAAAAGGAACATGAACATGAATGTTAAAAAAAGCACTGCTATCGCCTCCGCCATGACCGGTCTGCTGGCGCTGGGCGCCCAATTTATCGCGGCACCAGCAATGGCTGCCGATGAAAAGGAGAAGTGCTACGGCGTGGTCAAGGCCAGCAAGAATGACTGTGCGACCAAGAGCAGCTCCTGCGCCGGTACCGCCAAGGAAGATGCTCAGGGTGATGCCTTTGTGGTGATGCCCAAAGGGCTGTGCGAGAAGCTGGTCGGCGGTTCGCTGCAACCCAAGTAAGAGACATCGGGCAGGGGATGGCCAATGGGTCGCCCCCTGCATCTTCTCTGATTGGCGAAAGCGAGTCTTGCGATGAACCCTTTGATTGGTATCGGATTACGCACTCCCCATTACGATGAGATCCGGCAAACCCTGCCGGCAGTCGGTTGGCTGGAGGTGCATAGTGAAAATTACTTCGAACGGCACAGTCACGGTTTTCAGGTGCTCGCCGAACTGGCGCAGCACTACCCCGTCAGTCTTCACGGCGTTGGCATGTCCCTCGGTTCTGCAGACCCGCTCGATCCGCACCATCTGCAGCAGTTGTCGACACTGGCTGCGGCGATCAAACCGGTACGGATCTCCGAACATCTCAGCTGGGGCAGCATTGGTGGGCGTTACTTCAACGATCTGCTGCCGGTGCCCTATACCCGAGCCTCCCTGCGCAACATGAGCGACAAGATCCAGCAGGTACAACAGACCCTGGGTTGCCGCATGTTGATTGAAAATCCCTCCTCCTATCTGCAACTGCCCGGGGAGATGAGCGAGTGGGAATTTCTGGCCGAGCTGCAGCAGCGCAGCGAGTGCGGCATCCTGCTCGACCTCAACAATCTCTATGTCAGTGCCTTCAATCACGGTTTCTCTTGCGATGAGTATCTGGCGGAGATCGATCTCGCCACCGTCGGGGAGATCCATCTGGCCGGTTATACCGAGAAGCAGCTGCCGGAAGGCTCCCTCTATATCGATACCCACAGCGCCCCTGTGGTGGAGCCGGTCTGGGAACTCTATCGCCAGATCTGCCGCAAGCAGGCCATTCCCACCCTGATTGAGTGGGACCTCGAGATCCCGCCGCTGCCGGTCTTGCTGGCAGAGGCGGCGCAGGCCGGCGCCATTCTGGATGAGGCGTGCGCCATGAGTGCACCACGGGAGGTGGCCCATGGCTGAACTGGCACAGCTGCAACAGCACTTTGCCGAGGGCCTGCTGGGGGCGCCTGACGCTATTTCCCCTCACATCAGCTCCCGGCTCTTTTCTGCCGAATCTGTGCTGCAGGTCTATCGCAACCACTTCATCCTGAGTCTTGGCGAGGTGCTGGCGAGCAGTTATCCCGCCGTCAAGGCCATGGTCGGGGAGGACTTTTTTGCAGCGGCGGCCCGTGGTTTCGTATTGGCCGAGCCGCTCAGGGAAGGGAGCGTCATGCACTATGGCGCCGGATTTGGCCAATGGTTGGCCCGCTTGCCGACTACAACCGGGCTGCCCTGGCTGGAGGAGCAGGCTCAGTTCGAATGGCAGCTTGAGCGTGCCAGTCTGCTGCCGCTGGAATCACGCTGCTGGCCAGCCGAGCGTCTGGCCGCATTATCGCCGCAACAATGGGAGCGGCTGCGGCTGTTGCCAGCCACGGATCTGCTGCTGGTTGCTAGCGATTATCCGGTACTGGCCCTGTGGCAGATGGCGCTGCACTGTGGTGAAGCGGTGGACGCGCTTGATGCCCCCGTCTGGCTGGCATTGAAGAAACAGCCGGATTGCCGGGTTGCCCCCTTGCCCCTGACGGCGGGTGAGTGGGCGCTGCTACAGGGATGTCTCGCTGGTACGGCGCTGGTCGATCTGCTTGCGGCCGACCCTGCGGCCAGTGAACATCTCACTCGCCTGATAACCCTTGGTCTGCTGGTGGATATGGAGGTAATGCCATGATGGCAAACAAATGGCTGGCGCTGGCCAGCTCGAGTGGTGATTTGCCGCGCTGGAGCAGCGCTGGTGTGCTGTTGCTGGCGCGGCTGTGGGTCGCCTCGGTTTTTTTCACTTCAGGCTGGCTCAAGCTGACGGCGTGGGATTCCACCCTCTATCTGTTTGAATCCGAGTATCAGGTGCCCCTGTTGCCCTGGTTGTGGGCTGCTTATCTGGGTACGGCGACCGAGCTGCTGCTGCCGCTCTTCCTGCTGGCGGGGCTTTTTACTCGCCCGGCCGCCTTGCTGCTGTTTGGCTTCAATATCATGGCGGTGATCTCCTACCCGACCCTCTGGGCGGGCGGCTTTTACGATCACCAGCTGTGGGGATGGATGCTGCTGACCCTGATCATCTGGGGCGGCGGCGTGCTGAGTCTGGATCACTGGCTGACACGTCGCAGCCATTGATTTATCAGTGATTTCCCCAATGACAAAGAGCGCCACAAGGCGCTCTTTGTCATAATGACGGCCGGCGAAATTTCCCATGAGAGAAAAGGAGCAGCCAATGATCATTCGTCAGGCAAGGGCCGCAGATATTCCCGCACTGGTGGCGCTGCGCATGGAGCTGTTTTGTGAGGTCGGTGAGCTGGTGACGCCGCAGGCAGACCCGGCCTTGTGGCAGGCCACCCTTGACTATTTCACCCAGGCGATGAGTGAAGAGAGTGCTTTATCCTGGCTGGCTGAGGCCGATACGCAGGAGGGCGGCAAACAGATCGTGGCGGCCGGGACGCTGGCATTGTTTGAACGGCCGCCCTATCCCGGAAATCTGGCGGGGATGGAGGGGTATCTGCTCAATATGTATACGCGGCCGCAATGGCGCCAGCAGGGGATCGCCACGGCGCTGCTCGATGCCATAACGGCCTTTGCCAGCGCGCGTCAGCTGGGCAAGGTGTGGCTCCATGCCAGCGAGCAGGGGCGTCCTCTCTATGAGCGGATCGGCTTTGTCGCCAATCCGGCCTATCTGGAGTGGGACCTGGCACCTTAATGGATGGGACCCCGTTATCCCTCTGCTTTCTCGTCTAAAGTTCATGCAGATGTGATGTAGTTGTAAACAGGTAACAGAGGGGCAGGGCAAGATGTTCAACTTCAAACTCAAAGCGGAATTACAAGCGTGTCAAATGCAGTTGGCCCAGGCCCAGGCATTTATTGATGCAGTAAAAGTCGGTGTCGCTACCATCAGTTTCACACCAGGTGGCGAGATCCTCGAGGCGAACCCGCTGTTTCTGAGTGTGGTGGGCTATAGCGAGCAGGAGGTGATTGGTAAACACCACCGGATCTTTTGTGATGCCCACTACGCCCAGTCATCCTCCTACGCCCAGTTTTGGGAACAGTTGAGTCAGGGGCATTCCCACAGTGGCATCTACCAGCGCATTGACAAACATGGCAGGGAGTTGTGGCTGGAGGCTACCTACTTCCCGGTCAAGGTTGAGGGCAAGGTGGTCAGGGTCGTCAAGATAGCCTCCGATATCACCGAGAGTTATCAGCAGTTGAGTCGTCAGAAAGCGATCATCTCGGCACTCGATCGGGCGCTCGCCATTATCGAGTTCACCCCCAAGGGGGAGATTGTGACGGCCAATCAGAATTTCCTCTCCTGCGTCGGTTACTCCCTTTCGCAGCTCAAGGGGCAGCATCACAGGCTGTTTTGCGATGAGAGCTTCTATCGCGAGCAACCCCACTTCTGGGACGATCTGGCCCACGGCCAGCTCAAGTCGGGGTTGTTCAGTCGCCGTGACAGCCACGGCAACGAGATCTGGCTGGAGGCTACCTACAACCCCATCAAGGATGAGAGCGGCAAGGTGGTCAAGGTGATCAAGTTTGCCAGTGAGGTGACAGAGCGGATCAAGCGCTCCCAGGCAGTGAGCGAGGCGGCCAACATAGCCCAGACCATTTCGCAGGAGACCACCCGCTTTGCCGAAACTGGGTCTGAGCTGTTGGCGGCATCGGTTGCCATCTCCAGCGCCATTTCCGAACAGGTGAGTCGCACTTCCGGCCTGATTGGCCAGCTCAATGAGCAGTCGAAAAGCATTGAAGCCATTGTCTCGACCATCAGCAGTATTGCCGAGCAGACCAATCTGCTGGCCCTTAACGCAGCCATCGAGGCCGCCCGGGCTGGCGATCAGGGGCGCGGCTTTGCGGTGGTGGCCGACGAGGTACGTCAGCTGGCTGCGCGCACCTCCCTCTCGACCGGCGAGATCGCCAGCGTGGTTCAGAAAAACCGCGAACTGACGGCCCAGATCACCGGCAACATCAATGAGGTGGCCACCAGTGCCCAGCGTGGCAAGGAGCAGATCGGCGAGGTGAGTGGCGTGATGTCACAGATCGAGCAGGGCGCCATCAATGTGACCGAGACAGTCTCCAATCTGGCAATCGGCTCCTGACGGTTATTGATTGTTGAATGAAGCACCGATCGGATGATAATCCCATCGGTGCTTATTTATTGCGCACTTGATATGCCAATCTGAACCCCTCCTGTATCGTCCCGCCATTGTGAATTGTCCTCTTCTGGCCCCTTGATTAGGCTTGCCGCCTCATTTATTTCAGAGCAGGAACAGAACACGATGGCTTTACAACAGAAGGGGCGGGCAATGGCCCTGCTGGTTATGGTCGCGAGCATGGGGCTGGGCGGCTGTATGGGGCAGATGGGGCTTTCCGGCATGGTGACCAAGGGCAACCTGAGCGTGGTGGATAACCGCTACGGCCGGGCCGGTGTCTTTATGCTGCTTTCCCCTGTCTACGGTCTGGCCGCGACCGCTGACCTGTTCATTTTCAATACCATCGAGTTCTGGTCTGGCAAGAACCCCATCACCGGCAAATCCCCGGCAGTGGTGGACATGAAGGCCAATCCGTTGATCAAGGTGAACCAGCACCTGGATCCGGCCCTCAAGACGGTGCCGCTGGCCATGCTGCCGCAAGGGGTACGCGAGGTGGAGATCAGCTACCCGGACGAGCGTACCGCCCAGATGGAGGTACACTATCTGGATGGCCGCAGCAGCATGATGCGCGGCGAGAAGCGTGGCGAGTTGATGGATATCTACTTCGATGGCCGCTTTGTCTCTACCCTGAGCCGTGCGGAGCTGGAGCAGATGAGCGAGAACGCCCGCACGGCGGCCTGATCATCAGTGCCTATGCCGACAGGAACGCCCCGCCACTGCGGGGCGTTTTGCATTGGGTTTAGTCCGGCTGCTTGCGATGGGGTGGGGTGAGGATCAGCCCCAGCAGGCGGCGCAGGTGGGTGAGCTGCTCGGTCAGCTGGACGTTGAGCCAGAGGTAGCCATTGATGGCTGCCTCTGCGTTGGGCGGCAGCGATACCTGGGTCGCCACCTCGTGCAGGCGGGCGATGGCGGCATCTGCGCCGCGACCGTCGCCGGTTTGCATCATCAGGGCAAGCTGGTTGATCGCCTCCTCGGTGGCCATATGGCAGGCTTGCAGCGCAGCCGTGCTCTGCATCAGGAAGTGGCTCTCCCGATCGTTCCAGTAGGTGTTGGCCAGCATCTCAAGAGTGCAGAGGGTGTTGCGCATGGTGACCTGCACCGCATCAAACAGGGCGACGCTGTGGCGCGTCTCCTTGGCCGCCGGGGCCAGCAGGGCCCGCAGTTTGCCGGTCTGTGCCAACAGCTGGGAGAGATTGTGCTTGAGGCGCGGGCGCTCCAGCACATTGGGGGAGAGGTGAGTGTGATAGAGCCGCCCCGACTGCTGCAGGATCTGGTGCAGTTGCAGCCGCCAGTGGCTGTAGGCCCGCTGGGGATAGATGCTGCAAAAGAGCAGCGCCAGCAGGGAGCCCAGTATCACGTCGGCACTGCGCCACAGCGCCGTCTCTATATCCCCCGGCATGGCCCCCATGGTGACTCCCAGGGTGATGCCGATCAGCAGCCCTACATAGGGGCGCTTGCCGAGGGCCAGATAGCCGCAGAGGAACATGATGCATCCGCACCAGATCAGGGTAAGCGGTAGCGAGTAGATCTCGAGATAGAGCGCTACCACCCCACAACTGGCGCCGAAGATGGTCCCCACCACCCGCTGCAGGGCGCGGGAGAGCACATTGCCCCAGAACGAGATGGGACCCATCACCACCACCAGGGTTATCAGCGGCCAGGTGCTCTCCGGCAGTTTCAGCTCGCGGGTCAGCAGAAAGGTGAGCATAAAGGCGAGCGCAATGCGCAGGCCATGGACGATCCGGTAGCGGCCATAGACCAGTAGATCGAGTCGGGAGAGGGGGGCATCAAGACGCACGGTCTGCCTCCTGTCAGGTGGGTGACGGGGCGCCGTACATCCGGCCGACGCCCCGTCGGGATTTAGGCCAGTCGTCCCTGCAGGGGGTGGATCCAGACCCGCTCGCCAATGGCGATCCCGGGTTGATCCGGTACGATTTCGATCAGGCAGTTGGCATCGCTCATGGAGCTGAGAATACCCGAGCCCTGTGGCCCTGTGGTGCGTACCCGCAACTGGCCGTTACGGTCCTGATGGAAGATGCCGCGCAGAAACTCGGTGCGCCCCGGGCGGCTCTTCATCTTCTCGTCTGCCAGTGCCGAGAGGCGCAGCGGCTGCCACAGTTTGCCTTGCAAGCGGGCGATGGCGGGCTCGACAAACTGCAGCACGCAGATCATCGCCGCCACCGGATTGCCCGGCAGGCCGAAGAAGGGGGTCTGCCCCAGCTTGCCAAAGGCGAGCGGGCGGCCCGGGCGCATCTGGATGCGCCAGAAATCGATCTGGCCGAGCTCTGCCAGCACCAGCTTGATAAAGTCGGCGTTGCCCACCGAGACTCCGCCCGAGCTCAGCACCAGATCGGCGCTGGCGGCGGCCTGCTCCAGCTGCTGGCGCAGAATGGCCTTGTCATCAGGAATGATGCCAAGGTCCATCACCTCGCAACCGGCGGCGCGGATAAGGGCCATCAGGGTGAAGCGGTTGCTGTCGAAGATGTGGCCGGGGGCGAGCTGCTCGCCCGGTGCCTGCACCTCGTCACCGGTACTGAACAGCGCCACTTTCAGCGGGGTGCGCACAGTGAGACTGGCTTGACCGAGGGATGCTGCCAGCCCCAGCTGGGGGGCACCAAGCCAGGTACCGGCCGGGATGGCGATCGCACCTTTGGCGAGATCTTCGCCGGCGAGGCGCACATTCTGCCCTGCGCGGATCGGTGCGGTGACCGTGACCCACTCACCTTCAATCAGCGTCTCTTCCCGCATCACCACGGTATCGACACCGGGGGGCAGTGGGGCGCCGGTCATGATCTGCACCGCCTGACCGGCCAGCACAGGCTCGTGGCGCTGCTGGCCCGCCAGCACTTCTCCCACCAGCTGCCAGCGGCCGGCGGCGAGATCGTCGCTGCGAAGGCCAATGCCATCCATCGCCGAGTTGGCGTGGGGCGGCACATTGATGGGGCTTATCAGATCGGCGGCCAGCACGGCGCCGTGGCACTGGGCCAGCGGTTTGTCGCTGCAGGCCGTGCTCGGGGTGAGGGCCGCCAGAATGGCGTTGCGGGCCGCCTCGACCGAGAGAAAGCCCTTGCCCGCCTCAGGCTCCTTGCTCTGGCAGCCGTCAAGCCAGCTACAGACGAAGTCGGCAATGGCCGCTAGATCGTTGATATCGAGGCGGGGCAGGCTTGTCTGCTGTTGTTCGCCACTCTGTTGGGGCTGATCGCTGGCCAGCGCGATGATGTCGTCGTCTTCGGGGAAGAGCAGCGGCTTGCCAATCTCGGCGCGGTGCAGCTCGATTTTCGGGAAGTGTTCGTGCTTGAACCCCTCGACCAGCAGCAGATCGAGGCTGGTTTGATCGAAGCTTACCAGCAGCTGGCGAAAATCGGCTTCGGCCAGTTCCGTTTCAATGATACGAGCATGACGACGACGGGAGGCGACCATCATCTGCTGGGCACCCGCCTTGCGCAGGCGATAGCTGTCTTTGCCCGGTTGGTCGATATCAAAGTCGTGGTGGGCGTGCTTGAGCACCCCGATGCGCAGGCCGCGATCCACCAGCAGGGGGATCAACTGCTCCAGCAAGGTGGTCTTACCGGTGCCGCTCCAGGCGGCGAAGCCGAGCAGGGGAAGGGTGGGGGCCGGGGTCATGAGGTGACTCCTTGTTGGGGGGCGAGCAGACGGGCCTCGTAGGCGGCCAGCTCGGCAGGGCTATTGAGATTGATAAAGGCATCCGGCTGATCGGCAAAGCTCACCACCACCATATTATGGCGGGCAAACCAGATATCGATTTTGCGCTCACCCTCTGCCAGCGCGGCGGTGAGGGAGGGGAGCAGGGATTTGTGCAGCAGGGCTACCACGGGTTGCAGCCAGTCGCCATCGTGGGCAACTACCAGCTCGGTATCCGGGGTCAGGGCGGCGCGAAAGCGGCTCATCAGATCCAGCGGCAGGGCGGGGCCATCGCAGGGGACAAACAGCACCCAGTCGTGACGGGCGGCAGCAAGACCTGCTTGCATGCCCGCCAGCGGGCCGAGATAGTCGTTGTTGTCATCGCTGATGACCTGGGCCAGCGCCTGATAGCGGGCCTGACTGCGGTTGGCGTTGATCAGCACCTCATCCACCTGGGGGCGCAGGCGCGCCAGAACGTGGTCGATAAGAGGGCGTCCCGCCAGTGCTACCCATCCCTTGTCTTCGCCCCCCATCCGGGTGGCGCGGCCTCCTGCCAGGATCACTGCTGATACGGCAACGGGATCAGAGTGGCTGTCGCTTTTTGAAGTCATGTCGCTCGATGATTTTTAAAGGGGTCGTCTCTTGCAGCTGGCCACGGGCGAGGGTCCATTGCCGCTCGCACAGGTCGGTCAGGGCGTTGCTCTGGTGGCTGATGACGACCAGGCCGCTGCCATGTTCCCGCAGATCTTGCGCCAATGCGGCCATCAGGGCAACCGAATGTGTGTCCAGATTGGCGGTGGGTTCATCCATCAGCAGAAAGGCCGGTTGCAGCGCCCAGGCGCGGGCCATTGCCAGCCGTTGCCGTTCGCCACCCGAGAGAATGCTGATGTGCTCCCGCGCCAGCCCCTCCAGCTCGACCCGGCGTAGCGCCTCGAACACCCGGATCTCGCTGCCGAGCTGTTTATCGAGCGCCCAGGCCACGTTGTCGTGCACCGTGCGATCGAACAGATAGGGAGTCTGGTGCAGATAGGTGACCCGGCCCGGCCCCAGACCCCGCTTGAGCAGCCGGTTGAGCCGCTGTTGCCAGCGCCCCGGCAGATTGGTGTGGCCGCGGGTGGGGGTCAGCAGCCCCGCCAGGATTTTGAGCAAGGTGGTCTTGCCCACCCCGTTGGCTCCATGCAGCCAGATGGCATCCCCCGGTGCGATGGCGAGCCGGTCAATCTCGAACAGCTGGCGCTCGCCAAAGCGCATCGTCAGCTGGTGGGCGGTCAGGGCCATGGGGTACTCCTGTTGGTACACAGTGGGGGCATGGTCAGTTCTTCAGATAGCTGTGGCCGCGACAGGCCGTCAGCAGCAGGTTGAGCAAGAGGGCGAGGGTGAGCAGCACTATGCCGAGGGCCACCCCCTGAGTGAAGGCCCCTTTCTGGGTCTCCAGTGCGATGGCGGTGGGGATATTGCGGGTAAAGTGCAGGATATTGCCCCCCACCATCATGGAGCAGCCCACCTCGGTGACGATGCGGCTGAAGGCGCCGATGATGGCGGCCAGCAGGCCAAAGCGGCACTCGTGCATCAGGCCGATCAGCGCCTTGGGCCAGGAGACCCCCAGGGTCAGGGCGGTCTCCCAGGCACGCCGGTCGCTCTGGACAAACGCCGCGTGGGCCATGGTGGCGATCACCGGAAAGGCGATCAGCATCTGCCCCACCACCATCGCCTGCTGGGTAAAGAGCAGCTTCCAGTCGCCAAAAGGGCCGGCCCGCGACAGCAGCATGTAGAGCAAGAGGCCAATCACCACGGTCGGCACCGATTGCAGGGTATTGATGCAGGAGAGCCAGAGCCAGCGGCCGGGCAGCGGCAGATAGGCCAGCGCAAAGCCCAGCAGCAAGGCGGGCAGCAGCACCAGCAGCAGGGCGATGCAGGAGACGGAGAAGGAGACCCCCACCACCTGCCACAGTTCAGTGTCACCACTGAACAGCAGGGCGAGGGCAGCCAACGTAGTGTCGAGCAGGGTCGGCATCAGGCGCCTCCCTCAGCGAACCGGGGGAGGGCCAGCAAGGTCATCGCAGGGGTCAGGGTTGCCATTATTTCCCGTTGGCATCCGCTACAAACAGCGCCTGACCCGCCACCTTGAAGTCACCGATCAGCTTCTGGCCATGCTCGGAGACCAGCCAGTTCTTCAGGGTGCGGGCCCCTTCGGTGTTGAGATCCGGGTAGCGGTTGGGGTTGACCAGGATCACCTGATAGGGGTTGAACAGGCGCTTGTCACCCTCCAGCAGCACGGCGAGCTCCAGCTTGCTCTGGTAGGCGAGCCAGGTGCCGCGGTCGGTCAGGGTGTAGGCACCCAGCTCTGAGGCCATGGTCAGGGTCGGGCCCATCCCCTGGCCGATGGATTTGTAACCGGCAAACTCGGGTTTAACGTCTGCGGCTTGCCATAGGGTCTTCTCCTTGATGTGGGTGCCGGACTCGTCACCGCGGGAGATAAAGGTCTGGCCCTGTTCCTTGATGGCTTGCAGCCCCTTGGCCGCGTCGTGCAATTTAGCCAGACCCGCCGGGTCTTTCGCCGGGCCGACGATAACGAAGTCGTTGTACATCAGGTGTACCGGCTCGATGCCAAAGCCCGCATCGACGAACTTCTTCTCGGCAGAGGGGGCGTGGGTCATCACCAGATCCGCGTCGCCATTCTCGCCCATCTTCAGGCTCTGGCCGGTACCGGCCGCCATCACCTGCACCGGATAACCGGTCTCCTTGGTGAACTGGGGCAGCAGCCAGCCCAGCAGACCGGACTGCTCGGTGCTGGTGGTGGTGGCGAGACGGATCGGCGCTTTTGTGGCATTAGTATCCGCTTCGGCGTGGGCCGCACCGGCGATCAGCAGGCTGGTGGCGAGGGAGAGGGCAAAACGTTTGAGGCTGGTTTTTATCGTCATCGTGATGCAACTTTTTCAGGGTGGCTGAGGAGAGGGCAAGAGTAAGCAAGCAGGGTGCCAAACCGTTCCTTTGCCGCTGCATTCACGGTTTGCCGTTTAAAAACAGAAGCTTATTAGAATCAATTAGGTGAGCTTGTTATCGCTTTTAATAATTGGTGTTGGTGCTTTTGATACGGTAAGGACAAAATGTCCCACTAAGGTTCCGGTTATCGGGACATTCACCGACCGTACGTGCATCCGAGGTACTTTTTTCCATGACACTCCCTCCCAGCCGCTGGTCTGCCCTCTCCCTGCTTATCGTTGACGATGAGCCCGGCATGCGCAGCTTTCTGGCCAAGGCGCTGGCCAAGCGTTTTGCCCAGATTGAGACTGCCGCCAGTGTGGAGGAGGCGGAAGCCCTGCGCTGCCGCCTTCACTTTGACCTTATCATCGCCGACATCCGGCTGCCGGGGCGCTCCGGTATCGAGTGGCACGAAGCCATCGACCCGGCCACCCGCCGCAGCGACATCATCTTCATGACCGGTTTTGGCGATATGGAGACCGCCCTCAAGGCGCTGCGCCTCGGCGCCAGCGACTTTATCCTCAAGCCCTTCAACCTCGATCAAATGGTGCAGGCGGTGGACAGAGTCATCGAGCGCCGCCAGATGGAGCGGGAGAACCTGCTGCTGCGCCGGGAGGTGAGCAAGCTGTTCCCGCCCACCCTGATCGGCGACAGTGCCAAGACCCGCGAGCTCAAGACGCTCGTCGCCAGAGTGGCCCCCTCCAACGCCGCCGTGCTGGTGGAGGGGGAGTCCGGCACCGGCAAGGAGCTGGTGGCCCGCGCCCTACATCAACTCTCTGGCCGGATGGGAGCCTTTGTGCCCCTCAACTGCGCCTCCATCGCGCCGGAGCTGCTGGAAAGCGAGCTGTTCGGCCACGTGCAGGGGGCCTTTACCGGCGCCCGCAAGGGGCGCGACGGCCTGTTCCGGGTCGCCCATCAGGGCACGCTCTTCTTGGACGAGATCGGCGAGATGCCGCTCGCCATGCAGGCCTCCCTGCTGCGGGCGCTGGAGCAGAAGGCCATCCGCCCGGTGGGGGCCGAGCGCGAATTGGCGGTGGATGTGCGCATCGTCGCTGCCACCAACCGCAACCTCAAGGCCGAGGTGGAGGCGGGCCGCTTTCGCGAAGATCTCTTCTATCGCCTCAACGTGGTGGCGCTGCCGGTTGCCCCGCTGCGGGAGCGGATCGACGACATCCCCGCGCTGGTACACCACTTTACCCGCCAGCTCACCGCCGAGATGGGAATGGGTTCCTTGAGCTGGACCCACGAGGATGTGGTGGCGATGCAGGCTTACCCCTGGCCCGGCAACGTGCGGGAGCTGCGCAACCTTATCGAGCGCTGCCTGCTGCTGGGCAAACCTCCGGCGGATTACTGGCAGAGCAGCAAGCTTGCCGAACAGGGGGCGAGCGAGGAGGGCTATCCGCTGGCGTGGCCGCTGGCGGAGGTGGAAAAAGCCCACATCCTGCAAGTAGTGGCGAGCCATGATGGCAACAAGTCGGCCGCCTCCCGGGTGCTCGGGGTGGCGCGCAAGACGCTGGATCGCAAATTCAAGGAGTGGGCCATCGAATGAGGAAGGCTGACTGGATGGGGTGGCGATGAAACTGACCCTGCTCTCCCGCTGCATGCGCGCCCTGTTGCCCCGTTGCGTCCGCACCAAGGTGCGCTGGCGCCTGCTGCTGCTCACCTCGGTACCCATCATGCTCACCCTGGTGGGCATGATCGCGCTCACCCTCTACTGGACCCTCACCTACAGCTGGCAGAACCTGCTTACCACGGTGCGCAGCGATCTCGGGGTGGCCCACCACGCCATCACGGTGCAGCAGCAGCGTCAGACCGAGCATCTGGAGCATTTGCGCGATGCCTGGGCCTTTCAGCTGCGGCTGCGGGAATCGCCGGATCAGCTGCATGACTGGGTGATGCCGCTGGCGGCCAACTATGGTCTCGATTTTCTGCGCCTGCGTAGCGGCGCCGAGCTTCAGGCTCTGACGGCGCAGGAGCTGACGACCCTGAGTGCCGGACGCAGCGTCAGTCACTTCGTGGTCTGGTCGCAGCAGGAGATGCTCGCCCTCTCCCCGCAACTGGCCAAGCGGGCTGTGCTGTGGCAGCGGGATGGCACCAGGGTGGTGGAGGACAGGGGGCTGATCAGCCTGTCGCTGACCCCTGTGATGGGCCGCGACGGCTCCCTTTGGGCCGTGCTGGAGGGGGGCGAGCTTGTCAACGGCAGCACCCGGCTGGTGGATGAGCTCAAGGGTCAGGTGTTTGCCAAAAACACCCTGCCGGATGGCAGCGTCGGCACCGTTACCCTGTTTCTCGACGATCTGCGGGTGAGCACCAACGTGCCGGTCAGCAGCAGCCGTCAGGTGGGCCGGGCGGTGGGTACCCGGGTCTCGCCGCCAGTGCGCGAGCAGGTGCTGGGGCGGGGGGAGATGTGGGTTGACCGCGCCTTCGTTCACGACGCCTGGTATGTCTCGGGTTACGAGCCGCTGCTGGGAGCCAGGGGCGAGCGGCTCGGCATGCTCTATGTCGGCTTTCTCGAGTGGCCCATCATCCGCACCTACCTCACCAATCTGGTGGAGCTGGGCTCCGGCGTGGTGCTGCTATTGCTGCTCTCCGGCCTGCTGGTCTATCGCGGCGCGCGGGATCTCTTCTCCCCCATCGAGCGGATGCACAAGGTAGTGCGGCAGGTGCAGGCCGGGGAGTCGGCTCGCATCGGCCCGCTGGCCCTCGACCCCGACCACGAGCTGGCACAACTCGGTCGCCAGTTCGATGCAATGCTGGACAGACAGGAGGCGCACCAGCAGCAGATGGCTCGCAGCGCCGACGAGCTGGAGCAGAAGGTGGCCGAGCGTACCCAAAGCCTCGAGCTCAAGACTGCCGAGCTGGAAGATCATATCCATATGCTGACCGAGGCGCGCCAGCAGCTGCTGATCAGCGAGAAGCTGGCGGCCCTTGGCGAGCTTTCGGCCGGTGTGGCCCACGAGATCAACAACCCGCTGGCGGTGATCCTCGGCAATGTGGAGCTGATGAAGCTGGAGCTGGGGGAGGCGGCCGAGCCGGTCAGCGAGGAGTTGGCACTGGTGCTGGCCCAGATCGAGCGCATTCGCGCCATCACCCGCAGCCTGCTGCAATATTCGCGCCCCGGCGACTACGAGACGGCGCCGGTGTGGCAGCACCTCAACCCCATCATCGAGGAGAGCCTGACTCTGGTGCGCTCCGCCCTGCGCCAGCAGCAGGTGGCGCTGGTGGCCGACCTCAAGGCGCAGCAGCCGATCGAGGCGGATCGCCAGCAGCTGCTGCAGGTGCTGATAAACCTCCTGGTCAACGCCAGCCACGCGCTGGGTGAGCAGGGGGAGATCCGGGTCGAGAGCCGCGACTGGGTCGATGAACTGGGTCAGCTGCGCGGGGCCGAGGTGCGGGTGATCGACAACGGCAGCGGCATCGAGGCGGCCATTATCGACAAGATCTTCGACCCCTTCTTCACCACCCGCGCTACCGGCACCGGTCTGGGGCTGGCCCTGAGCCACCGCATCATCAGCCGCTGGGGTGGGGAGCTCTTGGTGGACTCCACCCCGGGGCAGGGGAGCTGCTTTACCGTGCGGCTGTGCAGCCACGCCCTGCTGCCCAGCGGCAGCGAGCCTGCGAAACTGGAAGGGTGGCGCATTGCGCTCAATGCCGAGGGGCGTGAGACAGGCGATTGATGCTGTTATAAAAAGGCCCGTGATAAAAACAGCCCGTCAACATGGTTGGCGGGCTGTTTTGTCGGGGGTGAGTGGTTATTTACTGCGGACTCCACACCAGCTTGCCGCTCTGGGTCAGGTCATAGCCGCCGAGGCGGGCCGCCAGCTCGCGCCCCTCGGGGGATTGCAGCCAGCCGATCAGTTGTTGCAGCAGGGTGCGAAAGAAGACCCCCTGCGGCATCACCAGATCGAAGCACTCCTGCGACAAGGGCATAAAGCCGAGGCCAAACTCGGTGGCGGTGCTCTGGGCGCCGGGCCCGACATCCGCATCGCCACGGCTGATGGCGGCGGCCAGCTCCCGCTCGCTGTTGACCTCAATGGTGCGCTCCAGCCGGGTCAGCGACTCCCCTTGCGTTTGCAGCCACTCCTGCAGGGCGCGCTGGCTGCCAGCCCCCTCCTGGCGCATGGCCCAGCGCCAGTCGAGCGCCTCTTTCGCCTCCTTGGGTTGCAACCCCTGGCGCAGCACCAGCCCCTGCACCCGCCGAAAGCCATGAACGATCACCCATTGTCGGTGGCCCTGATACTGCTGCACCAGCGCCGGATGGCGCAGGTGCGCCTCTTCGGCCTGCCCCCAGTGGATGGCGCAGAGATCCACATGGCCGCGCGCCAGCATCGCCAGCCCCTGCCTTGTGCCGCACGGGGTGTAGCCCACCAGTGCCTGGGTGCCGAGCTGCTGGGCCAAACGGCTGCTGGCGTAGTGGAGCAGCACGTCGTCCGAGCCCGCCAGCAGCAGCCGGTCGTTCATCACCCCCTCGTGGCAGCTGCCGAGCAGCCAGCGATCGAGCAGGGAGCGGGGAAACAGCCACTTGCCGGTCGCCTTGGTGGCGGGGATGCGCGCCTCGTTGGCGAGCTGGTAGACCTTCTTCTCATTGAGATCGAGGTATTCCGCCACCTGCTTCACATTCATAAATTCGTTCATGGCTTAGTCCCGCATCCCGCGACCAGCCGAACCGGGCGCCAGCACCGGCGGCTTCTCGTCCAGCACCATATGGTCGTGGCCGCTGAATACCTCGAAGTGGCGCCCCTTGGCGCGGGCAATCATGGTGATGCCGAGCTGGCGGGCCAGATCCAGCCCCATCTGGGTGACGCCGGAGCGCGACAGCAGCACCGGAATGCCCATCTGCGCCACCTTGATCACCATCTCCGAGGTGAGCCGCCCGGTGGTGTAGAAGATCTTGTCGTGGCCAGCCTCGCCGCGCATCCAGAGCTCGCCCGCCAGCGTATCCACCGCATTGTGGCGCCCCACATCCTCGACAAAGGAGAGGATTTCGCTGCCGCGACAGATGGCGCAGCCATGGACGGCGCCCGCCATCTTGTAGGTTTCGTTATGGGCCGACAGCGCCTTGAGCAGGGCGTAGAGGGTGCTCTGTTTAAGCTCGGGCGCCGCCAAGACCACCCCTTCGAGCTTCTTCATCACGCTGCCATACATGGTGCCCTGACCGCAGCCGGAGGTGACCGTCTTCTTCTCCAAGGATTTGTCGAGATCGGCGGCCTGCTGGCTGCTCACCACGGCGGCGGCCTCGCTCTCCCAGTCGACGATCACCGACTCGATGGCCGCAATATCCTCGATAAAGCCCTGATTTTTCAGATAACCCAGCACCAGCGCCTCGGGGCGGGCCCCCAGCGTCATCAGGGTTACGATCTCCTTCCAGTTGAGGTAGACCGTCAGTGGCCGCTCGCAGGCGATTTGGCGGGTGTTCATTGTGCCCTGCTCATCCATCACCTCGACGGCCATGGTGAGCTGGGCGGCAGCATTGCTTTTGATAAAGGTCGGTGTCATGGGCCCCTCGCGACCGGTTGCCGGGATCTAAGGGGAGGGATACAGCAAGTTTTGTTCCAAATTACTTTTGGGTGAGGTTCTATCTCGGGGTATTTGTGAGTGCCATGTTCAACCGGATTTGGCTACATCCCGGACTTTTTGCTCGACTTGATAGGCAATGGCTTGAATTTGCGAGAGTTCAAGGGTTCCAACGCGAAACTGATGCAGTAACTTTGGCAATGCAGAAGGGTTTACCACATAGGGTGATATTGCTTTTTGCCGCAAATCCACAAACCAGCCAGGTAGAACCAATATGCCCCCAACGGGAATATCGTTGCCTGTGGCGCTATTGAGCCAGTTACGAACCGAAGTGACGTTGCGGCGAACCTGCTCCAATGGTTCTGTTTCCGTATGATTGGGGAAATGGAGAGCATCATTTTCAACCCGAACTTTGAACTGCTTTGCACCATCGTTGATGGGCTTGGATCTGCCTTTGGTTTCTATGACGAATACCCCATTGGGGCAGATGATCAGATGATCTATGTTGAAGTTATCAAAGGGAATATCGTGGTAGACCCGATAGGGGTGCTGAGGGGGACGCACAATGTGATCCAGTTCTTGAGCAACGGCAAGCTCGCATGAATACCCCAGTTTGAGATGCTGCAGCCGTTTGGCTGTCTTGTATGTTTTGGCTGTGCCGTAAGTGAAGATCCCAAGCATCATTATCCCAATGAAAAGCAACACTGGAGAGGTAATGGCCGTATTCTGCGTGTAGTGCTGCAGCAAGATGTAGAACCCTATCATCACCATGACCAATGGAGTGAAGATGATTTGGGAAAAGAGATCTATCTCCAGATCCTGTATCTGTTGCTTAAGCGTATGGCCTGCTGGCCTTAGAAGGTCTGCGGTTAAGGGACTGACGTTGTGTGAACGCAGTTTTTTCCTTATCAACAAGATGATCCCTACTGATAAGAACATTGGCACCAATAACAAGCTGGTGGTCGCCAGAGTAGATACAACAAGCGAAGAGAATTCCATTTCGATCGTCTTTGTTGAAGTGTGACGCTGTAGCGTAGCGGCCCTGTAAGAGTCTATCAATATGATTTTGCGTTAGTTAATTGTTTATAAAGCTAAAAGTTAGACGCTAAATCCTCTGTCATTGCGCCATGGTATGAATACGCGATCATCCGAATGAGATTCGCTAATCGAGCTGCCGGAACCCCATCCCTCCTTGGCCCCACTCTTGCTATGTCTTATCCCATTGATGGCCGTAGCCGCCATAAGTCTCCTGCTGTGATCCGCCCCAAACGGGGTGGCTCACGGGGGAGGGCGGCTCGGCAGAGACCTTCTGATGGGAGCCGTGACAGTGCAAGAGACAACCAATACCTTGCCCCCGCAGCGCTGGCTGCAACTGGAGTTAAAGGCCATCGACAGCCAGGTTGGCCGCTGGCAGAGCCGCCGTTTCGAGATTGTGGCGCTCCATCCCGCCGAGCCCGAGGCTGCCGGTGCCTTGCCCCTTACCCTGTTTCGCGATGAGCGGGGGGATTATCGCTTCAATTTGAGCTCCGGCTCGCCCCGCCTCTTTGTGACCGGAAGCCGCGTGGACAGTGGCTTTGTGGCCGATGGTCTGACCCTGAGCCAGACCGTGGCCGCCGCCTATATGGATGGCGAGCGGCAGGTGCTCTCCTGCCCGCTACCCGAGGCGCTGCAAGCCTGGGTGGAGGCCTTTATCGGCCGCCACGGCGAGCTGCTGGAGGCCCGTCGCAAGGGCAAAAAGGGCAAGGGACGGGCGCAGGATCAGCTCGGTGTCGATACGGTAGATCAAGCCAGCTGCGGCGCCGTGAAAGCCACCGGCCCCGATGGCCGCGAGCGTGGCAGTGACAGCGGAAATCGCGCCCATGAGTGAGTTCCTCAAACGCTGGTCGTCTCGCAAGAGTGAGGCGCGCAAGCATCAGGTATTGCGGCCACGGGAAGAGGTTAGCCCCGAGGCTGTTGCCGCCCCCATCGAAGGCTGTGGCGAAGGTAAAACTCCAGATACTGCGCTGGATAGCCCCGTAGTCAGCACTGACAAGGGGAGCAGTGAACCCCTTGCCGTTGAGGGGGCCGAGAGTGGCGAACCGCCGCTAACAACGGCGCAGCCGGGCAAGGCCAAACTCCCCGACAGGGAGGCGCTGCGGGCCATGTTTCGCAGCCACAAGCCGGATGGGCTCGACGACTACACCCAGGATTTCAGCCAGCCCGAATTGCTGCCCGCAGCCCTGACCGCCGGGCTGCGCAACTGGCTGGTGGATCAGGTAACCGCCCCGGAGAGCGAATCGGCCAACTCGGCCAGCGGGTCTGCTGAACCGCTGGCGCTTGCCAGCGAACCTGCCGCCGACGAGCTGGCTGATAACCATTCTCAAACCCACACCGACGATCGGGACATTTTGGTTTCCTGTGGTGGACAAAATGTCCCAACCAAAGGTGGGGGAATGGAACCCTCAGGATCCTGACTCCCTGTCAGTCACTTTTTTCCCGGGGGAGTTGGCTCGCCTCTTGCTCTCTCGGCTTACCAACAAGCGCCCCATCCCATGAGGTGGCGCGCACAGGAGTGCATGTGAGCATCGAACTACCAATTTCAACCTCGCCCCTTTATGAGGGTCGCGCGGGGCGCAGTGAGCAGCGCAACAGCCGCGCTCGCGCCTATGCCCTGCAGCATACGGTCAAGACAGATAACCTGATCCCGGCCACTGTCTCTTACCAGAGTCAGGGGCGCCTGCTGCTGGTCGGCCCGGAAGATCGCATTCGCCGCGCTGCCAGCCTGCTGCCCGTCGGGGTGAAGTCCACCATGCTGGTGACCGAAGCGGTCCATGATGCCGAAGCGGCAGATCTCGAAGCCATTTTCGATGCCACAGCATCCCTCGCTGCCCTGACCCTGCGCGAACCGAGCCTGACAGGGTATCTGGGGCAGTTTCAGCTCACCGGCCTCAATGGTCAGGGTGAGCGGGTTAATCTGGCGGCGCTCTGTTTTACTCAGCAGGCCGCTGCAAATGGCGAACCGCGCTTCGATCTGGTGGCCGATCTGGGCCGCGCCCCGCTCTTTGCGCTGGAGCGCCCGCCGGTCGGTTATCTGCATCTGGCCGATGACGATGGGCTGGCCGAACGGCTTGCCGAGCTCTGTGCGCTGACCGGTATTTTCGACAAGCCGCGCTATTTTCGCCTCGACCCCGAGGCGTGCGCCTTTACCGCCCGCGGCGTGCCCGGTTGCAGCCGCTGCCTCGATGTCTGCCCGACCGATGCCCTCAAGCCCATCAATGGCCGCATCCAGATCGATCCCCATCTCTGTCAGGGCTTTGGTAGCTGCGCCTCTGCCTGTCCGACCGGGGCGATTGGCTATCATCAGCCCGATGCCAACACCAGCGGCGACTACCTGCTGCGCTTGCTCAAGCACTACCGGGATGCGGGCGGCGAAGCGCCGCAGTTGCTGATCGCCGGTGAAAACGAGCGCGAATGGGTGGAAGCCGATCTCACCCGCCTGCCCGCCAACTGGCTGCCGGTCTGGGTGGAGGAGAGCGCGAGTTTAGGCATCGAGAGCTGGTTCACCGCCCTCGCCTATGGCGCCAGTGCGGTGCGCATTGCGCTCGGTGATGATGCTCCCGCAAGTGTGCGGGCATTGGTTGAGCGGGAGCTGGCGAGCGCCGCCGTGCTGTTGGCGGGCGCCGGTCTTGCTGCCAATCGTATTGCCCTGTTTAACGGCGATGCCGAAATGGATGAGTCTCTTTACGCGCAGTCAGCCGTTGCCCTGCTGGACAAGCCGCTGAAAGGGGATAAACGGGAGAATCTGTTTGCCGCCTTCGATGCCCTCTGGCAGGCCAACGAAGGGAGCCGCGAGCCGCTGGCGGTGCCCCACGGCGCCCCTTACGGCAGTGTGGAATTGAAAGAAGCTGACTGCACCCTCTGCATGGGCTGCGTGGCGGTCTGCCCGAGTCGCGCCCTGCATGCGGTGGGTCATGCCCCCGGCCTCAACTTTATCGAACAGGACTGCATCCAGTGCGGCATGTGCGAAAAGGCGTGCCCCGAGCAGGCCATCGTGCTCACGCCCCGCCTACAGCCGGTGCCCGAAGCGCGCCGCGCCGTCCAGAGCCTCAAAGCCGAAGAGGCTGCCTGCTGCATTCGCTGCTCCAAGCCGTTCGCGCCCGCCTCGATGATCCGCCGCATCCAGCAAAAACTGGCCGGTCACTCCCACTTCCAGAACGAGGCCGCCCAGCGGCTGCTGATGTGCGAGGACTGTCGGGTCAAGGATGTGTTTGCGGCGCTGGCGGCGGATCCCGTCTCCCAGCTCAAGGTATGAGGGGCCAGTGATGAGTGAACAACATAACGAAAAGGCTGGCGAACTGACCATGACCGAACTGGAACAGAGCAGCGCCGATCTCTACGCCCTGCTGGCGAGCCTCTGGCGCGCCGCCCCCAGTGGTGAACAGCTCGCCTGGCTGCAAGGGTTGCAGCCGATGCCGGGCCCCTTTGCCAGAGGGCTGGGGCTGGTGCAGCTGGCGGCCAGCAGCCACCACGAAAACGAGCTTGCCGAGGAGTATCAGGATCTCTTTATCGGGCTGGGGCGCGGAGAGATCGTGCCGTTTGCCTCCTGGTATCTCACCGGCTCTTTGATGGAGTTGCCGCTGGCGGTGCTGCGCGCAGACCTGCAGTCGCTTGGCTTCGAGCGCCAGAGCGGAGTGTGCGAGCCGGAAGATCACCTGGCCGCCCTCTGTGAGGTGATGGCGGTACTGATTGGTGAGCTGCACCCGGAGCGCAACCGCTTCTATGAGCGCCACCTTGCCCCCTGGGTACTCGCCTGCTGCCGCGATCAGCAACAGGCGAAAGGGGGCAGCTTCTACCGGGCGGTCGGCGCCCTTGCCGAAGATTTCTTCAAGCTGGAAAACGAATTGCGCCTGCCGTTTGGCGCCTGCGTGGTGCCGGGCTGAACGCCCTTATCTGCGCATAACAAGAGCTGCGCATAACAAAACGAGCAGACGAGATATCCCATTGGACGCGAAGCTGGCGCGCAGGCGCCGGCAAGAACAACAACAGAGGTCACAAGAATGAGCGATGAACAGCTGAAAGACCCGTCCCGCCGCAATCTGATCAAGGGAGTTGGCGTGGTCGCCACCATAGGTGTGCTGGCCGGTGCCACCGGTCGGGTGGTGGGCAAAGAGGTGCTGACCCACAACACCGAGCCTGACAAGGGCTATCGGGAGACCCCCCATGTTCACGACTTTTATCGCACCCTGCGCGGCACCGACTGAGCCGGATCAGTGAAGGAGAACTCATGAAACTGACAAAACGTGCCGAGCAGCCCCAGGCGGGCGAGCAGGGCAATCAGGCCATTCGCGGTCAGGGGCTGACTCGCCGCGCCTTTATGGTCAACTCCGGTCTGGTGGCCGGTGGCGCCGTGGCCGCCGGTTGGCTGGCCCCAGCCATGATGCAGCGGGCCGAGGCCAAAACCGTCGCCGCCGAGGTGCCGGTCGAGGTGAAGCGTACCATCTGTTCCCACTGCTCGGTGGGCTGCGGCGTCTATGCCGAGGTGCAGAACGGCGTCTGGACCGGTCAGGAGCCGGCTTTCGATCACCCCTTCAACCTTGGCGGTCACTGCGCCAAGGGGGCGGCTCTGCGCGAGCACGGCCACGGTGAGCGTCGCCTCAAGTACCCGATGAAGCTGGTGGGTGGCAAGTGGCAGCGCATCAGCTGGGATCAGGCCATCGAAGAGGTGGGCAACGAGGTGCTGCGTCTGCGCAAGGAGTCCGGCCCCGACAGCGTCTACTGGCTCGGCTCGGCCAAGCACTCCAACGAGCAGGCCTACCTGTTTCGCAAGATGGCGTCCCTGTGGGGCACCAACAACGTGGATCACCAGGCGCGGATCTGCCACTCCACCACGGTCGCTGGCGTCGCCAACACCTGGGGCTACGGTGCCATGACCAACAGCCTGAACGACATGCACAACAGCAAGTCGATCATGTTTATCGGCTCCAACCCGGCGGAGGCCCACCCGGTCGCCATGCAGCACATCCTGCTGGCGAAAGAGCGCAACGGCTGCAAGATCCTGGTGGTCGACCCGCGCCGCACCCGCACCGCCGCCAAGGCTGACATGTACCTCTCATTGCGCCCGGGCACCGACGTCGCCTTTATCTGGGGCATGCTCTGGCACATCTTCAAGAACGGCTGGGAAGACAAAGAGTTCATCCGCACCCGCGTCTATGGCATGGACGAGGTGCAAAAAGAGGTGGCGCGCTGGACTCCGGCCGAAGTGGAGCGGGTAACCGGCCTCAACGAACAGCAGGTCTATGGCGCCGCCAAGCTGCTGGCCGACAACCGTCCCGGCTGCGTGGTCTGGTGCATGGGCGGTACCCAGCACACCACAGGCAACAACAACACCCGCGCTTACTGCATCCTCGAACTGGCCCTCGGCAACGTGGGCAAGAGCGGGGCGGGCACCAACATCTTCCGCGGTCACGACAACGTGCAGGGCGCCACCGACTTTGGCGTCACCTCCGACTCCCTGCCCGGCTACTACGGGTTGGAAGAGGGCTCCTGGAAGCACTGGGCCCGGGTGTGGGATGTCGATTACGAGTGGATCAAGGCCCGTTTCGACAACAAGGCCTACAACGGCAAGTTGCCGATGAACAACAACGGCATTCCGGTCTCACGCTGGGTGGATGGGGTGCTGGAAAATGCCGATCTCATCGAGCAGGGCTCCAACATCCGCGCCATGTTCTACTGGGGCCATGCGGTCAACTCCCAGACTCGTGGCCCCGAGATGAAGAAGGCGATGCAAAAGCTCGACATGATGGTGATTGTCGACCCGTACCCCACCGTCGCCTCGGTGATGAACGATCGCACCGACGGCGTCTACCTGCTGCCGGCCACCACCCAGTTCGAGACCTATGGTTCCGTCACCGCCACCAACCGCTCCATGCAGTGGCGTGACAAGGTGATAGAACCCCTGTTCGAATCCAAGGTCGACCACGAGATCATGTATCTGCTGAGCAAGAAGCTAGGTTTTGCCGACCAGCTGTTCAAGCACATCAAGGTAGAGAACAACCAGCCGCTCTTGGAAGACATCACCCGCGAATACAACCGCGGCATGTGGAGCGTGGGCTACACCGGCCAGAGCCCGGAGCGGCTCAAGGCGCACCAGCAGAACTGGCACACCTTCCACAAGACCAACCTCAAGGCCGAGGGCGGCCCGGTCAGTGGCGAAGTGTACGGTCTGCCGTGGCCCTGCTGGGGCACCCCGGAGATGAAACATCCCGGCAGCCATATCCTCTACGACACCAGCATTCCGGTCTCGGAAGGGGGTGGCGGTTTCCGCGCCCGCTTCGGCATCGAGTATCAGGGCGTCTCGCTGCTCGCCGAAGACTCCTGGCCGAAAGGGAGCGAGGTGGAAGACGGTTATCCCGAGATCACCGCCGACTTGATGAAACAGCTCGGCTGGTGGGATGAGCTGACCGAGGCCGAGAAGAAAGAGGCCGAGGGCAAGAACTGGAAGACCGATCTCTCCGGCGGTATCCAGCGGGTCGCCATCAAGCACGGCTTCGTCCCTTACGGCAACGCCAAGGCGCGCTGCGTGGTGTGGACCTTCCCGGATCAGGTGCCCAAGCACCGCGAGCCGCTCTACACCCCGCGCCGCGACTTGCTGGCCGACTACGCCACCTGGCCTGATTCGAAGAGCCTGTGGCGCCTGCCGACCCAGTACGCCTCGGTGCAGGAGAAGGATGTCAGCAAGGAGTTCCCCATCATCCTCACCTCCGGCCGTCTGGTCGAATACGAGGGGGGCGGCGACGAGACCCGCTCCAACCCCTGGCTGGCTGAATTGCAGCAGGAGATGTTCGTCGAGATGAACCCAGCGGATGCCAATGACGTCGGCGTGCGCGACGGTCAGGATGTGTGGGTCGAGGGGCCGGAAGGGGGCCGGGTCAAGGTGAAGGCGCTGGTGACCCCGCGGGTCAAACCGGGGCTCGCCTTTATGCCGTTCCACTTCGGCGGCCACTTCGAGGGCAAGGATCTGCGATCCAAGTATCCGGAAGGGTCTGACCCCTATGTGCTGGGGGAGTCGGTCAACATAGTCACCACCTATGGTTATGACCCGGTCACCCAGATGCAGGAGACCAAGGTCACCCTGTGCCGTTTTCGCAAAGTAGGAGCCTGATCCCATGGCCAGAATGAAATTCATGTGTGACACAAAGCGCTGCATCGAATGCAACGGCTGTGTGACGGCGTGCAAGAACGAGAACGACGATGCCCTGGAGTGGGGCATCCAGCGCCGCCGGGTGGTGACCCTCAACGACGGCCTACCGGGGGAGACCTCCATCTCGGTCGCCTGCATGCACTGCACCGATGCCCCCTGCATGGCGGTCTGCCCGGCCGACTGCTTCTATCACACCGACGACGGCATAGTGCTGCACAACAAGGATCTCTGCATCGGTTGCGGCTACTGCCTATTTGCCTGCCCGTTCGGGGCGCCCCAGTTCCCTAAGACCGCCGCCTTTGGCGATCGGGGCAAGATGGACAAGTGCACATTCTGCGCCGGTGGCCCGGAAGAGGATCACAGCGAAGCGGAGCGCCAGAAGTACGGTGCCAACCGCATCGCCGAAGGCAAGCTGCCGATGTGTGCCGAGCTCTGCTCCACCAAGGCGCTGCTGGCGGGGGATGCGCAGGTGATCTCCGACATCTTCCGCGAGCGGGTTGCCTATCGCGGTGCCAAGGATGCGGCTTGGGGTAATGGCGATGAGCTGTTCCACGATGCCAGCAAGCTGAACAAGCAGGGAGGGGCGGCATGAAAACCTGGCTAATGGCCCTGTTTGCTGCCCTGCTGCTGGTGAGTACCGCAAGTTTCGCCGATGCCGAGAAAGAGGCGGTCGGCTTTGCCGGCGCCGATTACTGGCGTGCGGTGAAGGATGGGCAGGAGGGGGTGACCACCTCCCGCTCGCCGGAGCACGGGGTGCTTATCTCGGTGCCGGGCCAGCTCTGGTTCGAGGTGAAGACCAAGTGGGTGTCGCCGCTCGGTGCCATCGCCATTTTCGGGTCGCTCGCCATGTGTGGCCTGATGTATCTGGTGGTGGGGCAGACCAAGCTCTCCAAACCGCGCACCGGGCGCAAGCTCAAGCGCTGGAGTCGGCTGGATCGGGCGCTGCACTGGACCACGGCGGCCATGTTCCTGACCCTCTCCGGGTCGGGGCTGGCCATCATCTACGGCAAGTACTTCATCAAGCCGGTGGTGAGCCTCGGGGTGTGGGAGAACTGGATCTGGTTTGCCAAGGTGTTCCACAACTATATGGGGCCGCTCTTCTTCCTCTGCCTGATGGGGGTACTCATCAAGTGGTTCCGCCACAACATCGTCAATATGGTGGATGTGCAGTGGTTCATGAAGTTTGGCGGCATGCTCGGTAAGCACAAGGGAAGTCACCCCTCGGCGGGCTTCTCCAACGGCGGCGAGAAGGCGATCTTCTGGCTACTGATCTGGTTTGGCGGCATCGTCGTGGCGACCGGGCTGTTCCTCGACTTCCCCATCTTCGGCCAGCTGCGCCGTCAGATGGAGTGGGCCAGCTTTATCCATATCGTAGGCGCCTTGATCCTTATCTGCGGCTTTATCTTCCATATCTACATGGGTCTGTTCCAGCTGGAAGGGGCGCTGGAGGGGATGGTGACCGGCGAGGTGGACGAGACCTGGGCCAAGGAGCACCACGACCTCTGGTATGAAGAGGTGAAACACACTCTCGATGAGCCCAAGGCGGGCAAATCAAGCTGATGGTCGACAAAGAGTAAAGAGAAGGGGCGCTGCGGCGCCCCTTTTGATGGCGGGTCGATGGTGATGGCAAATTGATTGAGCGATGCCGCAAACGGCGATGGTTTTTTGGGCCACCTTGAGCAACAGTAACAGGGGTTCCATTCACACAAGGGATGACAAATGATGAGAAAAGCATGGCTGGCAGCGGTATGTGCATCTGCGCTATTCGGTGGTATTGCGGGCGTGGCGCAGGCGGCTGACGGGATCAAGACCCAGCAGGTGCAGTTCAAGAAGGGGGAGTCAGGGGCAACCATCAACGGCACCATTCAAGGTAGCCAGACCCTCGATTACAAGCTGACGGCCAACAAGGGCCAGAGCATGGTGGTGATCCTGACCGGCAAGCCCTACTTCAATATTCTGCCGCCGGGCAGCAAGGGGGAGGCGATGTTTATCGGCTCTACGGAAGGGAACAACTTTGAGGCAACCCTGCCCGCCAAGGGCACTTATACCATTCGGGTCTACCAGATGGGGGCGGCCGAGAGCAGCAAGGCCAAGACGCCGTTCAAGCTGGAGGTGGGCATCAGCGGCTAATGCCAGCAGCTGACAAGCATCACAGAGGTGGCGGCCACAAAGGGCCGCCACCGTTGTTTTATCCCCTCTGTTTTTGCCTCGCCAAGGTTAATAGCCCCCCCGGGCCAGCCGCTCGAAGTAGCGCTTATAACGTCCGCTGGCGATGGCCTGCTGCAACTGCTGATTGAACTGATCCCGCAGTTTGGCTGAATCCGGCATTTTGCGCGGGAACATCACGAAGCTGTCGTTGCGCAGAAAAGGGGTCTGACTGTGGGTGATGAGTGCCGCGCTGGCGGGGTCGAGCTGGCTCTGCAACTCGGCCAGACCGACTCGCAGCTCTTGCGGATAGAGGTCGATCCGCCCGCGCAGCAGCTTGCCGAAATTCTGTTTCACGTCGGTGACTTTCTGTTGGGTTACCTTGCCATCGACCACCATCTTGTCCAGATCTGGCCCGTAGCTATAGGCGATATCGCCCCCCAACCGCATGCCGATGATCTGCTCAAGGCGCTCGGCTTGCAGCTGCCGTGATTTGAGGGAGAAGAAGACAAACTGCTCCTGCAGCACCGCTTCGCTGAACAGAAAATCCTGCTCCCGCTCCGGTTTGTGCATCCAGACGGCGGTGGCGTCGTAGAGCTGGCTGTTGGCCGCCAGCGAATAGACCCGGCCCCAGGGGGCGAAGTGGAACTTCACCTCATAGCCCGCCTCCTTGAACAGATCGCTGATAAGGTGGGCCACGGGACCGTGCTGTTTTGACTGCTCGGAGACGAAAGGGGGCCATTCACCCACGATGATGTTCAGTTCTCTCCCTTGTGCGGCGAGAGCTGACTTGCAGGCAAGCAGTTGTGACAGGGCAAGGAGCAGTATCAGACGCATGGCGAGAGGAGGCAAAAGCTGGCTGAAAAAGTCGAGGGCATCAGGTCACTCCCGGCTGCGGCATGGTGAAACGTTGCGGAATTGATCGCAATGCTAGCATGAGTCTCATTCCTCTCCGTGGATATTTATCACTCGGGGAGCGAGATGAGCGGATTTTGGCCACAGGGTATGCCCAAGCTCACAAAACCGATCGAGTAAACGTCATATGATTGATTTCATTATGAGTCTTGCTCTCCTGCCGAACGGCAATTTCACGTAAATCAAAGAGAATGACTATGGCTACCGGACAATATCTGCTGTGGAAAGATGCACAGGGAGAGGATTTTCGCCCCGTTGCACTGACCGGCACTGATCTGCTTAACAATCGATACCTCAACAAGGGCACGGCCTTTACCGAACAGGAGCGGGCCGATTTTGATCTCGATGGTTTGCTGCCGCCTCAGGTACAAACCTTTGAAGCCCAGCTCGAGCGAGTGTATGAGGGGTTCAAGAGCGCTTGCAGCGATATCGAGAAGTACCAGAACCTGCGTGCTCTGCAGGATCGCAACGAGACTCTCTTCTATGCCCTGTTGTCACGCCATGTGGAGGAGATGACTCCCTACATCTATACCCCGACCGTGGGCAAGGCGTGCCAGGAGTTCAGCCACCGCTTCCAGAAGCCGCGCGGCCTCTACATCACCCCGGACAACGTAGATGATATGGGCAGTCAGGCCCGTCACTTCGATGCCAAATCGATCCGCATCATAGTCGTCACCGACAGCCAGGGCATTCTGGGGATCGGCGACCAGGGTGTTGGCGGCATGGGGATCCCCATCGGCAAGCTGGCGCTCTATACCCTTGGGGCCGGTATTCACCCCGCCTGCTGCATGCCCATCGCGCTGGATGTGGGCACCGACAACCAGAAACTGCTCGATGATCCCATGTATCTGGGCCGCCCCCACAAGCGTATTCGTGGCAAGGAGTACGAAGAGTTCATCGACAAGTTCGTGCAGGGGGTCAAGCGCCACTTCCCCAACGCCGTGCTGCAGTGGGAAGACTTCAGCAAATCCAACGCCTTCAACAATCTGGCCCGCTACCAGCAGGCACTGCCGTCATTCAACGATGACATTCAGGGCACCGGTGCCGTGGTGCTGGCCGGTATCATAGGCGCGGTCAAGGTCAAGGGGGAGACCCTGGGCCAGCAGAACTATCTGGTCTATGGCGCTGGCGCTGGCGGGGTTGGTGTCGCGGATCAGATCTGCGCGGGGATGATCCGTGAGGGGATGGATCCGCAGGCCGCGCGGGATCGCATCTACATCCTGGATACCCAGGGGCTGGTGTGCGACAACCGCGAGGGACTTGACGAGTACAAGCGTCGTTACGCCAAACCGGGGCTGCTGCTGGCAGGCTGGGACACCGAGGTGCCCGGCAAGGCCAATCTTGCCGATGTACTGCGTCATGTGCCCATTACCGTGTTGCTGGGTACCAGTGGCTCGGGCGGTGCCTTCCAGGAAGAACACATCCAGCTGATGCTGCAGCATTGCGAGCGCCCCATGGTGTTCCCGCTCTCCAACCCGACCGCCAACTGTGAAGCGCTGCCGGAGGATATCTACCGCTGGAGCAAGGGCAAGGCGATCGTGGCGACCGGTAGTCCCTTCAAGGACGTGAGCTACGAGGGGCAGGAGTTCCGGGTGGGGCAGGGCAACAACGTCTTTATCTTCCCCGGTGTAGGTCTGGCGGCCATCGTCAGCCAGATCCGCGAGATCAGCCCGGATATCTTCACCACCGCCGCCTTTGCGCTGGCCGAGTGCGTAAGCGAAGAGGATCTGGCCAAGGGAGCCGTCTATCCGCGTATTCGCGAACTGCGCAACATCTCGGTGCATGTGGCTACCGCCGTGCTCAAGGATATCGTGCGTCGGGATCCGTCCCACCCGCTGATCGGGCAGGATCTGCATCAGCATATCCTCAACCACATGTGGGAGCCGGTTTACCTGCCCTATCGTCGGGTATAACCGCGTATTCACCGCCCCGATAAAGGGTCGGTAAAGATGACAAGGGGGTAGCGCTGCTACCCCCTTTCGTTTACCCCGTGGCATTCACTAAGTTCGCAATGGTCGCCAGCGCCCTTGCTGATTGCGACAGGCGGTATCCTGCCACTGCTGACTGGCCTGGCCGATATAGAGTTGCTCGCGATAGTCGCGACACCACTCCCCGCTGGCATGGCGGAAGGTGCGTAGCGGCGTGACGCTGCCCGAGTGACGATTAGCCGGATTGAACCAGGTGAGGCTCTGCCCTTTGGTACGGGTTTCCAGCGCCTTGGCAAGGGCCTGATTGGCCAGTTGAACATCTGCCTTATCCATCTGATGGTAAAGCGGCGGAGTGTCGACCGTGGCGCAGCCAGTGAGGCCGAGCAGGAGGAGTGGTAACAGATATCGCATCATGGTTGCCCCTGTTGGCGAAAACCGTTGTTGAGCAGCACCCGCTCCTGCTCATCGGTAAGCACTTGCTGGCGATCATCGACCGTGCCGTCACCTCTTAGTTTGTTGCCGTTGGCATCGACAGCATCCACACCGTTGTCATCGACCGTGCCATCACCTCTTAGTTTGTTGCCGTTGGCATCGACAGCATCCACACCGTTGTCATCGATGGTTCCATCCCCCCTGAGCTTGTTGCCGTTGGCATCGACGGCATCTACGCCGTTGTCATCAACGCCATTGCCAAACCCGCGGCCACCCCCATGGCGTTCTCCCCCTGCATGTTTTTCTCCACCAGCATGCCGTTCACCTCCACCATGCTGCTCTCCGCCGGCATGCTCGCCCTGGCCGCCACTGTCATCGCTGCCCCCATCGCTGTCGCTGCCACCGCCGCTGTTGCTGCCCCCATCGCTGTCGCTGCCGCCGCCGCTGTCGCTGCCGCCGCCGCTGTCGCTGCCTCCACCGCTATCGCTGCCTCCACCGCTATCGCTGCCTCCACCGCTGTCGCCACCACCACTGCTGCCCCCACTGCCACCATCGCCATCTTTGTTGTGAACGATCAGCTCATTGGCGATGTAGCTGTGGCTGCCATCGAGCAGCAGATTGAAGAGTGCGGTAGTGGGAGACGCCTCGATCCAGCAGAGTGACTCAACCAGCAGTAATTCCGGCTGGGGTTGCAGGGCCAGATTGCCCGCCACCATGACAGGTGCCGGGCGACACATTATCTGCATGCCGGTAAATAGCGGCAGCACCGCCAGTTGCGGGTTTTCGGTTCGGGTCATGGCCGGTGAGATGGCCGCCCAGCCCTGCGTGGTCAGCAGAGGGTGCTCTGCGGTAAAGAATGGGGGCAGATCATTGATCCCGTAGAGTCTGCGCTTGCCCAGTATGACCCGTTCGATCGCCAGGATCCGGTTACTGCCGCCGTGTTGATCCAGCACTCGTTCACCGACCCGGAGCGTCTCTATGGGGCGGGTGGAGCCATCGGCCATCGTGATGCGAGTGCCGGCGATAAAGCAGGACTTGGCATAGGCCTGATTCATTTGCCACTCATTGTGGGCGAAATCATAACTGAACGGGTTCGCAAACAGGGCGAGAGCGATGGCCGAGCCGATCAGCAATCTGCGCTGGCTGGCCTTGAATGGGGGCTGTGACATGGGGACTCCTTGTCCATCTTGATTCACAGGATCCATTATAGAGCGCGCCCCTGGTGGCGGCATTTTTGACCATGAACACAATAAACATGATGGAAAAACGATTGGCGTTCGTCACAATAATGCGTAAAATCGCATACTCGATGCTTGTAGCAACGAATCCCGCCTAAAAAGCTAGTTTCATGCCCTTCCCAAGCAGTAAAAGGTAACAGGTGACGCATTTGTGTTCATTTTGTGCCTTGAAAAAGTCTTGTGATGACTGAAAAGTGATAAATATCCCCATCAGTTATCAAAAAATTAAGGACATCCATGTTTTCCTTAGTCAAGCAAAGTGTCGCCGGGCTGCAAATCCTGTTTGTCGCCTTCGGTGCCATGGTTCTGGTGCCCCTGCTCACCGGACTGAACCCCTCCATGGCCCTGCTTGGCGCCGGTGTGGGCACCCTGTTGTTCCAGCTCTGCACCCGCCGCCAGGTCCCGATTTTCCTCGGTTCCAGCTTTGCCTTTATCGCTCCCATCATCTACGCCACCCAGACTTGGGGATTGCCATCCACCATGTTTGGCCTGTTTGCCGCCGGTTTCATGTATTTCATTCTGGCTGCGCTGATCCGGGCAAAAGGGATGGGTTTTGTGCACAAATTGCTGCCCCCGGTGGTGATTGGCCCGGTGATCATGGTGATCGGTCTTTCTGTGGCGCAGGTTGCCTGCAACATGGCGATGGGCCGCGCCGGTGGTGAGCAGGTGGTTCCTGCGGGGACTGCGCTGACGCTGGCCGGTATCTCGCTGGCGGTCACCCTGATTGCAGCTGTGTTCTGCAAGGGGTGGATCAAGCTGATCCCCATCCTGTGCGGTGTGATTGCCGGTTATGTCTCGGCGGTGTTCATGGGCCAGGTGAGTTTCGATGGCATGGTGAACGCCCCCTGGCTGGCGCTGCCCCACTTCGAAACCCCGGAGATCAACTGGGCTGCTGCGTTGTTCATGTTGCCGGTAGCCATCGCCCCCTGTATCGAGCATATCGGTGGCGTGTTGGCGATTGGTGGCGTGACTGGCAAGGATTACACCAAGGATCCGGGTTTGCATCGTACGCTGGCCGGTGACGGTATCGGAGTCTGCTTCGCCGGTTTCATCGGTGGCCCACCCGTGACCACCTACGCCGAAGTGACCGGTGCCGTGATGATCACTCGCAACTTCAATCCGGTCACCATGACCTGGGCTGCGGTGTTTGCCATCATTCTGGCCTTCTTCGGCAAGTTCAATGCGTTGCTCACCTCCATCCCGATGCCGGTGATGGGCGGTATCATGCTGCTGCTGTTCGGATCCATCGCTGCCATCGGTCTCAAGACGCTGGTGGAATCCAAGGTGGATCTGGGACTGTCGCGCAATATCGCCATCGTCGCCGTGACTCTTACTGTCGGTGTCGGTGCGCTGGAGATGAAGATTGGCGACTTCGCGCTGGCCGGTGTTGGCCTGGCCTCCGTTGCCGCCATCCTGCTCAACCTGATCCTGCCTGCGCACTCCGAAGAAGGTGTGATGGACGCCGCCAAGGATTGAGTATCGCCAGACGTTCATCGTTAACTTGTAGAAGGCCACCTCGCGGTGGTCTTCTCTGTTTCGGTTCTCTCGCGCCACTTTTCGGCTCTGCGGAGCTCATCTGGAATCTAATTTGGAAGTAGATGAGGGGGTTAGCACTCTCATTTGACGTATCTCTTTTCGTGACCTTAGCTAAAGGACAGGTTTGGCTCTGAGGTCTCCTCGAGCAGTATGGGAAAATGGATGTTGGCGTTTTCTATCATTTCTCTCCCAGACCCTGGTCATTAAACGATGCGCTTCTGCTTCGCCACAGCGCTGTTGTATGGCAGAGGTTTATCCGCCCCCTCCACACTCCCCTCATGCTGCCCTGGCATGTTTCCACCTCGATTTGTCGTGAGCCTCCCCCGCCGATTGCGTTTCGTTGCGCACTGGCAAAATCCGGATCTGTTTGCTGCTGCACATGGGTGGGCGGCGAGCCGTGAAAGCCGGCATGACCCCAGCGGGTCAGATGTGCACCGCCATCGGTAACGGCGGATGTTCAGGGATGAATGGCAAGCAAAGCGAGGTTGCAATGAACTATCAACTGCTGTGGAAAAGTGCAATTTTTTCAGTCTCTTCCATGATGGCGATAAGCGCAGTTCAGGCTGCGCCACTGAACGTGATGACCGAGGATTACCCTCCGTTCAACATGCAGGGGGAGGGGGGCAAGATTGTCGGGCTATCGACCGAGGTGGTCGAAGAGCTGCTCAAGCGTGCCGGCGTCGAATACAAGCTGACCCTGATGCCCTGGAAGCGGGCGTATGAAGATACCCTCAGCACTCCCAACACCGCACTCTACTCCACGACTCGTACCCCGGAGCGTGAGGCGCTGTTCAAATGGGTGGGGCCGCTGGTCAATAACAACTGGGTGTTCTTCTCCAGCTCGACGGCCAATATCACAGTCTCTTCACTGGAAGAGGCCAAGCAGTATTCGGTGGGGGGCTACAACGGTGATGCGGCAGCCGAGTATCTTAAGGCACAGGGATTTGCCAAGTTGCAGCTGGCAGCCAATGACACCGCCAACGTGAAAAAACTGGAGGCCGGTCGTATCGATCTCTGGGCAACCGGCCAGTATCTGGCGCCCTATCTGGCCAGCAAGGAGAAGGTTGCCTCACCCAAGCCGGTCTTCGTGTTCAAGGAAACCCAGATGAGTTTGGCGTTTAACAAGGATACGCCCGATGAACTCATCAACAAGCTCAACGAGGTTCTGGCAGCCATGAAAGCCGACGGCACCATCGAGAAAATCAACGCCAAGTACCAGTAAGTTGTACTGTTCCTGCTGCCGTTAATACCGGGAGGAAGTCATGGATTGGAAAAGTCTGAAGTTCAGGATTGCCGTACTGACTTCCCTCTCGGTGAGTCTGCTACTGGTACTGTTTGGTGGTTATAACTACAGCTCGGTGAGGGAAGAGAGCTACAGCAAACAGGCTCAGCTGGTCGAGCAGGCGATCAAGCGACTGCAGCTCTCCTTGCCTGGCCCTTTGTGGAATTATGAGTCGGCCTTTATCGAGGCATCGCTCAAATCCGAGCTGGCGGCCGATATGCTCAGCACACTGCTGGTGGTCAACAAGGAGAAGCTGGTGGCCGGGTTTGCCCGCGATGCAGCGGGCACTATTTCCCCTGTAACGGCCATACCCGCCGATACGGCGGCCTATGGGGGGTATGATCTGGTCTACGACGACAGCGGCCAGAAAAATACCGTGGCCAGATTGCTGGTCGAAACCAGTGATGCGGCCATTCAGGCCAACTTGCGCCAGCAGTTGATCACCACTGTCTGGCAGATCCTGGTACTTGATATCTGTATCATTGCCTTGTTGATGGTACTCATTCATCGCAATGTGCTGAGACCACTTCATCAGATGAATCTGGCGGTGTTCGATTTGGCCAGGGGAGAGGGGGATCTGACCCGGCGTCTCAAGATCCTCCGTCAGGATGAGATGGGCGCGCTGGCCACCAACATCAATCACTTTATTGCCAAGCTTCAGGAGATGGTGGCCGAAATCAACGAGCTCTCTGCTGGCGTGCTGCAGACCGCGGAACGTTGTGACACCCTTGCGGCGGATACTCGGGGCGCCAGTGATGCCCAGCAACTGGAGCTGGATCAGGTCGCGACTGCCATTACCGAGATGAGCCAGGCGGTGCAGGAGGTGGCAGGTAATGCAGTGAAGACTGCTACGGCGACCGATGAGGCCAACCTTTATGTCGAACAGGGCTACAATCTGGCCGGTCATGCCAATCAGGCGATTCACCAGCTGGTGGGAGAGGTGGAACGGGTGGCGGGGCTGATGCGCTCCCTCTCTACCGAGAGCAGCAGCATCGGCAATATTATCGAAGTGATCAATGGTATTGCCGAGCAGACCAATCTGCTGGCGCTCAATGCCGCCATCGAGGCGGCGAGGGCTGGGGATCAGGGGCGCGGTTTTGCGGTGGTGGCCGATGAAGTGCGAACCCTCTCGGGGCGCACTCGTCAGTCGACCGAAGAGATCAGTGCCAGCATCAAACGGCTGCAACAGGCGACCCAGAATGTCGGTGCCGGGATGCAGTTGAGCCAGGAGCAGGCCTCTCGTGCGGGCGCCGAAGCCGCCGATGTACAGGTATCGGTGGAGAAAATTAAAAACCAGGTCAGTCTGATCCGCGAGATGAACATGTATATTGCCCAAGCCTCGGAAGAGCAACACTCGGTAGCAGAGGCGGTGAGCCATAGCGTGAACCGGATTGCCACCCTCAATAGCGAGAGCGCGGCCAGGGTGGTGCAAGTGGCTGAAGCCAGCAGCGATTTGCGCCAGCTCTCCGGTCAGCTCGATACCCTGCTCAAGCTGTTTCGGGTCTAGAGAGCACATACGCCCTGCGTGGGATCCTCGGTGCGAGCGGTGGTCGCGATCACGCGCGCAACGGGGGTCGTGGTGTTCTCATATTCTGCCATGCAATCCCGGATCGATATTTTCCCTTTACGGGCCCATGCATGACAGTCTGGAGAGCTGTTGTCTACTCACGACAAAGCTTGCACCAGGGACCGGTGAGCTCGCAGTACCCGGTCTCGTCGCCATGCTGCCAGCCAAGCCGATGATAGAAGGCCACGGCCGCCGTATTGCGGGTTGCCACCTTGAGTGATGCCGTGCGGGGATTATTTGCCAGACCATGTTCGAGCAGCGCTCGCCCAATCCCCTGACCATGCCAGTCGCTCGCAACGTACAAATGATGCACAAAGTGATCGGGTTGCCATACGGCGATAAATCCGCAGAGCGTCCCCCCTCGCTCAGCCACCCATATCTCTTCTCCCCGGGTCTGCTCGATAAAGTCATCCAGGTGAAACAGGGAGGGGTCTACCCAGTGAAAGGTTTGTCTGCGGCCTTGTAAAAACAGCTTGGCCAGCGGGGTGATATCACGTTCTTCCATGCGCCTGATCATCATGCTCTCCCAAGGGCGGTCACTGTTCCCTGTTGCACGCGGGCAAGGTTATCTGGGGCAAATGACAAGGGTGTGATTAAGGGCTGTCCAATACATTTGTCATGGGGCTATACTGCCGAAGTCCCCTGTATGGATGGCGTGAGGATTGTTGATTTATGGACAATAAACAGATTGAAGGCAACATTTTTGTTCCGGCTCATATCGATGACGTGTGGCACGCCTGGACGACAGAGAGTGGTCTGCGCAGTTTTCTGGCTCCCGAGTGTTTGATGGTAGCCGAACCGAATGGCCCCTTCGAAATCTACTTCAGGCCGGATGCTCCACTGGGTGAACGGGGCAGTGAAGGGTGCAGGGTCATGGCCGTCATGCCCTATGATTTGCTCAGCTTTAGCTGGAATTTTCCGCCCAGTCTGCCCCATATTCGTCAGCAGAAGACTCAGGTTTGTCTGCGCTTTGTGCCGGAAGGGCAGGGCACTCGCCTCTACTTCCTGCAAACCGGTTGGGCCAATGATCCTGACTGGAATCAGGGGTATGCCTACTTTAGGGAAGAGTGGCTGGAGACCAGCCTGCCACGGCTGCAGTACCGCTTTACCCACGGCCCCATCGACTGGAACAACCCGCCCGACAAGGCACAGCTGAAGGCGTTGTCCCAGTAATTTCGGGGCACAGAGATAAAAAAAACCGGCCAAAAGGCCGGTTGAAACAGTTCAGGCTTCGCAATGCCACCCTCACCTAACTGCTTGTATCGGCTTAATAAACTGTAGTAGACATGACCAGATTTGACCACTGCGCTATTTAACTAGCCCGTGGTCACGTATGGTCATGCATGGTCACAACAATGGTCACAGCCATGACCAGAAATGTGACCCATCACAATTTCCCGACCAGCGCGGCGGCCTCCTGATTCCCTGCATTGATGTAGGTTCGGGTCTGCTGCAAGCTGGCATGGCCCATCAGTTCCGCCAGTATCCGCAGGTCTCCCCCCTCATTGGCCAGTAGCGTCCCGAAGGTATGCCGCAGCACATGGGGCCGAGCCTCGAACCCGAGCTTGGCTGCTACCCGCTTCATCTGCTTGCGTAGCGCAGTCGCGTCCTTGTGCCAGCGGTTCCCTTGGCCATTGCGCCAGAGCGCACCAGAGACGCTACCGTGCTGCTTAATCTCTTCCTGTACCTTCGGATGCACCGGCACCCAGCGTTCGCGCCAAAGCGTCTCGCTGCCCTTCCTGTGGCGTAATCGGCACATCAACGCCGTACCCATCTGCTTGAGGTCATCCACCTCTACCAGTCGGGCCTCGCAATACCGTGCGCCGGTATAGACCATGAAGGTCGCAATGGCCCTGGCTTCATCCGTCAGCCCCTCCAACAACTTGGCCAGTTCAGGCTTGGTCAGAAATTCGGCGCAGTGCTTGCCCTCGGTCGGCACCTTGATCCCCTTGGGTGCGAGGTCAAACTCACGGCACCCGTACAGGTAGACCGTGCGGGCCTGCCTGCACATCCGCGCCTTGGTTGCTTGGGCCATCCCGACCAGCCCCTTGGCGTAGTCATCCATCGTCCGCTGGTTCACATCAACCAAACGAAACTGGCCCCAAAAAGGGGCCAGCTTCGAGACGATATGAGTGGTCGATCTTGACCGTTCCTTATCGGATAGGTAGCAAAGGGCGGCGTCCTTCATGGTCGCCAACTCTTTGCCATCAATCTTCTTCGTCTTCATGTCCAGCACCTCTTCCCTTACTTGGCCGGTACAACACGTTATGTGGGTCTGCATCCTTGGCTAGGTGAGCGAACTCTTCACCCCAGTTCTTCGGCAACCCACCACTGATCTCGACATACACATTGTCAGCCACGCTACCGATGGCACGGCGGGCCTTGAATATCAGGTCGGATCGGTTGTCCACGCCCCACTTGGTACGGATGGCCTTGGCCTGAGTCTTGATTGTGTTAATCGAGACCCCGATCCGGTGAGCCATCTGGTCGTAGTTAAATCCTTCAATAAATAATTGAAGGATAACGTGTTGGCGTGGAGTCAGGTCGCTGAGTTCTCGTAGCGATTCATTGTCGTGCGATGGTGCAATACCAAATGATGCAAGTTGCAGTTGTAATTCAGCGAGGTTCGATTTAAGCGATTCGATTACATCAAGTGTCTTCTGATGTTCGTTTTGTAAGTTATTAAACTTCTTTTCCAAAATGCGGTTCTGTAGCTCCAGGCCTTGAAACTGATGCAAGATCCGCTCAATCTCTAAACTATCCATATTAATCTCCATTTGCCTTGCGAGCCGCGAGTCTAGCCTCGCACTCACTCTCCACTTGGCTGATAGCATCCTCGATTTTCACGCCTGACTTCACCCGCTGGGCGACAAGCACCCACCAGTTTGGGTTCTTAACGAGACTTCTTCTATGTGCAGGAGCCATCCTAATCCAGTTCAACCTAATCCTATATGCCGGTCTAGCTTTCATATGGTTGTCTCCACTGCACCAGTTCTGCTCGGGGAATGGCGAGGGTATGATGTTTTTAGCACTTCATTGACAACAAAAAGGACTGTTTTTTCTATCTGCCCGATTGAGCCTGATGTTACATCATAATGGGTACATCCTTTAACACTTGTTGAACCAAAGCCGAAAGTGATCACCTTGATACCAAGGGTGGACACATTAGCTAGGGTGTTATAGGTACAGGAATTCAATAAGTTAGAAAGTGCCCCACGCGCATATGGAATGCCATCACATAACATTAAAAGTATCTTGCGCTTCTGCTTACACTTCCCAATCTGATTGGCAGCAAACTCAATAGCGCGGTTGTCGATGTTATTGGCTCCGTACACACCCACTAAATAGGGCAACCTTTCGATCACATCTCGGGCGTTTCTGATCCTCACCCCGAACCCTAACAAATTAAACACCACCAACGGGTCGGATGAGATATACCCTGGGGCACTCGTCAACGCGCAGCCGAGGCCGTACACCTCGTCCGCGTTGAGTGAGTGGCCCAGCTGATACCGCTCATACGCCTTGATGGCCAGCCTCTCAACCACCTTACCCGAGCGCCCGCCCTTCAACTTCCGTCCGGTCTGGTCGGCGTTCTGGAACTTGAAGGCAGCAAGCTGGGGGTGGCGGTTGTCGTTGGCAAATGCGAACACCTGATCCACATCGGCCTTTGGGTAGAGGGTGTAGTTGTGCAGGGCCATGGTGGTGTGACCCAGGATCGACAGTGGCACACCCAGCGAGTCGAGCGCATCACCCAGCATCAACGCCGTCTTGGTGGCCCACTCAATCCGTTCGCCCCTCATGCTGGAACTCATGTCAATCAGCAGGGTGACGGCGGTATCAAGCTCGGGGTCTTTGGTGCGCTGCCGGTAAACGTCATCCTCGCCTTGGTAGGCCCGCACCAAGTCGTTGGCATCGAGCAGGCCATGGACACGGCCACCCAGCCAGCGGCTGTCATCAACGCCTATCAGCGCACGTTTGAGGATGCTCTTGGCATGGGAACCCATCGGACTGATGGCGACCTTCTCCTTGGCCGAGAAGGCTACGCCGCAGACGTGGGCGTCATCGTGCTTGTACTCGAACAGCTGGAGGTTGAACTTGGGCAAGCCCACCTCACGGCTGGCCATGCCGCTCAGGATGGCCGCCTCGTCAATGAGCGGCGCTTGCTGTTCTCCTTGGCCACCAGACGCCCCGCCATCCTCTTGGCCCTCGTCACCTTCTCCGTCCTCACCAACGCCCTTGGGCTGCCCTTCCTGCCCATCCTCGCCCTCGTCCTCGTCCTTGTCATCCCCTTCGCTTGGCTCCTGCTCGCGTTCAGGCGCTTTCTGTGGCTCCGGCTCAAAATTGAGCCGCTCACACAGTTCGTCAACGAGCGCCGCTATCTCTTGGGTACTCTTGGCCGCCATCGAGCGGGTCGCAAACTCGCTGGCCAGTGGCCGGTAGTGCTCCGGTATCATGGCAACCAGCGCCCGCTGTACGTCACCACCGTGGCCCATCATCTGCGAGGCCGTCCACTTGACCGCCCCGAAGATCAGCAGTCCCCAGTCGAGCAGATGCGGCGGCACCTTGGCCAGTGCATCAAGCTGGAGTTGCGCCGACACATGACGCATGGCGTTCAAGCTACTCCACGCCCCAGGGTACTGCTGCTGGTAGGCCGCCTCGATCCGTGGGTCTTCCAGATAGTTGATCTGGTCGGCCTTGGTCTTGTCGTGTTGCCGGAAAAACTCAAAGTCAGTAAACAGCGAGTGCGCAGTCTCATGGTCGGTATAGCCACGCATCATCGCTACCTTGTCGTCACTTACCTTGCCCGCAGCTATCTCGGGCAGGCGGATCAGGGAGCCGTCATTCCACGCCTCACTCCCTGCAAACTCTACGCGCACCTGCGATCTGCCCAACACGCGGGCTATCGCGTTGCACTCAATTACCAGATCGGTCGAGTTCATTTTCATATCTCCATGACATAAAAAAGGGGGCCGTCTTGGCCCCCGTTGCTACCGCTCGGTTACATTCGTTTCGCCTTACCAATGGAACGGGTGTAGTACCCGTCCCCCCAGTCGAAGGATGACCGGCCACACGGGCAGGTTAGAAATGTCGCTTTAACCCATCACATCCTCCTTAGATGCTTAACCGTTGTGCGATGCCCGTCATCTTGACGCGCTCATGTGCAGGCATGGCATTGAAGACCACCAACTCCATGGCCTCCCATACTCCGTCCTGCGGCAAGACGCCTGCATGTCGGGACATGAACATCATCCGGTTGGCCATCGTGACCAACTGGCGGTACGAGATCGGAGTGAGCACCTCACGCCTGCCGAACGCTTCCCGATGCTCCTTGGCATACAGGCACAGCTTCTCGCAGATGTGGGTAGGCAGGCTGGTCTCACGCTCCAGCAAGGCTGCCTCCTTGGGCCACTCCATGTATTCAAAGTCGATGAAGGTCTGGAACCGGTTGAGGAATGCGGCGGACTGCTCACGCGCCCCTCGGTACAGGCCGACATCATCCCCTTGGCCACAGGTATTCGCTGCGGCCACTATCCAGCACTGCGGATGCACCGGTACACGGCGACCGTTATCACCGGTCAGCACCAGTTCATCCCCCTCCAGCACCGCCTGCATGACGTAGGCGAGGTCGGGCCGGATGAAGTCCAGTTCATCGAGCAGCACTACCCCAACGTGCGGGAGAGCACGGGGCAGCACACCCTCAATGAACCGGCTCACGGTCGTGCCGCCATCGTTGAGCAACTCGGTCTTGCCAACGAGGTCAGCACGGGTCATTTCCGAATCGAAGTTGATCCGCACCAGCGGCAAGCTGCACCGTGCGCAGATCTCCCTGATAGCCGCCGTCTTTCCGGTGCCGGTATGACCGAACAGCCATGAGCGAAAGCCCATAGCCATGGCGGTCAAGACATCGTGAAAGACGGGGGTGACTTCGTAGAAGGGATTGATCTGGGGGACGGAGTGCGGGGCTTGGTCAGCCCATTCAATGGTGGGTATCGGGACACGTAGCGTGGTATCGAACATGTCCTTGGCCAGACGGTAACGCAGCATACCCTTGCACCCGTCTATCTCCACCGCCACCCCAGCGCCCAAGTCCTCCTTGGGCTTCTGCTTCACACCGATGAACTCGAAGAACGAGTCACGGTCGCCAGCGTCAGGGGCTTTGGGCTTGCCGGTGAACATCATGCAAGCTGCCAGCGAGGCGAGATCCTGCTGGCTTATCGGTGTCTCCAGCCCTTGGGCAACCATCCAGTTGGACGCCAAATGAGCCAGCTCCTGCCACGATTTGTTGACGTGCTTGCTGGCTTCAATGATTAACGAGGCGACTGCGGCTGGTTCTTTTTTTGATTCATTTGAGGTTGTCATGCGGCTTTCCTCACATCCGTAAATGATCCGACCAATGTTGAAAACTCTTTGACCCTTTGAAAGGCAACAAAAATGACTTAGGGTATCGTCAATTACCGGACACACCCGTTACAGGCATATCAAGCAGGCTTAACACGGCGCGGGCACCATCCTTGATACTGCTGCCGTTCTTGATCATCTTGGCCCCCAACATCACGTTGCCCTGCCAACCGAACCAACCCTTGTCCCAGTCGGCTTTACGCAGGTGAGTGAGCCCGTTCAATCCCTCCTGTTCCATCAGCACCTTGGCTACCCAGACCAGCACCATCAGGCCCACGGCAGTGCCGAGCACCGAGCCTTCACGCAGCTTGGCCACGTTATCCCCTGAACCGGCTGCGGTTGTGACCGGCACCCGCTTCATGATCAACGCCCAGATCTTGAGGGCTTCAACCTTGTCCTCGGCGCTCCACGCTTCACCATCACGCTTGTTCATCAGCACGTTGTTGGCATCAATGAGCGTCTTGAACGGGTACAGGTACTCACTGCGGCCACCACAGGTGGTGCGCTCGAAGTCGATAAGCCCAGGGAACACGGCGTTGGCCACGGCCCGAGCCACTTGGCTGCCATCCTTGCGGTGGTTGTAGAGGTTGTTGATCGAGGCGTTCGGCTTGACCGCCTTGCTGTTGAGGTCAGAGAACAGCTGCTGCCGTTCGTCCAAGGTGAGGCCGGTATACAACTGGATGATTACTGACTCACCCGCAAGCGCGGCGTCACCCTCCACCTTGTTGACGATTGCACTCGCCCGATGTTGGCCATCAGCCAGCAAGATCTTGGCTCCCATGTCGATGGCGAGTGTGCCCATGTGGTCGCCGGTAAACTCGGCCCTCCCCTCGACACACCCAGTCAGGGCTGGCAGGGCGTATCCTGCTTGGCCCATGTAGTCCACAAGGTCAGTCACCCGAGACTTGTTCACTTCACGTTGGGCTCGCTCGATAGCGGCAAAGCCGGTCTGGATCTGCAACAGTCGGGCGAGTACCCGATAGGGCATGGTCACGGCGTAGTAAGCACGGCCCCCCTGCAACCCACGCAAGGCGGGCACGTTGAATACCCACTCGTCCCCCTTGGCCTCCGCCTCCTTCGGGGCGTTCGCTTCGCTCACCCCCTCAGTCGGCTGCGGAAGTGCGCCCACTGCCTCCATAAAGCTCTTGGATTGCAGCTCGTCCAACTGACCCAGGGCGGTGTGCTTGGCTTGCCCCTTGAACACCAAGAGGTTCGCCTTGACGGTGGACAGCACGGCGTCATAGCCCTTATGCGCCACTTCCTGCTTGAGGTGGTCGATGTCCTCGTTCAGCAGGTTCGACAGGTGCATACGCAAGCTCTGCTCGGTGGTGCGCCCTGTCACCGAGCCAAAGCAAACGTGCTCACTCGCCGTGCGGCTCCATCCCATGACATCCTTGGTGGCACCCCGACCGGTCAGTCTGACCTTGGCCTTGTTGAAGTCCTTGAGGATGTCGAACAGGTCGGTGATGTTGGCGTACAGGGTGGTTTCTACTTTTGCGTTCATAGCATTTCTCCAGATGTGAAAAGGGCCAGTCCCCAAAGGAACCGACCCCATTAAGAGGGCCGACCGGATTGGTCAGCCCAAGATTTTAAGAGACCCTTTAGGGTCTCTTTTTTGCGCGAATGAAGCGTGAGAAAGTTAATGAGAAGGAGTCAGAGAAAACCAAGGGGTATCTTTCAGACGTTCTGATGTGAAGCAGCTCTTGTGAGTGGTCTTGATTGTCGATGGGAGTGAGAAAAATACCTCACGATCTCATTCGCCACCCACACGCCCTTGTGGAACACAACGCCGTTGCCAATCATGCGATAGGCATCGCTGTCGGGTGCGTCAAAGGTGAAGAAGTCGGGCAACCCCATCAACCTTGCGTACTCACGAACCGTGTAAGGACGCGGCTTGCGGGTCACTGGGTCTATCACCAGTCGTGTGCCCTTGTCCTTGGCATAGTGGGCTAGGCAGGTGGGTGCGATGTCACCCTTAAAGGGGTCGCTGATGATTGGCTTGTCACGGTACTGCCCGTTGAGGCGGGCATAGACCGAGGGCGGGATGACTATCTCGGGGTCACGTTCTAACAGCGACATCAGGCTTGGCACCTTGCCCTTGTCGGGGGCGTTCCATGTGAACGGGCGGCGACTGCCCATGATGATCAGCCGGTCACGGCGTTGGGGAACCATGTGCTCGGCCCGCACTGGGTTGAACGTGGTCACGTAGTAGTCCGGCAACTGGGTCATGGCCTCCATCACCACCGGAAACTTGGTCATCCCAGGTACGTTCTCGACCACGTACACCTCGGGCCGCATCAACGCAATGTGGCGGAAGAAGTGGAGGAACAAGTCGTCACCCGTGCGGGTGCCCTTGATGTCGGCAATGTTGCTGTACTTGGTGCATGGGTAGGTGCCGATGATCACATCGGCTTCACCTTGGCCAGTCACACACAGCTGGGTCACGTCCACGTTCTCAACGTGGTCGCCCAAGTTGGCAGCCTGCACCTTGCAGGCTAGCGGATCTAACTCGAACGAGCGAGTGATAGGCAGGCCACCGAAGATCAGGCCGGTGTCCATCAGGCCAGCGCCTGAGAAGTAAGAGTGAACAGTTGGTTTGAACATGATGTTTCTCCGTGAAACAAAAAGCCCCTCATGTGAGGGGCGTTGGGGTTGGGTGAGGTTCACACCTCGATGGTCACGGTGGCGAGGAACTTGGATGTGTCCACTTCCACGTTGGCGGGCAGCTTGGCTACGTTAAGGTGGCCGGTGCCCTTGGTCAGGTCGCTGGCAATGCGGGCCAGCATCTGCGGGAACAGCGTTGAGTTGCTGTATGCCCCGTAACGTGGGTGAAAGTGGAACGCATTCATGTCGCAGTGCTGACGGCCCAGCTTGGGGATCTTCACGTACCCGTCATTCACCTTGGCGCGAAAGGTTATCTTGGCCATGTTGTCTCTCCTTGAAACAGAAACCCCGCTAAGTAGCGGGGCGGTAGATGTCGATGTAGAGGTAGCCATAGCTACGCCTTGGGCTGGCCTCACACACCCAGCCCTTGTGTTCGAGGCGGAATACCTCGTCCATGTCGGTGCATATCTGGTATGCCTTGGCCATCTTGGTCAGCTGCTTGAGGAAGTGCGGCAACACCTTGTCGCACTCGGCTTGCCACTCTTCACTTGGCTCACCGTAGACACCGGCACGGTCGCCCAGGAAGTCCACGCTTCCCCGATGCAGGATGGCCCGAGCCCCAAGGCGGGGCAGATTGGGGGTGTTCAACCCCCATGTGTGTCCCTCGAAGATGCTCATCACTCTTTCCTCGCTGTCATGGTGTAGCGCCTGCCCCTTACGCACTGGGTAAAGCGCACCACGCTTGTCTTGTTGTAGTCGGCCAGTTGCTCACGGATACCCATGCACTTGGCCACCTCGTTGGCATCAATAAGGCGCTCTATCAGCGCCTCGATTGACATCACTGCGGTCTCGACAACCTTGCCCTTGAAGCGGGCGGTGACTCTGACTTTCATGTGTGGCTCCCCCAGTTCGGTTGCTCATTGGTGCCGTGGTTGAAGTAGGCACCCACGATGGTGCGTTTCCATTCACCCACGGGGTAGCCATGCTCGTTGCACTGGCGCTCCCACCACGCAAAGCCAATCTCACGGGGCAGGTTGCCCATCATGTCGTTCGGGTTCACGTAGAGGGTGGTTTTGAACATCGTTGGCACGGGCTTGATGTGCGGTGGACTGGTGCGCTTGCCGGTCTCGTCATAGTCGTACTCCCAACCACGCACTTTCAGGTTGACGTTGACGATCTCTTGCAGGCTTTCGTGTGCTCGCAGGGCTTCGGCTACTGCGGCTTGGCTGAATGAATCGTTGAACTCGATCATGGTGTTTCTCCTTGAAACGAAAAAAGGCAGCCACATTAGGGCTGCCTCACGGGGGATGTGTGAGCGTTATCTCTCGCGTTATTGCTTGGCATCCTTGATGGTTGCCAGTGCCTCACTCACGATGGATTCATTGAGCGCAACCATATCGAGGACGATCTCGGGTTGGTCAGGGCGCTCAACGGGTGTTGGTTGCACGGGTTCAAGATGGCCAATCATGGGTGCAGCCGTGGGCTGCGGTGGCAGCTCGGCAGCATGTGCGTTGAACGGGGCAACGATGCAGGTCAGGGCGATCATGGACAGTGCGATCATGTTGAGTGCGAAGAGGCTCATGGTGCGTACCTTTTGGTTTGGGCATAAAAAAAGCCCCCACGCTGTCGCGTGAGGGCCGGTGTATTGCGGGTGTGGATTACTTGGCTTGGGTGAGTTCGACGAACAGCATCCCAACGCTGGACAGGAAGGACTTGTCTGACGCGGCGCGTTCGCGGAGCAGGTCGAGCAGTTGCTCGTTGCTCAACGCATCCGCGTTGGCGTCAGCGGCCTTGGCCGGTGCCTGCTTCGCAGGCTTGGCTGCCTTGAGGGCGTCCACGGGATTGGGCAGCGTAGCTGCCGTTGGCTTGGCGCGTGGCTTGAGGTCTTCCAACTCCTTCAGGAGTTGGACGCTCGGAGCGCGTGGCTTGCGGCCTTCGGCCTCGGCCTTGGCGATGCGGGCACGGAGCACAGCCTTGGCCTCGGTTACGCTGACGGTGCCATCTACGATGGCGGCGTGGAGTTCTTGGGCAGTCATAGCGGTAGTAGCGACGGTGTTCATAGCGACCTCCATGGTCGAAGTAAATCCGGTCGGACTATCCGAGCCGGTCGCCCCAAGATTTAATACCCCCTTTAGGGGGTAGTCAGGCAATTCGCCAAGTTATGGGGATCTGTATGGGGCTATTTGTGGGGTGGGGTAATATCGAAAATAGCGTTGAATCTCTTGATTTCAATAGATAAAAGCCATCATTGAGAGAGGGTGTGTTTCCTATGATAGGAAACGTATTGGTCTTTATAATCAATTAGTTAACGATGGGTTTGGCCCGATAAAAGAAAAAAGAAGCCCGCGAACACAAAAAAAGGGGGGGGAGAGGGTCGGAAAAAAGGAGGGGGGGGAGGACGACCCCGCCGCCGCGCAGTTAGAAGTCGTCACCGGGCCCCGCTTACATTCGCAGCACTTTTCCAAAACGTCCTATTGCGGCCAAGTAGCGGCCTCATTGTGCCTTGGTTACCTCGCCACCGGCAGGTCCTCCCAGCGGGTGGTGTAGCAGGGGCTCAGGTGCTCTTGTCGCATCATCCACTCAGGCGAACCCATACCTTGGCTGGCAAAGCCTACGCGCCCCAATCCCTTGGCTTTGATCTGGTCCATCACTGCCATCAGCGCATCTGATTGAGCGGAGGACGGGGCAAACAGATCGGCCTGTTGCTGCCCCTTGGGGGTGAACTCACTCAGCATGACTCCCCCCTTCTGATAACGGTAACCGTCGCGCCAAATCTGCGGTAGCAGCACGTTCACTTGCTGCAGCAGCAACCGGGTATCATCGCTAGGGCAGACCAGCCGGACGCCAGCCTGCTCACTGTAGTAAGGCGCTCGTTCATCAAAGGGGCTGGTTCGCACGAACAGGTGCACCCGCTGGCAACACATCCCCTCGGCCCGCAGCTTCTCGGCTGCGCGAGCCATAAAGCCTGACAACGC
>NZ_JAAKSD010000020.1:0-57106 GCF_049173735.1 Aeromonas sp. 602396 | reverse complement strand
GGAATAGCTCAGTTGGTAGAGCACGACCTTGCCAAGGTCGGGGTCGCGAGTTCGAGTCTCGTTTCCCGCTCCAATCTCTCTTCGAAGTTTTCATAATCCCTTTGAATTGCCCCTCACATCGCGCTGCGATGCTTTGTCGTATCTGGCGTTTACTAGGCGTGTCTCTACCACCTCCTGCCAACAGGAAAGGGATGTGGGCTCATTGTGCGGATTGTACGAGGCAAGCGGTTGTGACAGGTGGTGGAAGGCGAGAATTGCGGGCAAAAAAGAGGAGGGGCCTTGGCTCCTCCTGCATGATTCACTGGCGCGGGCTTAGACCAGAGTAACGTTTTCAGCCTGAGGGCCTTTTTTGCCCTGGGTCACAGTGAACTGGACTTTTTGACCTTCAGCCAGGGTTTTGAAACCGGTGCTCTGGATGGAGGAGAAGTGAACGAATACGTCCGGACCCTGGGATTGTTCAATAAAGCCAAAACCCTTGGTTTCGTTGAACCATTTTACCTGGCCGGTGCGAATGTCAGACATGTGCTAAATCCTATCAATAACAAAATGAAACTAAGCCCGTGCTGGGCTGCATTTGCCTTGCAAGCAGGGGTTGGCTCATGACTGACCACGTCTCTTTGTCCCAGTAGCACGTAGAACAATCCCTGTCTAAAGCACAAACGATTGTACGTTAGCGCCGATCCTTGTCAATTTGACCCCTTTCGTTTTTTGAACAAGCTAAAAATATTGTGAAGTCAGTAGCTTATTTGTAGAGATTTGACTGAAAAAAACGGGAGGCCAGCGCCTCCCGTTTTTGTTATTCCTTGAGGGCGAACCCTTCGCCCTGCCGGTCGTAGCGGTAAACCGCCTGACCGTAGGAGCGGATCTCCACCCGCTGGATGCGGCGGGTGTCGTCCACCAGGATGAAGATAGAGCGGCCCGATTGCAGGCGGGTCAGGGGGCGATCCGGCCCCTCGATGGCGATCAGGCGGCTCAGCTCGGCACCCGGCAACTCGAATTTGCGCCAGATGGAGTAGAGGGTCTCACCCGCCTGCACATCGTGTTGCAGCCAGGTACCGTTGACCTTCTCTTCGACCGGCTTGGCTGCCGCGGGGGCACTACCTGCCGCGCCATTACCGACAGTTAGAGCTTGAGCAGGCACGGCCAGCGGCACTTCCAGCGAGCCGGAAGGGGCGGCTTTGGGGGCGGATGGTGCCGGCTCCCAGGCCAGCACCAGCAACCAGAGCGGGATCAGGATCAGCAGACCTATGGTGTTTTTACGCGGCAGCGGGCTGGACAGCTTGAATTTGCCTGCTTTGGCATCCTGGCGACGTTGGCCGAGGTTGCTCATCCCTTGGCCAAAACGTTGGCGCAGGGACAGGGTCGCGGCATTGATGCGATGGAGCAGGGATCCTTGTGATTCGTCTTGGCGACGCTGCTGGGCTCGTCTGTTATGGCCTCGTGGGCGACGGTCCGGGGTGGGCACGGCATTTACCTCTCACTACATTGCCTGCCATCAGGCAAATTCGTCGCCTATGGTAAACGGACTCGCCCCCGAGGGGGAGAGTCCTGAGGCGGAAAATTATCAGCTGAGACGAAATTGACCCAGTAATTGCTGCAATTTGTCGGCCGCCTGACGCAATGCCTGACTGGCTTTGGCCGTTTCGGTCGCATCCTGAGCAATGTCGTTGGCCAGTGCGTTGGTTTTTGACAGGTTGCCGGAGACGGTTTCTGAGACCGAGCTCTGCTCTTCGGCGGCGGAGGCGATCTGATAGGTCATGTCGTTGATGGTGGAGATGGCCTGGTAGATGCTGCCGAGCGCCTCTTCCGCCAGATCCGCCTCGCCCACCGCTTGATGGGTCAGCTGCTGGCTCTGGGTGATGGCGTTGACTGCATTGGTGGAGCTGAGGCGGATCTTCTCGATCAACTCCTGGGTGTTCTGTACCGCCTGCTGGGTATTGCCCGCCAGTTTGCGCACCTCGTCGGCGACTACCGCAAAGCCGCGGCCCTGTTCGCCAGCCCGGGCAGCCTCGATGGCGGCGTTGAGGGCCAGCAGGTTGGTCTGGTCGGCAATTCCCTGAATGACGGTGAGGATGCTGGTGATCTGGGCGCTGTCGTGAGCCAGCCCTTCCACCACTTCGGCCCCTTTACCGGCTTCTGCCGCGACCTTGTGCATCGACTGGATCACCTGCTGGAAGCGCTCCTTGCCCTGATCGGCAGCGCTTTGCGCCTGTTTAGCCGAGTCGGCGGTATTGTTGGCGTGGGTGGCGACCTCCTGACTGACGTAGGACATCTCCTGTACCGCGGTCAGCATCTGCTCCATCTCGGCCTGATGATGCTGCAGATTGTTGTCGGTCTGACCGGCAATGCGATCGGTGTCACCGGCGTAGCGGTTCACCTCGCTGGCAGTCTTGAGCACATCCCCGAGCAACCCTTGCAGCTTGTCGATAAAGCGGTTGATCCCCTTGGCGAGATCCCCCAGCTCATCCACCGAGCGGGTCGTGAGGCGTTTGGTGAGATCCCCTTCACCATCGGCGATGTCATCCACCAGGCTGACCATCTGACGGATGGGGCCTGTGATGCTGCGTGCAATCACCAGCATGGTGGCCAGCGCCAGCACCAGTACGATAACGGCGCCCACCAATTGCTGGGTCATGGCTGCTTGGTTCATGTCGCTCAGCTGGCTTTCCAGTTGATCGGCCCCCGCCAGTACCACCTTGTAGGGCAGGGTGACGATGATGGCCCAGTTGCGGCTCATGCCCGGCACCATGATGGGGACGGAAATACGGAATGACTCGTCCAGCTCCTGACGCTGAACTTCCGGTTTCAGGTACTGTTGCCACTGGTTGCCCAGCACCTTACTTGCGCTGCTGCCGAGCAGGCTGGCATCACCGCTGGTGCCGGTGATGACACCGGCGGCGCTGACGATCAGGGTTTCGCCCTTGCCGTCATAGATATTGCTGTTGAGGCTCTTGGCCTGACGGCTGATGGAGTCCACCGCCAGATCCAGCGCGGCGATCCCCTTGAACTGACCATTCACCATGATGGGGGTGGTGATAGTGCTCACCAGCACCTGCTGACCGTTGATATCCACCTTGAAGGGATCGATCAGACAAGAGCGCCCTTCCCGTTTCGGGCAGGCGTAGTAGTCGTTGGCGGGATTGCCGAATTCGTCCGGGTCGGTTTTTTCGATGGAGAGCAGCAGATCGGTGCCGATTTGATCCTTGTCGCGATAGAAGTAGGGCACGAAGCGCCCCTTGTCATCACTGCCCAGCGCACTCTGGCCAGCAAAGCTGGCATCCTGACCGTCGAAACCGTTGGGCTCGAAGCCGGCAAAGGCGCCATAGAGCTGGGGCTCCAACGCCAATTGTGCCTTGAGCAGGTCGGTGGCCTGCTGGCGATCCAGCGGCAGTTTGCCCTGTTGTTGCAGGGCGAGGGCGCTGGCCATCTGTTGGGTGTAGGAGAGTCCTTTTTGCAGCAGTTGGGTGATGGTGGCCGCCTCGGCACGGGCATTGGCGCTGACCTTCTGCCATGCCTCCTGCTGCAGCGCTTCACGGCTGGAGCTGATGGTGAGTTGTTGGGTCTGTTGGCCGGAGTATTGGTTGAGCAGGATCAGGATGACCAGGGCTGCGGTCATGGCGATCCCGGCCATCACTAGAATGCGATTCTGGATAGAACGGAACTGCATCGTCTCTTCCTTGTTCGTGAGAAGTGTGGTGAGCGTTATTTGGGTATCGACCGGAGGAGGCAGCTCTCCAGCATTGTGCATAGCAAATCGGAAACGAGGCTTCTGTTTTGCGATCCTCTTCAAATATCGGGCTACAGATGCAAATGGCGACAGATTTAATCCCCTACTTTAGCCCGCAATGGCGTCATGGTTTTCCCATCCGTGATTGTCGGTGCTAAAATGCGACGGTTTTTTCTAACGAATTGGCCCAAGGCCCTCTACACAAGGCTTAAAGATGAAAGTCAAAACCCGTTTTGCTCCCAGCCCGACCGGCTTTTTGCATGTCGGCGGTGCCCGTACCGCACTCTATTCCTGGTTGTTTGCAAAGAACCAGGGCGGTGAGTTTGTGCTGCGTATTGAGGATACCGACCTGGAACGTTCCACTCAGGAGGCGATCGACGCCATCATTGAGGGCATGGAATGGCTGGAGCTAAACTGGGATGAGGGCCCCTACTACCAGACCAAGCGCTTCGATCGCTACAACGGTCTGATCGACGAGATGCTGGCCGATGGCCGCGCCTACAAGTGCTACTGCTCCAAAGAGCGTCTGGAAGCACTGCGCGAAGGCCAGATGGCCAACGGCGAGAAGCCCCGTTACGACGGCAAGTGCCGCGACCACGCCCACGATCACCCTGCCGATGCGCCGCACGTGATCCGCTTCCGCAACCCGACCGAAGGTTCCGTGGTGTTCGATGACCACGTCCGTGGCCGCATCGAGTTCGCCAACACCGAGCTAGACGATCTGATTATCCGCCGTACCGACGGCGCGCCGACCTACAACTTCTGCGTAGTGGTCGATGACTGGGATATGGAGATCACCCACGTGGTGCGAGGTGAAGACCACATCAACAATACCCCGCGCCAGATCAACATCTACAAGGCGCTGAACGCGCCGGTACCTGAGTTTGCCCACGTATCCATGATCCTGGGTGACGATGGCGCCAAGCTCTCCAAGCGCCACGGTGCAGTCTCCGTGATGCAGTACCGCGACGACGGCTACCTGCCGGAAGCGCTGCTGAACTATCTGGTGCGTCTGGGCTGGTCCCACGGCGATCAGGAGATCTTCAGCCTGGAAGAGATGATCAAGCTGTTCAGCCTGGATGCCATCTCCAAGTCTGCCTCCGCCTTCAACACCGACAAGCTGTTGTGGCTGAACAACCACTACATGCGCAGCCTGGATCCGGCCTATGTTGCCAAGCATCTGGCATGGCACATGGAAAACCAGAAGATCGACACCAGCAATGGCCCGGCGCTGGCCGACGTGGTCACCCTGCTGGCCGAGCGCTGCAACACCCTGGTCGAGATGGCCGCCCAGAGCCGCTATCTGTTCGAAGAGTACGAAGCCATTGACGAGGCGGCCGCTAAGAAGCACCTGCGTGGCGTCGCTGCCGAGCCGCTGGCTCTGGCCAAAACCAAGCTGGCTGCACTGGATAGCTGGACTACCGAAGCGCTGCACGAGCTGATTGAAGCCACTGCCGCCGAGCTGGGTCAGGGCATGGGCAAGGTTGGTATGCCGCTGCGTGTGGCCGTCACCGGTCTGGGTCAATCCCCTGCCATCGACGCCGTAATGGCATTGGTGGGCAAGGAGCGCGTACTGGCGCGTATCGACCGCGCACTGGCTTACATCGAAGCCCGTATGGCTGCCGAGTAAGTTGTGCAAGAGTGGGCAAAGCGATAGCCGAGCCTGCCCTTTGTCCGATAGAAAAAATCCGAAACCACTGGTTTCGGATTTTTTTATGGCCGGGAGCGGCGGCAGGGCACAACGCGGTCATGCCCGACCAGGGCGAGCAGTCAGGCGAGCTTGAAGGAGTGGATCTGGCTGTCGAGCTCCTTGCTGTGCTGTTCGACCAGCTCGGAGGCCTCTTGCAGCTCGCGCAGCACCACGACGGAGCCTTCGGCAATCTGCTTGACCTGTTCCAGATTGCCGCGCATCTCTTCGGCGACCGAGCTCTGCTGCTCGGAGGCGGCGGCGATGTGGCGGTTCATGTCGGCGACACCCTGTACCCGCTGCACTATGGTGGCGAGCTGGGTACCGGCCTGGGTCACCTGTTCCACCCCCTTGTCGGCCTGGCGCACGCTCTGGGCCATCAGTTCGGCGGCCTGACCGGCATTGCCCTGCAGCTGTTCGATCATCTTCTGGATCTCGACGGTGGCGGCCTGAGCCCGGTTGGCCAGCTCGCGCACTTCGGAGGCCACCACGGCAAAGCCACGACCCGCTTCACCGGCGCGAGCCGCTTCGATGGCGGCGTTCAGTGCCAGCAGGTTGGTCTGCTCCGAGATGCCGCGAATGGTGTCGACCACAGAGCCAATGCGCTCGACCCCCTGCTCCACCTCGTTGACCACGGTGGCGGAGCGCTGGATGTTGCCGGAGAGGGTGTCGATGGTGCTGACGGTATCGGCGACGCAGCGGCTTCCCTCTTCCGCCAGCTGGCTGGTTTCGGCGGTGGCGTGAGAGGCCTGATCCGCATGGGCAGCCACTTCGCGAATGGCGCCGACCATCTGGCTCATGGCGCTCGCCAGCTGTTCGATCTGGGTGAACTCTTCGTTGATCGCTTCGTTGGCCTCCTCCATGCAGAGGGTGACCTGAGAGGCGATGTCGTTGAGCTCCTTGCAGGCGGCGCGCTGGTTGTTAAACACTGCTTTGAGGTTCTCCTGCGAGTGGGAGACCGCCTTGGCGATGTCACCGAATTCATCCTGAGATTTGAGCAACACCTTGTGACTGAGATCCCGCTTGGCGAAGCGCTCCAGCAGATCCACCAGATAGTGCACCTGCTTGACCATCAGGCGGGAACCGGTCATCAGCAGGATCACGAACAGCAGCCCCATGATGGTGGTCTCCATCAGGCCGCTCCAGAGCAGGCGGTCGGCAATGGCGTTGGCTTTGTCCGGATCAAGCCCCTCGCTGAGCAGGGTGGTCTCCAGATTGTTGGTATCAAACCAGAGTTTGGTCAGTAGCAAAATGGTACTCACCACCATCAGCAACACCACTTTCGGCACCAGCCGAATGTTGCTCATCCGCTTCTCCAGCAGGTTCAACTGCATCGTAAAATCTCCTTTGAATATCGCTTTTCCTTTGCCCTCAAGGCTATCGGCATTATCTTCTCTTTTATTAATTCGCACTGTGCTTAAAGTTGGAAAATGTATGCGACATCACTTAACTCATCTACGGGCGATGGATCTGCTGATGGCATTTCTGTCGATTGTCTCGGTTCTGCTGGTGACGGCCCGCTGGTGGGGCCACGAAACCCTGACTCCCCAGACCCTGCAGCTCTTCTATGACCTGGACAGTCTGATCTGCTACTTCTTCCTCGCGCATTTTGCTTATGGCTGGATCCGTGCTCCAGACCGCAAAGCCTACTTCAAGGCAAACTGGTTCTATCTGCCGGGTAGTCTGCCGATGGTGGAGCAGCTGCGTTGGGCCCGACTGCTCCAGTTGTGGCGGGTCTATCAACTGTTCAAGGAGCACCCGGATCTCTGGGCCATGTTCCGTCGCGAGCGCAACGAGACCACCCTCTCCGGCATCCTCTTCCTCTTCGTCCTGCTGCTGGGATTGGGCTCCGGCGTCATGTACTGGATTGAGTCTGGCCAGCCCGGCAGCCAGATTGAGACCCCCTATGACGCCTTCTGGTGGACGCTGGTGACCCTGTCGACCGTGGGCTATGGCGATCTGGTACCCAAGACCGAGGAGGGGCGTTTTGTCGCCAGCCTGCTGATCCTGTTCGGGGTCGGTCTGTTTGGTGCCATAAGCGGTTTTATGGCCAGTATCTTTTTGCAGCCTGCCAAGGAGAGCGAGACCGACAAGTGGCGTCATCACTACAACAACCAGCAAGAGGAGTTGCTGCGAGAGATCCGCGCCCTGCGCAGCGAGGTGCGGGAGCTGAAAAACAAGTGAGGCCAAGGGCGGGCAAGTTGCGAGGTGACTCGCAACTCCGCGCTTTATATCCGGGGGGAGCTGCTTTTTCTTTGCTTGTCCTTTAGCCTGCTGGCGGCTTAACATTCAACCTCTTGTCCACACCAGAAAAAGAGAACCGATCGACCATGCGCGCCCTTCTCGGGATTTTGATCTGCTTGTGTGCCCAACAGGCACTGGCCGATACCCGTTATGTTTCAGACAACATCTTTACCTATATCCACAATGGCCCGGGTACCCAGTACCGGATCCTTGGCAGCGTCAAGGCTGGTGAACCGCTGGAGGTAAAGGCGGTGAACAGCGAGGCCGGTTTCACCCAGGTGGTGGACGGTCGTGGCCGCGAGGGGTGGATCAAGAACAGCGAACTGCAGAGCCAGATCAGCCTGCGCGAGCGTCTGCCCCAGGTGGAAAAAGAGCGCGATGAGCTTAAAGATCGCTTGCAGAACCTCAACGGTGACAACGAGAAACGCTTCACCGAGAAGGATGGCCAGATCGCCGCCCAGAGCAAGGAGATCGCTGCTCTCAAGGCCCAGCTGGTCAGTCAGGGTGAGGAGATGAGCAATCTCAAAGAGCAGAATGATGCCCTGACCCAGAGCTACGACAACCAGGAGCACGACATGCAGATGGACTGGTTTATCCGTGGTGGAGCCATGGTCGGTGCCGGTATCCTGCTTGGCATCCTGCTGCCGATGCTGCCCCGTCGTCGCAGCCGCGGCGATCGCTGGATGAACTGACAGCATCTGGCTGAATGAATTGCTGAGAAGGGTCGCCGTGGCGGCCCTTCTTTTTTTGGGGCGTATTGGGGGGATGGGTGGCTGCTTTGCGATAGAGCGGTGGCAGATCGTATACAAAATGAAGTCAGATGACCCTCATGTTTATTGGCGGGCTGGCTTCAAAAGGGAATGAATAGGGTGAATTAGCGATCTTTGTTAAAGAGTGGCAACAAATTCATTTCATATAGGGGAGGATATTGTATACATTGTCGGCGTTTCGGCGGCGCGACCGCCTTTGTCGATATCAGCCTTAGGGCGTACAGGAAGACCCCATATGTTCAAAGCTACTCAAGTACTTGCCGCTGACTATATCCCCTCTGATCTGGCCGCCCTGCGCGAAGCCATCACCCAAAACTACGTGGTGGATGAAAATGCCTATCTGGCCGAACTGTCGGCCATGCTGCCGGGGGATGGTGCCTCGCTGGAGCAGGTGACCCAGCATGCCCGTACTCTGGTGACCAAGGTGCGCAAGGAGAGCGGCTCCGGTGACGGTATCGACGCCTTCCTGCAGGAGTACAGCCTGGATACTCAGGAGGGGATTATCCTGATGTGTCTGGCCGAGGCGCTGCTGCGCATTCCCGATGCCGAGACCGCTGACGCCCTGATCAAGGACAAGCTCTCCGGCGCCAACTGGTCATCTCATTTCCGCAAGAGCGACTCTACTCTGGTCAACGCCTCCACCTGGGGGCTGATGCTGACCGGCAAGATCATCAAGCTCGACAAAAAGCTCGACGGCAACCCGGCCAACCTGCTGGGGCGCATGGTCAACAAGCTGGGGGAGCCGGTGGTGCGATCCGCCATGTATGCCGCCATGAAGATCATGGGCAAGCAGTTCGTGCTGGGGCGCGACATGAAGGAGGCGCTCAAGGCGAGCCGCAAATCCCGCGAGCTGGGCTACACCCATACCTACGACATGCTGGGTGAATCTGCGCTGACCATGCAGGATGCCGACAAGTATCTGACCGATTACCGCAACGCCATCGAGGCGGTGGGCAACGAGCGGGTCAGCGACGGCGGCCCGGCCCCCTCCATCTCCATCAAGCTCTCGGCACTCCATCCGCGATATGACGTGGCCAACCGCGAACGGGTGCTCGGCGAAATGTGCGAGCGGCTGGTGGGGCTGGTGCGTCTCGCCCGCGACAAGGATGTGGCCATCAGCATCGACGCCGAGGAGATGGACAGACTCGAGCTGTCGCTGGATCTGTTCGAGCAGCTCTACCGCTCCGATGCCAACCGTGGCTGGGGCAAGCTCGGCATGGTGGTGCAGGCCTACTCCAAGCGCGCCCTGCCGGTACTCTGCTGGCTGACCGCACTGGCTCGCGAGCAGGGTGACCTCATTCCGGTGCGACTGGTAAAAGGCGCCTACTGGGACAGCGAACTGAAATATGCCCAGCAGGCGGGCCTGCCCGGCTACCCGCTCTTTACCCGCAAGGCGGGCACCGATATCTCCTACCTCGCCTGCGCCCGCTACCTGCTGAGCGAACCGACCCGCGGCTTTATCGCCCCCCAGTTCGCCACCCACAACGCCAATACCGTGGTCAGCATTCTGGAGATGGCCGGTGATCGCCAGTTTGAATTCCAGCGTCTGCACGGCATGGGCGAGGAGCTGCACAACGCCGTGCTGAGCGACAATCCCGGTCTGCACTGCCGCATCTACGCGCCGGTCGGCGCCCACAAGGACTTGCTGCCCTATCTGGTGCGCCGCCTGCTGGAGAACGGGGCGAACACCTCTTTCGTCCACAAGCTGGTGGATCCCAACACCCCGGTGGACTCGCTGGCCGAGCACCCGCTGCGCACCCTCAAGCGCTACTCCGGCTTTGCCAACGACCGCATTCCGCAGCCGGTGAACCTCTTCACCGACCGCAAGAACTCCAGCGGCGTCAACATGAACATCCTCTCCATCCAGCGCCCCTTCTTCGCCCGCTTGAAAGAGCTGGAGAGCAAGCAGTGGCTGGCGGGCCCCATCGTCGATGGCGAGACCCTCAAGCGCAGCGAGGCACGTACCGTGCTGAGCCCGCAGGATGTGAGCCTCACCGTCGGCAAGATCCACTGGGCCGACGAGCAGGCGGTGGAGCAGGCCTTGGCATCTGCCCACTCTGCCTTCCCGCGCTGGCGTGAAACCCCGGTGAGCGAGCGTGCTGCCGCGCTGGAGAAGCTGGCGGATCTGCTGGAAGCGAACCGCGAGCAGTTCGTCTCCCTCTGTACCCGCGAGGCGGGCAAGCTGCTGCAAGATGGCATCGACGAGGTGCGTGAAGCGGTCGATTTCTGCCGCTACTACGCGGTGCAGGCCCGCAGCCTGATGGGGCAGGCGACCCTGCTGCCCGGTTACACCGGCGAGCAGAACGAGCTGTTCCTGCAGGGGCGCGGGGTGTTTGTCTGCATCAGCCCGTGGAACTTCCCGCTGGCGATCTTCCTCGGCCAAATCGCAGCTGCGCTGGCCACCGGCAACACCGTCATCGCCAAACCGGCGGAGCAGACCGGCCTTATCGCCCATCTGGCGGTGACGCTGGCCCATCAGGCTGGTATTCCGGGCGACGTGCTGCAGCTGCTGCCCGGTGATGGCGCCACCGTCGGCGCCAAGCTGACGGCGGATCCGCGCATCGGCGGCGTCTGCTTCACCGGCTCCACCGAGACCGCCAAGCTCATCAACATGACTCTGGCCCAGCGCGATGGCGCCATCCTGCCACTCATCGCCGAGACCGGCGGTCAGAACGCCATGATCGTCGACTCCACCGCCCTGCCGGAGCAGGTGGTGCGCGACGTGGTGAGCGCTGCTTTCCAGAGCGCCGGTCAGCGCTGCTCGGCCCTGCGGGTGCTCTACCTGCAGGAGGAGATCGCCGAGCGGGTGCTGGAGATCCTCACCGGCGCCATGCAGGAGCTGAAAGTGGGCAACCCGGCCGAGCACAACACCGACGTCGGCCCGGTGATCGATGCCGATGCCAAGGCCGGTCTCGATGCTCACCTCGCCTACATGGTGCCCCGCGCTCGCCTGATTGCCCAGGCGCCGATGCCGGCCGCGACTATGGAAGGGCACTTTGTCCAGCCGACCGCGCTGGAGATCGGCTCCATCCGTGAGCTGGCCAAGGAGCAGTTCGGCCCCATCCTGCACGTGGTGCGCTACGCCACCCGGGATCTGGACAAGGTGATCAGCGACATCAACGGTACCGGCTACGGCCTGACGCTCGGGATCCACAGCCGCAATGAATCCCACGCGGAGGAGCTGGCGAGCCGCATCAACGTGGGCAACGTCTACATCAACCGCAACCAGATCGGCGCCATGGTCGGGGTGCAGCCGTTCGGCGGGCAGGGGCTCTCCGGCACCGGTCCCAAGGCGGGTGGCCCCCACTACCTGAGCCGCTTCGTCACTGAAAAGACCCGCACCATCAACACCACGGCAGTGGGCGGTAACGCCTCCCTGCTGGCGATGGGCGATGCCTGATCGGTGCAGCGAAAGAACGACTGACAGCAGGCCGCCTTCGGGCGGCCTCTTTGTTGATGTGCTCCTCTTGCTCGCCGGTTTTGGCCCCGGCGGGACGAAGATCGGAGGCGATTTTGTTGTGGCGGCGGGGTCGTCAGTGGCGCTTGCCAGTCGTAAGATGGGGCCCATTCGCGCTATTTTGCCCCTGCTGCAGCCTGCTGTGACCGTGGCGTTGTTTAATCTGACTTAACGAGAGTGTTTATCCGATGTCATTAACTGAACAAGCCCGCTGGTTTGTCGTGGCGGGTGACCATCAAATCCTGCTCGATGAGGCGGGTCAGGTGCCGAGCGGCGTGAAGGCGTGCCTGCCCGCAGCGCTGGCCGGTGCCCGTTTCGAGCGTTTTGATGAGTGGCAGGGGCTGCCCTGTTATCTGCTGGATCTGGGGGCTGAGGCCGACACGACTATGATGGCCCCCCTGCGCCAGCTGATGGTGGCGGGGGACGAGGAGGGCTTTCGTCTCGCGGGCCGCGCTTGGCAGCTCGTTACCTTCCGCCGCACCCACCGTTTCTGCGGCGAGTGCGGCGCCCCCATGACCCCGAAGATGGGGGAGTGGGCACAGGAGTGCCAGCAGGGGCACAGCGTCTATCCGCGCATCTCCCCCTGCATCATAGTGGCGGTGCGCAAGGGGCCGGAGATCCTCTTGGCAGCCCATCGCCGTCACTATCAGGCGGACGATCCCATGTATACCGTGCTGGCCGGCTTCGTGGAGGCAGGAGAGAACCTCGAGCAGTGCGTGGCACGGGAGGTGTTCGAGGAGAGCGGCATCCGGGTGCGCAATGTGCGTTATGTGGCGAGCCAGCCCTGGCCCTTCCCTCACAGCTTGATGATGGGCTTTACCGCCGACTACGAGAGCGGCGAGATCAAGGTGCAGGATGACGAACTGGTCGCAGCCGCTTTCTTTGCTGCCGACCGGCTGCCGCGTTTGCCGCCTCACGGCACCATCGCCCGGCGGCTGATCGAGTTGTCACTGGCTGGCGAGGGGTAACGGCGCTTATCTTTTCGCCAACCTTTTTGCACCTCTTTTTAAAAACGGGGCGCTCTGGTTTGCGCCCCTTCACATCTTTGCAACCGATCACCCATTTGCCACGTTTTGGGCAGTCCGCTTGACTGGGCAAAGTGGTATTATGACCGCCATTTTATGCGTGATATGAATTCAGGAACTGGGATGAAAGAGCTGAAGAACGATCGATACCTGCGCGCTTTGCTGCGTCAGGATGTAGACATGACGCCGGTATGGATGATGCGCCAGGCAGGGCGCTATCTGCCGGAATACAAGGCGACTCGCGCCCAGGCGGGGGATTTCATGTCCCTGTGCCGCAATGCCGAGCTGGCCTGTGAAGTCACCCTGCAGCCGCTGCGCCGCTACCCGCTCGATGCCGCCATCCTCTTCTCCGACATTCTCACCGTACCCGATGCCATGGGGCTGGGTCTCTACTTCGAGCAGGGTGAAGGCCCGCGCTTCGAGCGTCCGATCACCTCCATGGCCGACGTGCAGGCGCTGCCCATTCCGGATCCGGAAGATGAGCTGGGCTACGTGATGAACGCGGTGCGCACCATCCGCCGCGAGCTGAAGGGCGAAGTGCCGCTCATCGGCTTCTCCGGCAGCCCATGGACCCTGGCCACCTACATGGTGGAGGGGGGCAGCTCCAAGGCGTTCACCAAGATCAAGCAGATGATGTACGCAGAGCCGCAAACCCTGCACCTGCTGCTCGACAAGCTGGCCGACAGCGTGATTGCCTACCTCAACGCCCAGATCAAGGCGGGTGCACAGGCGGTCATGGTGTTCGACACCTGGGGCGGCGTGCTCACCCCGCGCGATTACCGCGACTTCTCCCTGCAGTACATGCACAAGATTGTCGATGGCCTGATCCGCGAGCACGACGGTCGCCGCGTGCCGGTCACCTTGTTCACCAAGAACGGCGGTCAGTGGCTGGAGCTGATTGCCGCCACCGGTTGCGATGCGCTGGGTCTGGACTGGACCACCGACATTGCCGACGCCAAGCGTCGGGTCGGTGACAAGGTGGCGCTGCAGGGCAACATGGATCCCTCCATGCTCTACGCCACTCCGGCTCGCATCCGTGAAGAGGTCGCCTCCATTCTGGCCGGTTTCGGTCACGGCAATGGCCACGTCTTCAACCTCGGCCACGGCATCCATCAGGATGTGAACCCGGAACACGCTGGCGTGTTCGTCAACGCGGTACACGAGCTCTCTGCCCAGTACCACGGTCGCTAAGGCCGGGGCGAGAGAAGAAGAGTTTGTTTGAAATCCGGGGCCGTCAGGCCCCGTTTTACATTGAAATAGGCGCTGCAACGACGAGAATGTGGCGCCAGTGCAGGAGGCAAGATGAGCAGCAAGTCACTGGATTGGGGTATCGATCTTGGTGGTACCAAGTGCGAATGCGTGGTGCTGGATGGTAACGAGGTGCTGCTGCGCCACCGCATCCCCACCGAGCGGGCTGGCGGTTATGACCATATGATCGGCCAGATCGCCAAGCTGGTAGCTGAGTGTGCCGAGAAGATTGGCCAGCGCCCGACCGTCATCGGCATGGGCACGCCGGGGGCGCGGGATCCGCAGACCGGCCTGATGAAGAACTGCAACACCACCGAGCTCAACGGCAAGCCGTTCAAGGAGGATCTGGAGCGCAAGCTGGGCGTGCCGGTGCTGATCGCCAACGACGCCAACTGCTTCGCGCTGGCAGAAACCCATCTCGGTGCAGTGCGCCAGCACCATCCCGATGCGAAAGTGGTGTTCGGCATCATCATGGGCACCGGGGTCGGCTCCGGCATCGTCATCAACGGCCAGATCCTCAACGGCCATCACGGCATCGCCGGTGAGTGGGGCCATAACGTGCTTTCCCCTGATGGCCCCGAGTGCTACTGCGGCAAGCGTGGCTGCGTCGAGACCCTGATCAGCGGTCCGGCGCTGGAGGCTTGGTACGAAGCCAAGGCCAAGCGCCACCTCTCGCTTGCCCAAATCGCGGCCGCCACGGCTCACGATCATGTGGCCAAGCTCACCATCGACCGGCTGCATCTGCTGTTTGGTCAGGCGCTGGCCAACGTGGTCAACATTCTCGACCCGGATGTGATCGTCATCGGTGGCGGGGTGGGCAATGTGCAGAGCCTTTACAGCGCCGGACGGCAGACAATTTTGCCCTTCCTCTTTAATCCCCGCTTCGCAACCCCCATTATTGCTCCTGCCCTTGGTGACAGTGCCGGGGTATTCGGGGCCGCACTGCTGGCCCGCGGTGAATTCAAGGAGGCCCTGCTGTCGTAGCCGGGGCTCCCGGGCGGCCGGTGCGCCGCCCTGTTGCTGGTTCAAGGAAACGGATTCTCGATGATCAAGATTGCCATCAATGGTTACGGGCGGATCGGTCGCAACGTGTTGCGAGCCCTCTATGAAAGCGGGCGCGACAAGACCATCAAGATCGTCGCCATCAACGAGCTGGCGGCCCCCGAGGCCATGGTGCACCTGACCCGTTACGATACCAGTCACGGTCGGTTCCACCATCCGGTGCAACTGGCGGGCAACAGCATGCTGGTGGGGGAGGATCTTATCTCTCTGTTTGCCGAGCGGGATCCGTCAAAGCTGCCGTGGCGGGCGCTGGGGGTCGATGTGGTGCTCGATTGCACCGGGGTGTTTGGCTCGCGGGCCGATGCCGAGCTGCATCTGACGGCGGGGGCGGGCAAGGTGCTCTTCTCCCACCCGGCGGATGCCGATGTGGATGCCACCGTGGTCTACGGGGTCAACCATCATACCCTCACCGGAGCGGAGCGGATCGTCTCCAACGCCTCCTGTACCACCAACTGCGTGGTGCCGGTGATTGAAACATTGCATCGAGAATTCGAGATAAATTGTGGTACTATTACGACAATTCATTCGGCCATGCATGATCAGCAAGTCATCGATGCCTACCACAGTGACTTGCGCCGAACCCGCGCTGCCAGTCAGTCCATCATTCCGGTGGACACCAAGCTGGCAAAGGGGCTGGAGCGTATCCTGCCCCACTTCGCCGGCAAGTTCGAGGCGATCGCGGTGCGGGTGCCGACCATCAATGTAACAGCGATGGATCTCAGTATTACTGTTCGTAAAAAAGTGACAGTTAGTGACGTAAATCAAGCCCTGCAACGGGCATCCAGAGGTACATTACACGGTATTCTGGATTACACGGAAGAACCGCTGGTCTCCGTAGACTTCAATCATGATGCACACTCCTGCATCATTGATGGTACCCAGACCCGGGTGAGCGATGCCAACCTCGTCAAGATGTTGATGTGGTGCGATAACGAATGGGGCTTCGCAAACCGGATGCTGGATACCACCCGGGCCATGATGGCCGCAGGCTGAGCCTGCCCCGGGCGAAAGGTTACTGTTTTTAACATTACCTGGAAAATATAGAGGACTGAATATGTCTGTTATCAAGATGACTGACCTGGATCTGGCGGGTAAACGCGTTCTGATCCGTGCTGACCTGAACGTACCGGTAAAAGACGGCAAGGTCACCTCCGATGCACGTATCGTTGCGACTCTGCCGACCATCAAGCTGGCTCTGGAAAAGGGCGCCAAGCTGATGATCACCTCCCACCTGGGTCGTCCGACCGAGGGTGAATACAACGAAGAATTCTCCCTGGCTCCGGTTGTCAACTATCTGAAAGACGCTCTGTCCTGCCCGGTTCGCCTGGCCAAGGATTACCTGGATGGCGTAGAAGTCGCTGCCGGTGAGCTGGTTGTGCTGGAAAACTGCCGCTTCAACAAAGGCGAGAAGAAGAACACCGAAGAGCTGGCCAAAAAATACGCCGCCCTGTGTGATGTCTTTGTAATGGATGCGTTCGGTACTGCTCACCGCGCCGAAGGTTCCACCTACGGTGTTGCCCAGTTCGCTCCGGTCGCTTGTGCTGGTCCGCTGCTGGCGGGTGAACTGGAAGCCCTGGGCAAAGCCATGCTGAAGCCCGAGCGCCCGATGGTTGCCATCGTTGGCGGCTCCAAGGTCTCCACCAAGCTGACCGTTCTGGAATCCCTCTCCAAAATCGCTGACCAGCTGGTTGTCGGTGGTGGCATCGCCAACACCTTCATCGCTGCTGCCGGTCACAACGTCGGCAAGTCCCTGTGCGAGCACGACCTGATCGACACCGCCAAGAAACTGGCTGCCGAGACCAACATTCCTGTGACCACCGACGTGGTTGTAGGTGCCGAGTTCTCCGAGTCCACTCCGGCGACCATCAAGTCTGTTAACGATGTGACTGACGGCGACATGATCTTCGACATCGGCCCGGATTCTGCCAAGGCCCTGGCTGACATCATCATGAACGCCAAGACCATCCTGTGGAACGGCCCGGTTGGCGTGTTCGAGTTCGACCAGTTCGCTGAAGGCACCAAGGTTATCGCTGAAGCCATCGCTGCTTCTCCGGCCTTCTCCATCGCTGGCGGTGGTGACACCCTGGCTGCCATCGACAAGTTCGGCATCGCTGACAAAGTCTCCTACATCTCCACTGGCGGCGGCGCCTTCCTGGAGTTCGTAGAAGGCAAGGTTCTGCCGGCTGTTGCGATTCTGGAACAGCGCGCCAAAGCCTAATTGACCCGGAACGGGGGGCAAAAGCCTCCCGTTTCGTTTATCATGTGCCCGCTGTGCCGGTTCATGATGAACCCCCCATTTTTTATTAACGGCATACGAGACAGGACGATTAAACATGTCTAAGAAAATTTTCGACTTCGTAAAACCCGGCGTGATCACTGGTGATGACGTTCAGAAAGTGTTCGCCATCGCTAAAGAGAACGGCTTTGCTCTGCCGGCCGTAAACTGCGTTGGTACCGACTCCGTGAACGCCGTACTGGAAGCTGCTGCCAAGGTTAAAGCGCCGGTTATCGTTCAGTTCTCCAACGGTGGTGCCGTGTTCACCGCCGGTAAGGGTCTGAAGCTAGAAGGTCAGAAAGCTGCCATCCTGGGTGCCATCTCTGGTGCCAAGCACGTTCACGCTGTTGCCGAAGCCTACGGCGTGCCGGTAATCCTGCACACCGACCACGCTGCCAAGAAGCTGCTGCCGTGGATCGACGGTCTGCTGGAAGCGGGCGAGAAGCACTTTGCTGAAACCGGCAAGCCGCTGTTCTCCTCCCACATGCTGGATCTGTCCGAAGAGTCTCTGGAAGAGAACATCGACATCTGCTGCGAGTACCTGACCCGCATGGCCAAGATGAACATGACTCTGGAGCTGGAACTGGGTTGCACCGGTGGCGAAGAAGACGGTGTCGACAACAGCCACATGGATCAGTCCGCTCTGTACACCCAGCCGGAAGATGTTGCTTACGCTTACGAGCGTCTGTCCAAGATCAGCCCGCGTTTCACCATCGCTGCCTCCTTCGGTAACGTACACGGTGTATACAAGCCGGGTAACGTCAAGCTGACCCCGTCCATCCTGGACGCTTCCCAGAAGTACGTTTCCGAGAAGTTTGGCGTTCCAGCCAAGTCTCTGGACTTCGTATTCCACGGTGGTTCAGGTTCCACTCTTGAAGAGATCCGCGAGTCCATCTCCTACGGCGTAGTGAAGATGAACATCGACACCGACACCCAGTGGGCAACCTGGGAAGGTCTGCTGAACTTCTACAAGAAGAACGAAGCTTACCTGCAAGGCCAGCTGGGCAACCCGGAAGGCGCCGACAAGCCGAACAAGAAGTACTACGATCCGCGCGTATGGCTGCGTGAAGGTCAGACTTCCATGATCGCTCGTCTGGAGAAAGCATTCTCCGACCTGAACGCCATCGACGTACTGTAATTCGTTACAGCACCTTGATTGCATGAAAAGGCGCCCTTCAGGGCGCCTTTTGCATTTCTGTGATCCGCACCGGTTGGTGAGTGGAGGAGGAACTGGGTATTATCGAAACAACTTTGCTTATTTTATTAAACAATTTGCAACCAAGGCAGGATGCTGAGTATGCAGGCAGGAAAGCACAACGGATATCAGGAGCACGTCGCCTCCTACTACGCGGCGACCCGCAACGATCCACAGCAGTGGTCGGAACTCGAGGCCGAGCTGAAAGCGGATGTCTGCATTATCGGCGGCGGTTTTACTGGCCTCAACACCGCCATCAATCTGGTTGATGCGGGCTACAAGGTGGTGCTGCTGGAGGCCAACCGCATCGGCTGGGGCGCCTCCGGGCGCAACGGCGGTCAGCTTATTCGCGGTATCGGCCACGATACCAGCCAGTTTGCCCGCTGGATTGGTGAGGATGGGGTGCGCGAACTCGACCTGATGGGGCTGGAGGCGGTGCAGCTGGTGCGCGAGCGGGTCGAACGCTTCAACATCGAGTGCGATCTCACCTGGGGCTACTGCGACCTCGCGACCCGTCAGCGTCATCTGGCCGGTTTCGAAGAGGATCTCGCGCATCTGGCGAGCCTCGGCTATGAGCACGAACTCAAACTGGTGCCGCGGGAAGATATCCATAGCGTGGTGGGATCGGATCGCTATATCGGCGGCCTTATCGACATGGGCTCCGGCCACCTGCATCCTCTCAATCTTGCGCTCGGCGAGGCGCGCGCCGCAGCCAGCCTCGGGGTTTCCCTGTTTGAACACTCCCGGGTGACCCATATCGATTACGGCAAGCAGGTCGAGGTGACCACGGCTCATGGTCGGGTCACCTCTGACTATCTGGTGATCGGCTGCAACGCCTACCTCAACGACCTCAATCCGGAGCTGGGAGGGCGGGTGCTGCCCGCGGGCTCCTACATTCTCGCTACCGAGGTGCTGGATCGCCGCTTGCGCCAGCGCTTGCTGCCGCAAAACATGGCGGTGTGCGATCAGAACGTGGCCCTCGACTACTACCGCCTCTCCGCCGACGGTCGTCTGCTGTTCGGCGGGGCCTGTAACTACTCGGGAAGGGATCCCCGCGATATCAAGGCCTTCATGCTGCCCAAGATGCTGCGGGTCTTCCCCGAGCTGGCTGGTACCGCCATCGAGTTCCAGTGGGGCGGGATGATCGGGATCGGCGCCAACCGGCTGCCGCAGATTGGCCGTCTCAAGGAGCATCCCAATGTGCTCTATGCCCAGGCCTACTCGGGGCACGGTCTCAACGCCACCCATATGGCGGGCAAGCTGGTAGCCGAGGCGATCCGCGGCGAGAGCCGGGGTTTCGATCTCTTCGCCAGCGTGCCTCACATCACCTTCCCCGGTGGCCCGGCGCTGCGCTCTCCGCTGCTGGCACTGGGGATGCTGTGGCACCGGATGAAGGATATCTTCTGACTCCGATTATCAGCCTGCGTAGTGATGGTTGAACGAGGCACTCTTGCCAGCCCCTTGTTTATAGCGGGTTGGCACAATTATCTCGCCTGATAGACCAAAAGATGCATTCGCGCCAATCCCTGCTGGTTGGCGCTATCTTTTAGGTGTGAGCGTGATGCCGGGCCAGGCGAACAAGAGCGGGTTCGCTGGCCGAAAAAGATGTGAAGGAGGGCCAAGATGGAGATAAATGTGGTCGCGTCAGGCGGGCTCACCCCGCTGGCGCAACGGCAGGGATCTCCCGCTGCGCAGGCACAGGAGCGGGCTGTGACCTCACCATCAACGGGCAGTGACAGCCGTATGGTACGCGATCTTGGCGCCGTGCTGGATGAGCTCGGGCTGTCGCCGCAAGGGGAGGATAGCAGCGGGAGCCGCATCTCAATCAGAGATTCGCTGGAAGCGTTCATCAACACCATGATGGGCGCCCTGCAACAGCAGCAGGAACAACAGTTGGCATTGCAGCAACAACAGCGGCAAGAGCAGGAACAGCGCAAACTCGCCATCGCCGACAGCAGCGAAAATCCGCTCAAGCGGGATCTGGAGCGCCTGCTGGAGACGCTGGATCAACAGGGCGGGCAGGGAAAAGAGAGCGAACCAGGAGCCGAGATCGAAGCGGTGAACCCCTTGCAGAGCCAGCTGACCAAGCTGCTGGAGAGCAGCGGTGCGGCAGAGAGCGGGGTCACCCTCAAGGAGGTACTGTCAGGGTTGGCCAGCAAGCTGCCGAACGAACCTGCCGAGCGAAAAGGGTATCGGGTCGATACCCAGGTTTGAGCTGGTTGGCAACGGCAGCCCCGCCGTTGCAGAGACATGAGGGGCTTGTTGCCTTTTATTGCGCTGGTTCCGCCAGCCGCCAGCCCTGTTCGCTCTTCATCATCCACACCTCTGCCTCTTGCGGCAGCACCTGGCCCGCCTCGAACTCGCCATATTTACGCTCGAGCTCCATCAGACCCATCTCCTGCTGGAAGGGGCCAACCCGGTCGTAGACCAGATCCTCGTCGTGCAATACCTGCAACTGATCGAGCCCCTGCTTGAAGTGGAGCTGGTAACTCACCTTGACCAGATAGACCCCCTCCATCCGCTCCTCCTTGCCGAGGATGGTGAAGTCGCTGATATCGAACAGGTTGGCGTCTGTCTCGGCCAGCAGCTTGGCGGTAACTTGGCTCCGGATATCCTCTTCACCGGGCCCTGCACTGCAGCCATAAAGCCAGAGGGCTAGCAGGGGGATGAACCACTTTTTCATCAAAACTCCGGACGGGCGAGACAATCGAAGGGCAAATTCTGCCATGCTGCCGGTCATATACAAGGGATTGCCAGAAAAATCAGTGCGTAACGTATGAGGCGGCCCCTGCCTGTCGACAGGGGGGCCGTTGGTCAGCGTAGCTGATCAAGTTTGCCCAGAAACTCGGCAGGCCCCATAAAACCGGTGACCCGCAGGCCTGTCAGCTCCTTGCCCTCGCGGTCGAAGAAGATGAGGGTCGGCAGCCCCAGCACATTGAGGCCGTTGAGCAGCTCGATATCGGCATCGTCGTTGGCGGTAACATCCGCCTGCAGCAGCACCATCTGGCCGAAGCGCTCCCTCACCGTGGGATCGCTGAAGGTCTTGTGCTCGAACTCCTTGCAGGCGACGCACCAGTCGGCGTAGAGGTCGAGCAGCACCGGCTTGCCGCGAGCGGCGGCCAGCTGCACCTTGAGATCATCCAGCGTCTTGATGCGGATAAACTGAGGTGCCGTTTGACTGGCATCCGCCGTGATGGCAGCAGGGGGGGCCGGTTGCAGCAGATCCTTGCCCACTACCACGGCGCTGATCATCGCCAGCAACAGCACGAAACCGCGCACGCTTCTGGCCACCGAGTGGGGCTGATGCTGGTTGTGGTGATAGAGGTAGCCGCACAGCAGCAGCCCCCAGCCAAGCCAGGCGAGAGTAGCAATCTGGTCGCTCCAGAGCCGTGACAGCAGCAGGATCGGCACTGCCAGCAGGGCAAAACCAAACAGCTGCTTGATCACATCCATCCAGGCGCCCGCTTTGGGCAGCAGCTTGCCACCCGAGGTGCCGAGCAGCAGCAACGGCAGCCCCATCCCCAGTGACAGCGCATAGAGCGCCGCCCCGCCGAGCCAGAGGTCACCGCTCTGTGCAACATAAATCAGTGCCCCCGAGAGCGGCGCCGTGGTGCAGGGGGAGCAGACCAGCCCGGAGATCATCCCCATGATGGCGACCCCGACTACCGAGCCGCCCTGCTGGCGGTTGGAGAGACCGGAGAGCCGGGTTTGCAAACTGCTCGGCAACTGCAGTGTGTAGAGCCCGAACATGGAGAGGGCCAGCAGCACGAACATCAGCGAGAGGCCGATCAGTACGTAGGGGTGTTGCAGTGCAGCCTGGAATTTCAGCCCTGCCGAGGCCACTACCAGCCCCAGCAAGGTGTAGGTGACCGCCATCCCCTGCACATAGACAAAGGAGAGCAGGAAGGCGCGACCGGTAGAGAGGCGATGGCCGGCGCCAGCGATGATGCCGGTCAGGATTGGGTACATGGGGAAGACGCAGGGGGTGAAGGCGAGCCCCAGCCCCAGCGCGAAGAAGGCGACGATGCTGAGCCAGAAACCCTGATTGCCGAGGGCTGCGGCGAGCTGATCCTGCTGGCTAACCGGTGCGACGCTTTGTGCCGTTTCAGCTGCGGATGCGGTGGTTGCCGTGACCAGCGGGGCCACATCGATCAGCTTGTCGGTCGGCGGGTAGCAGAGGCCGTCGGTGCAGCCCTGATAGCGCACCCGCAGGGTGGCGCCGTCGCCCACCTCTTTGAGCGGCACCGCAATGCTCACCTGCTGGTAGTAGACCCGGGTCTTGCCGAAGAAGTCATCCTCGTGCTCGGTGCCTTCCGGCAGGGTCGGCTCGCTGAAGGTGAGGTTGTTCCCCTTGAAGCGCAGGCTATGGCGATAGAGGTAGTAGTCGTCGGCGATGTGGAGGGTTAGCAGCAGCTGATCGCCACGCTGTTCGCTCTCGATCTGAAAGGCCTCATCGACCTGCAAAAATTTGGGTTTGGCATTGGCCTCAATGCCCAGCGAGCTGAGCAGATCGGTGCCGCTGGCGTGGGCAGGGGCGCTGCCCGCCGCTGTCGTCAACAGGGCACAGAGCAGCAACAGGGGAGAGAGCAAGCGGGTGAACGTCATGCGCTCTCCCCATTGAGCCAGTCGAGATAGGCAGGTAGTCCGGCACTCACCGGCAGGGCCAGCAGCTCGGGCACCTCATAGGGGTGATTGGCTTGAATACATGCCTGCAGCTCGGCAAAGCGCGACTGACGGGATTTGATGATGAGCTGGATCTCGGCGGTGCGCTCCACCTTGCCTTGCCAGCGATAGACGGAGGTCATGCTCGGCAGTTGATTGATGCAGGCGGCCAGCCGCTGGTTCAGCAGCTGCTCGCAGAGAAGGTCGGCACTGGTTTGATCTGGGCAGGTGCAGAGCACCACAATGGCGTCGGTCATAAAGCGGATCTTCACCTCGTTGGGGTAAACCGGGCAGGCGCCCTTGCCGTCTCATCCCTGTCTGCGGATGAAGGTGAAAAAAGCGCCCGAAAATCAGCGGCTACTATACCCCAGAGGCGCTTCAAATAGCATCTGTAGCCATTTGTGAGCCAGCGCCAAAAATTTGTGGGGGGCATGAGATAGACGCTGTCATGGGGACAGGGCAGAATGAGCGGGCTTGTTCCCAATTGACGTAAGGAAATGTATGACCCAACAGAATGAGCAGCAGAGAAACCGCATGTTGAGCCTGCTGCGCGAAGGTGAGCGCCGCATGTTGGTTCAATTGGCCGGGCTGCTGCGCACGACCGCCGATGAAATCAATGCCGAGCTGGAGAAAGAGGAGCTGATGGCCACCCTGGAGCAGCCCATCACGGTGGAGTATCTCAACGGCGTGGTGCAGCACCATCTGTTCGAGCGCAAACACAAGGGAGATATGGCGGTTGCCCAGCAGATCCTGAGCGATTATCAGAGCGAGCTGGAAGCGCTGCAGACCGCTCAGGCCCAGCCTGAAGAGGCTGCTGCGGCCGACGAGAGCGGCGAAGAGCTCAAGGCCCAGGCTTGAGCGACGGGCAGGCCTGAATCCTTACCTCTGAATCAGCCGGCCTGCCAGCGCTGATCCCTGTTGCGGCCCTATCATGTCTGCCATGGTGGGGCCGTGTCGTTTCTTCTGTTGCCTTCCCTCGTTGACCTTCACTTCTCGGTTTCAATCCAACTGATTCGTGCCTTAGCGCGCCTCTTGTGGCATGCCGTGCGGCACTTCGCCGGGGATGGGGAACACCTTGTCATAACCCCAGTTGTAGACGAAGGCATAGATCAGATAGAAGACGACGAAGCCCAGATCCAGCACCAGCGCCTCCAGCAGGCTGACGCTCAGCCACCAGGACATGACCGGCAGCGCGACGATCAGCAGACCGCCCTCAAAGCCGAAGGTATGCAGAACCCGTTGCCACAGGGTTTTGTGGGTATGGCCCTGATATTTGAGCAGCAGCTTGTCGACCCCGATGTTGTAGATGTAGTTCCAGACCGTGGCCAGCACCGAGAAGAACAGTGCCAGCGGGCCCATATGGTTGAGCCCGACCCCGGTAACCCAGCTGGCCAGCGGGGCGGCAATCAGCAGGCCAATGAATTCAAAGCCAATGGCATGGCGCAGGCGATCGTTACGGGTACGCATAAGTCACTCTCTCAATCAGATTTATTCACGGATTGCTGGTTAATCTATAGATCTTTAGCGATAGATTCATGTTGGTATCCATCGCTAAAATAGATGGATGAGAGAGCTTGCCGGAGGGCCATAAGATGACGCCATCACTGGAACAACTGAGGATCTTGCTGGCGGCCGCCGAAACCGGCTCGTTTTCCGCTGCCGCCCGCAAGCTGGGCAAGGCGCAGTCGGTAGTGAGCAGCGCTATCGCCAATCTGGAGATCGATCTGGCGCTCACCCTGTTTGACCGCAGCGGCCGCTATCCGCAGCTGACGGAGGCGGGGGCCCGCATGGTGCAGGAGGCGGGGATCCTGCTGGCGCAGAGTGAACGATTGCAATCCATTGCCGGGGAGCTGGCGGCCGGGGTGGAGACGCGCCTCACTCTGGCCATCGATGATGACTCCCACCTCCCCTGGCTCGGCACCCTGCTGGAGGAGTTCGCCACTCGCTACCCGACCGTGGAGCTGGAGCTGCTCTTCCCGCTGATGGAGGATGTGACCGAGATGCTGGTGACCGGTCGGGCCCAGCTCGGCATCAGCTATCAGAAGGTGCATCCCCAGCGGGAGATTGTCGCCCGATCGCTGGGGGAGGTGACCATGCCGCTGGTGGTGTCACCGAATCATCCGCTGGCCCGCAAGCAGCCGCTGCGGGAGGTCGATCTGCAGGGTGCACGTCAGCTGATGGTGACCGGCCGACGAGAAGGGAGCGAGCGCCAGCGTTTTCGCATCTCGGCTCAGGTGTGGTGGGTCGAGGGGGATCTCGGGGTGCTGGAGCTGGTCAAGCGGGGCCTTGGCTGGTCCGCCATTCCGGAATTTCTGCTGCATCAACCGCTGAAGCGGGGCGAAGTGGTGGTGCTGAAGCCAGACTTTATCGCCAGCCACGCGCTGGCGCTGGAGTTGCAGTGGCATCGCGCCCGCCCGCTGGGGCTGGCGGGGCGCTGGCTGAAGGAGGCACTGCTGGCGCGGGTGCCTCGCTAGCCGACCTTACTCGGTCAGGACGTAAGGCAGGGGTTGCAGGGTGAGGCGGGAGCCTTCGTCCTGCTTGAGGCGGAATTGGGCGTCAGCCTCGGTGTCTTTCGGCAGTACGGCGGTGAGCCACACCTGACCCTGATGTTGCCAAGCGTTGAGCACCATGCCGCTGCGACGCCAGTTGTCACCGAGCTGGATCTCCAGGGTATCGCCCGCATTGACCGGCTCACTGGCAGTGCCCGCCAGCAGGAACAGGGCGCGGTTGTTGGCGCCGCGATACTTGGCGCGGGCCACCGTCTCCTGCCCCATGTAGCAGCCCTTATTGAAGCTGATACCGTCCAGCGCCTGCAGGTTGAGCATCTGCGGGATGAACTCCCCCTGATGCACCGCTTCCATATGTGGCAGGCCCGCCTTGATCTCGAGCCCCCACCAGAGTGACTCGTCACCTTGCGGCAGGGTGTCGGCTTGCTGATTGCTCACCAGCAGCCAGCGATCCTGCTCAATCTTCACCGCCATGCCGCCATCGATCAGACCGCTCTGCTCAAGGCCAAACTGCGCGGCGATCCAGCCATCGCTGCCCGTACCGGCGATCCCGGTAGCGTGACGCTCATCGGCGGTGATCTCGACCTTGGAGAAGACGGCAAATTTCTTCAGCTCCGGCAACTGACGTTCCAGCACCGAGGGGCTGGTCAGCAGCAGCAGGCTGTCGTCGAGGCAGAACAGGCGGAAATTGCTCCACAGCTTGCCCTTGGGATCACAGTGGCCACCCTGGGTCTGTTGCCCCGGTTGCAGGGCGTTGACATCACAGGTGACCTGACCTTGCAGATATTTGGCTCGATCCTGGCCGCTGATACGGGTGATGGCCAGCTTGGTCAGGGAGAAGCGGGTCGGCTCGGCAGGAAAAACAGGTGGTTGCAGGCTCACGATGGTATTCCAGAGAGAAAGTATGTGAGCTGCATGGTAAAGACGTAACTAATGTTTGTCAGCCGGAAAATCCAGCTGGTACCATCCCCCGGTCTTTGTAAGGAGAGTGCCATGTTGAGCCCAGTTGAAAAATCCCGCCTGAAGTGGGCCTGCCGTCGCGGTATGCTCGAGCTGGATGTGATCTTTATGCCCTTTTTCGAACACGAGTTCGACTCCCTGAGCGAAGCCGATCAGCAGACCTTTATCCGCCTGCTGGCGAGCGACGATCCGGATCTGTTCAAATGGTGCATGGGTCATGGTGTCCCTGCCGATCCCGCATTTGCCGCCATGATCCCGATGATCCTGGAGCGCAATCAGGCGCGCCACGACCGCCAGGGGTAATACTGTGGAGCGGGTGATCGTGACGGTTCACCCCTCCCGCCATCAGCAATGTTTGCTGGTGGCCCTCTTTTTGTTGCTGCTCTGGCCGGTGGCTGGCCTGATTGGCGGTTGGCAGTGGGCACTGTTGCTGCCCGTCTGGTTGGTGTCGCTCTGGCTGAGCTGGCGGGTGCTCGCCGCGCCCCCGTTCGAGCTTGTCTGGGATGGTCAGTGGCTACAGTGGCAAGGTTGCCGCTATCAGCTCGGCAAGAAAAGCCGCATTTTGCCCGGCGTGCTCAGGCTGGCGCTTTGTCCCGAGCCGGAAGGCTCTGAATCGGCGTCGCCACGGCAACTGTGGCTCTTCTCCGACGCCCTTCCCCCCGAACATTACCGCCTGCTGGCGCGAGCCATCCACTTTCTGCCATCTCGGCGCTGACGCCTGCTTTCCGTGATGACCATGCGCTGATTTAGCGCGATAAGCTGTTGCCATGTGGCTGAAAAGCGGTTGAAAACAAGTGACCCCGCCGGGGCGGGGTCACTGATTGCTGCAATGCTTGGCGGGAAGGGGATTAATCCCGCTCCGGGGTCAGTACGGTTGGCTTGGAGTCCGGCAGCATATCCGGATGATCCAGGTTGTAGTGCAGGCCGCGAGACTCTTTGCGCTGCAGGGCGCAGTTGACGATAAGCTCGGCCACCTGCAGCAGGTTGCGCAGCTCCAGCAGGTTGTTGGAGACACGGAAGTTGGCGTAGTACTCCTGCACCTCCTGCTTGAGCAGGTCGATGCGGCGCTTGGCGCGGGCCAGGCGTTTGTTGGTACGCACTATCCCCACGTAGTCCCACATCATCAACCGCAGTTCGTGCCAGTTGTGCTGGATCACCACCAGTTCGTCGGAATCTTCCACCTTGCTCTCGTCCCATACCGGCAGGCGCGGCGGCTCCACGCTCATCGGCAGCTTGGCCAGAATATCGGCCCCTGCCTGATGGGCATAGACCACGCATTCCAGCAGGGAGTTGGAGGCCATGCGGTTGGCGCCGTGCAGACCGGTGTAGGTCACTTCGCCGATGGCATAGAGGCCGGGGATATCGGTCTGGCCGTTGTTGTCGATCATCACGCCGCCACAGGTGTAGTGGGCGGCCGGCACGATGGGCATCGGCTCCTTGGTGATGTCGATGCCGACCGCGAGGCAGCGCTCATAAATGGTCGGGAAGTGCTTGATGATGAAATCGGCCGGTTTGTGGCTGATATCCAGATACATGCAATCCGCCCCGAGCCGCTTCATTTCGTGGTCGATGGCGCGGGCGACGATATCGCGCGGTGCCAGCTCGGCCCGCTCGTCAAACTCCGGCATAAAGCGGCTGCCGTCCGGGCGGCGCAGATAGGCCCCCTCGCCACGCAGCGCTTCGGTCAGCAGGAAGTTGGGGTCGTCCGGGTGGAACAGACTGGTGGGGTGGAACTGGTTGAACTCCAGGTTCGCCACCCGGCAGCCGGCCCGCCATGCCATGGCGATACCATCACCAGAGCTCACATCCGGGTTGGAGGTGTACTGGTAGACCTTGGAAGCACCACCGGTGGCCAGCGCCACGAAACGGGCGCGGATCACCTCGACCTGCTCGGCGTTGCGGTTCCAGACGTAGGCGCCCAGCACCTTGTTGCCCGGCAGGTTGAGCTTGCGGGTGGTGATGAGGTCGACCGCGTTGAAGCGCTCCATCAACTGGATATTGGGGTGAGCGCGCACCTGATCGATCAGGGTCAGTTGCACCGCCTTGCCAGTGGCATCCGCCGCGTGGAAGATGCGGCGATGGCTGTGGCCCCCTTCCCGGGTGAGGTGGTACTGGGATTCGCCGTCGGCGTTCTCCTCCTGATCGAAGGGGACCCCTTGCTGAATGAGCCACTGGATGGATTCGCGGGCGTGGCGAGCGGTGAACTCCACCACTGCCGGGTCACACAACCCGGCGCCCGCGTTGAGCGTGTCGCTCACGTGAGATTCGATGCTGTCGGTTTCGTCGAAAACGGCAGCGATGCCTCCTTGCGCATAGAAAGTGGCCCCTTCACTGATGGGCCCCTTGCTCAGAACCAGGACTTTGGCGTGGTCTGCCAATCGCAACGCGAGGGACAAACCAGCGGCACCGCTGCCAATGATCAGTACATCGCAAAGGTATTCAACACTTGCTTTCATAAGTATCATTGGCCTGGATTAAGAACTGGCACCATGGTAGCCCAAGCGAGGGCGAGGATGCAGCTTGCATCACATTTTTTTCAATTGAAGCGAACTTTCTCTGATTCTCCCTGTCTGAACTTGTGCGCTTAGGAAGGGCCGGAAAAGAAAAACGATAACCTGATGGGGGTTTTACGGCTCTGATGAGCGACCAGAATCTACTGGACGAACAACTGGTTGAACGGGTCCAGCGCGGCGATAAAGCAGCTTTCAACCTGTTGGTAAAAAAATACCAGCAAAAGGTGGTCAACCTGGTTGCCAGGTATGTCAACAATCCCGGCGATGTGCCCGATGTGGCGCAAGAGGCCTTTATAAAAGCCTACCGTGCATTGCCGACATTCCGTGGCGAAAGTGCTTTTTACACCTGGTTGTACCGAATTGCCGTGAACACGGCGAAGAACTATCTGACCTCCCAGGGGCGTAGGCCCCCGAGCAGTGATGTGGAGGCTGACGAAGCGGAGTCTTATGGCGGCGGTGAAGCCTTGCAAGAGGTCTCAACCCCCGAAAACCTGGCGCTGACTGACGAGATCAAACGCACCGTGTTTTCAGCCATAGAGGCATTGCCGGAAGACCTGAGGACAGCTATCACCCTCCGCGAACTGGAAGGGCTGAGCTACGAAGAGATTGCCGAAATCATGGATTGCCCTGTGGGTACGGTCAGATCCCGTATCTTCCGGGCGAGGGAAGCAATCGATAAAAAGCTGCAACCTCTGATCGAGAATTAACTGGGGAAAGACGGGTTAACTTATGGCAAATAAAGAGCAAATCTCTGCCCTGATGGATGGTGAGCTGAGTGACGCAGAGGTACTGAACGAGCTGGAGATGGACTCCGACTTGCAAGATACTTGGGGTCGTTACCACCTGATCGGCGATGCCATGCGGGGTGACCTGCCGGTCAATCTGCAACTGGATCTCAGTGACAGCATCATGACTGCGCTGGAGGATGAGCCCACCATACTGGCACCCAAGCCGGTCGAGACGGCTCCCGTACTGCAACCTGTCGTTGCACCTGTCAAGACAGATTCCAATGTGGTTCCGTTGTTCCGCCGTGTCGGTCAGCAACTGGGGCAATACGCCATTGCCGCCTCCGTGGCCGCCGCTGTTATCTTCGGAGTGCAGCATTATCAGGGACAGGATGGCGTTCCGGCCAATCCGGTGCTCAATACCATTCCAATCGGTGGCAGCGCGGCGCCTGTGAGCGTCCATTATCCGCAACAGGATGGTGCCCGTGCCCGTCAGCAAGGTCTGACCGAACAGCAGATGCAGGAACAGCGGGAGCGGATCAACGCCTTCCTGCGTGACCACCAGTTGCAACAACGCCTGTTGCAAGACAGGCAGAACCAACAATAACGAGTCGTCAGGGATATCAACGTGCGCCAGTACAGCCGTATTTTACTGGCCTCTCTCCTGCTGATCAGTGCCAAGGCCTCGGCCGACGATAAGTCGGCCGAGGCCTTGTTGCAGCAGATGCAGAGTGCCGTGCAGCAACAGAACTTCGAATTGTCCATGGTCAAGGCCCGTCAGGGACGTCTTGAACCGATCCGCATCAGCCATGCCGTGATCGATGGCAAGGAGGTAGCCCATCTCAGCTATCTCGATGGCAAGGCGATCGAGTATCTCCAGCGTCAGAATGAATACACTTTTTTTGAAAACAGCCATGATCCCTACACCCTGAAGGATGCCCGCTTTCCCGGTATCTGGTCGACCCTGGTGAAGATGCCGTTGGCACAGGTGCTGGAGAGTTATGATCCTGTGCTTGCTGGCCGTAGCCGGGTGGCCGGCGAGGTCGCTCAAGTCGTCAGGTTGGTTCCCAAGGAAGCTGACAAATATGGCTTTGTGCTCTGGATTGACGAACGTAGTCACCTGTTGCTGCGAGTCGACATGGTGGAGCGGGAGGGCAATCTGGTGGAGCAGATGCTGGGGGTGGATCTGCAATTGCAACAAAAACCGTCCCCATGGCTGGTAAAGCTGGCCAACAGCAAGCAGCCCTCGGCGCTGGCGCTGGAGGATGCCTATCCGGCGCCGCAACAGCAGTTGAACTGGCAGATCACCTGGTTGCCCGATGGCTTCAAGGTGCTGTCGCAAGACCGGCACCAGCTGGTGACCACCAGTGTACCGGTGGATTACATGATGCTCTCCGATGGCCTGGTGGATCTCTCGGTCTACGTCTCTCGGGTCGATCCCAAGCAGGCGGTGCGCCAGCAGCTGATCCGCCAGGGGGCGACCTCGCTGGTGAGCTACGTCAACGAGGTGGGGGTCGAGATCACCGTGGTTGGGGAAGTGCCTGCCGAGACAGCCAAACGCATCGCCGAGTCGGTGCAGCCGCTGGCTCGCAACGAAGCGGTGCAGTGAGTCCATGTTCTGGGTTCACAGTAGTGTGCGGCTTGCCGTTGGCTGTGAGTCGTGTTCAGATCCTGCCATTGCATGAGCACGAGGTGTTGCCGTGAATGAGATGAGTGAAGAGCTGGCGACCGTGGTGGCCATTGAGGGTGACCATGCCTGGGTGGAGTGCGAGCGTCGCTCCGCCTGCAGTGGTTGTCAGCAGCAATCCAACTGCGGTACCGGCACTGTGGCCAAGGCGTTTCCCCTGAAAGCCCCCCGCTTGCGAGTCAGGCTGACCGCCGAGGTGCGGGTTGGCCAGCAAGTGAGGCTCGGTATCCCGCAGGAGAGTCTGCTGCGCGGGGCTGCGCTGGTCTATGTGCTGCCGCTTTTCTGTCTGTTGGCCGGCGCCTTGCTGGGGCAGCTCTGGCTGGCGCCGCTGCTCTCGGGCGGGGAGGGGATTACCATTCTCTGCTGCCTGCTGGGGGGCGTGCTGGGCTTTTTACTGGTTCGTTACTTTTCCAACCGCCTGGATCAGGGGCGTTACGGCCCGCAGATGCTCGGCGTTGTCGTCCCTGTCCGCATCCTCCCCTGACCGAACAGGCGCTATTTCACTGGCGCTGGCGACTAAAGAATGGCCGTCAGCCGGGTTATCCAGTAAAATCGCGCCTCCATAACTGACCTTAACTAATTTTGAGTGACTCTTGCTCGATGAAACACATTCGTAACTTTTCGATTATTGCGCACATCGACCACGGTAAATCGACCCTGTCGGACCGTCTGATCCAGACTTGCGGTGGCTTGTCCGACCGCGAGATGCAGGCTCAGGTGCTTGACTCCATGGATCTGGAGCGCGAGCGCGGCATTACCATCAAAGCACAGAGTGTGACCCTGAACTACCAGGCACAAGACGGTAACACCTACCAGCTGAACTTTATCGACACCCCGGGCCACGTGGATTTCTCCTACGAGGTCTCCCGCTCTTTGGCGGCCTGTGAAGGGGCGCTGCTGGTGGTGGATGCCGGCCAGGGGGTTGAGGCACAGACTCTGGCCAACTGCTATACCGCCATGGAAATGGATCTGGAAGTGGTGCCGGTGCTGAACAAGATTGACCTGCCGGCCGCAGAACCCGAGCGGGTTGCCGAGGAGATCGAAGACATCGTCGGTATCGACGCAGTCGATGCGGTGCGCTGCTCCGCCAAGACTGGTCTGGGTGTTGATCTGGTGCTGGAAGAGATCGTGGCCAAGATCCCGGCGCCGGAAGGTGACCCGGATGCCCCGCTGCAGGCGCTGATCATCGACTCCTGGTTCGACTCCTATCTGGGCGTTGTCTCTTTGGTGCGGATCAAGAATGGTTCCCTGAAGAAGAACGACAAGATCAAGGTGATGAGCACCGGTCAGGTGTGGGGTGTCGATCGTATCGGTATCTTCACGCCAAAGCAGGTGGATACCCAGGGGCTGGGCTGTGGCGAGGTAGGTTGGGTTGTCTGCGGTATCAAGGATATCCACGGCGCGCCGGTGGGCGATACCCTGACTCAGGCCAAGAACGGTGCCGACAAGGCGCTGGCCGGCTTCAAGAAGGTGAAGCCGCAGGTTTATGCGGGTCTGTTCCCCATCTCCAGCGATGACTACGAGTCGTTCCGTGACGCCCTCGACAAGCTCTCCCTGAACGATGCCTCCCTGTTCTTCGAACCGGAGAGCTCCACTGCGCTGGGCTTCGGCTTCCGTTGTGGCTTCCTCGGCATGCTGCACATGGAGATCATTCAGGAGCGTCTGGAGCGTGAATACGATCTGGATCTGATCACCACGGCGCCGACCGTAGTGTACGAGATCGAGCTGACCGACGGCTCCACCATCCATATCGACAGCCCGGCCCAGATGCCCGCCATCACCAGCATCAAGGAGATGCGCGAGCCGATCGCCGAGTGTCATATCCTGCTGCCGCAGGAGTACATGGGCAACGTCATCACCCTCTGTATCGAGAAGCGTGGCGTGCAGACCAACATGGTCTATCACGGCAAGCAGGTGGCGCTGACCTATGAAATCCCGATGGCGGAAGTGGTGCTCGACTTCTTCGACCGTCTGAAGTCCACCAGTCGCGGTTACGCCTCGCTGGACTACGGCTTCAAGCGTTTCGAAACCTCCGACATGGTCCGTCTGGACATCATGATCAACGGTGAGCGCGTCGATGCCCTGGCCATCATCACCCACAAGGACAACGCCCAGTATCGCGGTCGTCAGGTGGTGGAGAAGATGCGCGAGCTGATCCCGCGCCAGATGTTCGATATCGCCATTCAGGCGGCTATCGGCAACCAGATCATCGCTCGCAGCACCGTCAAGGCTCTGCGTAAAGACGTAACCGCCAAGTGCTACGGTGGTGACGTGAGTCGTAAGAAGAAACTGCTGAACAAGCAGAAAGAAGGTAAGAAGCGGATGAAGTCCCTCGGCCGTGTCGACGTGCCGCAGGAAGCCTTCCTCGCGATTCTCCACGTCGGAAAGGATTAATAGATGGCAAGCACGTTTTCCCTGATCCTGGTGGTGGTCTGCGCGATCACCGGTGTTATCTGGTGTCTGGACAAGATGATTTGGTCCAAGCAGCGCGCCGCCAAGATTGCTGTGGCTCGTGCCCATGGCGGTGCCCACCTGGATGAGAAGACCCTGGCCAAGGTCGCCCCCGTGCCGGTCTGGATTGAGCAGACCGCCGGGGTGTTCCCGGTCATCACCTTTGTGCTGATCCTGCGTTCGTTCATTTTTGAACCGTTCCAGATCCCGTCAGGTTCCATGATGCCTACCCTGCTGGTGGGCGATTTCATCCTGGTGGAGAAGTTTGCCTATGGTCTGCGGGACCCGGTGACCAACACCAAGTTCCTCGAGACCGGTGAGCCCAAGCGCGGCGATGTGGTGGTGTTCAAGTATCCCCTTGAACCGCGCGTTGACTACATCAAGCGGGTGGTCGGCATGCCGGGTGATCGGGTCATCTATCGCAACAAGGAGCTGATGATCCGGCCCAAGTGCGAAGAGCAGGAAGGGAAAACGTGCCCGGGCTTCAAGAAGCTCGACGTCAAGTTTGAACAAAGAGGCGAATTTACCCAGATGGGGATCCCCCTTGACCGCTATACCGAGCAGTTGGGTGATGTCTCCCACGAGACCCTGCGCAATCCGCTGATGCCCGATATGGTTGGCCGTTACTATCGCCAGCCCGGCACCTACCCCGACGAATGGGTCGTACCGGAAGGCCAGTATTTCGTGATGGGCGACAACCGCGACAACAGCACCGACAGCCGCTTCTGGGGCTTTGTGCCCGAGCAGAATCTGGTCGGCAAGGCGGTCGCTATCTGGATAAGTTTTGAATTCGAGCGCGAAGAAGGCTCCCTGCTGCCAAGTTGGGTACCGACAGGTGTGCGCTTCAACCGCATTGGCGGAATCAAGTAAATGAATATCAAGATGAACAGACTGCAGTCCCGTCTCGGGCATGTCTTTGCGGATCTGGAACTGCTGACCCGGGCGCTGACTCACCGCAGCGCCGGCTCTCGTCACAATGAACGACTGGAATTTCTGGGTGACTCGATTTTGAGTCTGGTGATTGCCGACGATCTGTTCCACCGCTTCCCGCAAGCGGCGGAAGGGGATCTCAGCCGGATGCGCGCCACCCTGGTGCGCGAGAAGACCCTGGCCGAACTGGGCCGGGAGTTCGACCTCGGGGATCACTTGATCCTCGGTCCCGGCGAACTCAAGAGCGGCGGTTTTCGCCGCGAATCCATCCTGGCCGACACGGTCGAGGCGGTGATCGGTGCCGTCTATCTGGATACCAATCTTGAGACGGTGCGGACACTGCTGCTGAGCTGGTATGCCAGCCGCCTGGAAGAGATCAAGCCGGGCATCGAGCAGAAAGATCCCAAGACCCGTCTGCAAGAAATTTTGCAGGGAAGCCGCAAATCCCTGCCGACCTACACCGTGACCAACGTCAAGGGCGAGGCCCACAACCAGGAGTTCACCGTCCAGTGTGACGTGGAAGGTCTGGATGGTCCCCTCGTCGGGGTCGGCACCAGCCGTCGCAAGGCCGAACAGGCCGCGGCGCAGCAAGCATTGGAAAAACTGTCATGACAGATACTACCTATTGCGGCTTTGTCGCCATCGTGGGCCGCCCGAATGTGGGCAAGTCCACCCTGCTCAACAAGCTGCTTGGCCAGAAGGTCAGCATCACCTCGAAGAAGCCCCAGACCACCCGTCACCGGATTTTGGGGATCGACACCGAGGATAACTACCAGACCATCTATGTAGATACCCCAGGTCTGCACATTGAAGAGAAACGGGCCATCAACCGCCTGATGAACCGTGCCGCCACCAGTTCGCTGGGTGATGTGGCCATGGTGGTGTTCATGGTCGACGGTACCCACTGGACCAAAGACGACGAGATGGTGCTGGGCAAGTTGCGCAATCTCAAGTGCCCTGTGGTGCTGGCGGTCAACAAGATCGACAACGTCAAAGAGAAAGAAGATCTGCTGCCCCACCTCGAGTGGCTGGGCCAACAGATGAACTTCGCCCATATTCTGCCCATCAGTGCCGAAAAGGGCACCAACGTGGAGAAGATCCGCGAGTGGGCCAAGGATCTGCTGCCGGAAAACGTCCACTTCTTCCCGGAAGATTACGTGACCGACCGCTCCTCCCGCTTTATGGCCTCCGAAATCATCCGCGAGAAGCTGATGCGCTTCACCGGTGAGGAGCTGCCCTACTCGGTGACGGTGGAGATAGAGCGCTTCAAGGTGGAAGAGAACGGCCTCTACCATATCCACGGCCTGATCCTGGTCGAGCGCGATGGCCAGAAGAAGATGGTCATCGGCAACAAGGGCGAGAAGATCAAGACCATCGGCACCGAGGCGCGCCTCGACATGGAACGTCTGTTCCAGAACAAGGTGCACCTCGAGCTGTGGGTCAAGGTCAAGTCGGGCTGGGCTGATGATGAGCGCGCCCTGCGTAGCCTCGGGTATGGCGACGACTGATTGCTGACCCCGGCTTTCGTCATCCACAGTCGGCCCTATCGGGAGACCAGCCAGCTGGTCGAGGTCTTCACCCAGGATAGTGGCCGATTTACCCTGGTGGCTCGCGGTTCTCGCGGGCCACGCTCCCCTCTCAAGGGGCTGTTGCAGCCCTTTACCCTGCTCACCATCGCCTGGCGAGGCAAGGGGGATCTCAAGAATCTCACCCAGGTCGAATGCCCGGATCACTCCCTGCGACTCGGCGGTGATCGCCTCTTCTACGGCCTCTATCTCAACGAGCTGGTTTACTACCTGCTGGAAGCGCACACCCCGTTCCCCGAAGTATTCGATGCCTATGCCCGTGCCATCATGGCGCTGGCCGATGGCGAGACGCCGGAGCTGCCGCTGCGTCGCTTCGAGTTCCTGCTGTTGCAGGCGCTCGGCTATGCGGTGGATTTCGAATACACGGCGGACGACGAGTCGCCCATCGAGCCGAACTTGCTCTATGGCTTCGAGCGTGAATTGGGCTTTGTTGCTTGCGAGCGGGCGCCGGATCCCCGTACCCTGTTTCTCGGTGCCCACCTGCTCGCCTTTGCCGAGGGACGTTTCGATACCCCTCCCTTGCTGCAGGCGGCCAAACGTTTCAGCCGATTGGCACTGCAACCCTATCTGGGCAAGCGCCAGCTAAAGAGCCGGGAGCTGTTTTTAAAACGCAAAGCCAGTATGCAAGGCTGACACAGATTACAGACATACGGATATTGGCGCGGTGTGATTCGCTGACCGCGCAGTCAACAGATGAAGCCTTTCAAGGAGTTCTCAATGAGTGAAATCTATCTGGGTGTGAACATCGACCATATCGCCACCCTGCGCAACGCCCGTGGCACCCAGTATCCGGATCCGGTACAGGCCGCGTTCGTGGCCGAGCAGGCCGGGGCCGATGGCATTACCGTGCATCTGCGTGAAGATCGCCGCCACATCACCGACCGCGATGTGGAGATCCTGCGCCAGACTATCCAGACCAGAATGAACCTGGAGATGGCGGTGACCGAAGAGATGATCGGCATCGCCTGCCGCATCAAGCCCCACTTCGTCTGTCTGGTGCCGGAGAAGCGCACCGAAGTGACCACCGAGGGCGGTCTGGACGTGGCCGGTCAGCTGGACAAGGTGACTGACGCCGTTGCCCGCCTCTCTGCTGTGGGTGCCCAGGTATCCCTCTTTATCGACGCCGATCCCATCCAGATCGATGCGGCTGCCGAGAGTGGCGCCCCCTTTATCGAGATCCATACCGGCCGTTACGCCGATGCCACCACCGATGCTGAGCGCAACGCCGAGTTCAAGCGTATCGCCGCCGGCGCCTCCTATGCCGCTGGCAAGGGCTTGAAGGTCAATGCCGGTCACGGCCTGCACTACCACAACGTCAAGGCCATCGCCGCCATCCCCGAGCTCTATGAGCTCAACATCGGCCACGCCATCATCGGCCGCGCCGCCTTCGATGGTTTGGCCAAAGCCGTGAGCGACATGCGCCTGCTGATGCAGGAAGCTCGTCAGGGGATCTGATGCTTCGGGTACTGGCAACGCACAGTGGCCATATGAAACAATAGGGACTCCATGGCATCCCTTTTGTTGTTTCTGCCGATGGGAATATCGCAGTCGTCAGACCTGCTGCTGCGCCCATCTTCCCAGACGTTGCAGCGCCTCGCCGAGCAGCTGGCGGGAGGTGCCTATGTTGATCCGCACATACTCTTCGCCATCGCTGACGTAGTGGGAGCCATCTTCGATGATGACCCCCGCTTCGACTGCCCACCTGAGGGTCACCTCGCTTGCGCTCATTCCGCTCCCTTTGGTATTGACCCAGACCAGATAGGAGGCATCCATCGGCATGACTTGGAAGTCGGGCAGATTCTCCCTGAAGTAGCGCGCCAGCAGGGCGTAGTTCTCTCTCAGATAGAGATTCAATTCGGCCAGCCATGCATCGCACTCGTTATAGGCGGTGATAATTCCCCAGAGCCCGAACACATTGGGAGAGGTGATGGAGTTCTGCTCAAGGCGCGCTCTGAAGCGGTTTCTTATCTGCGGATTTGGAATGATGCTGTAGGAGGTTTTCAATCCGCCCAGATTGAATGCCTTGTTGGGCGAGCTCATCAGCATCATGTTGTTGCAGTAACGCTCCTCCAGTGCCAGAAAGGAGACGAACTCGCCATGGATGATGTGCTCTGCATGCACTTCATCGACCATCATCAACACCTGATGGCGCAGGCAGATGTCGGCAACGGCTTCCAGCTCGGCCTGACTCCAGATCCTGCCCGACGGGTTATGGGGCGAGCAGAGAAAATAGATTTTGGGCTTGTGGCTAATGATCTGCTCCTCCAGCTTCGCCAGATCGATCCGGTATCGTCCTTTGTTCAGGGCTAACGGGTTGGCGACAACCTTGACCCCCTGCCTTTCGGCCGCCTTGGCAAAGGGATCATAGACAGGGGTGTTCATGATGATGCTGTCACCCGGCTGGCAGAATGCCTGCACCGTGTAGTGCAGGGTGGAGACGGTACCATAGGAGAGGGTGATCCACTCCCGTTCCACCGCGACCTTGTGGTGGCGGGCCTGGAAGTTGATGACCGCCTCGTAGAAATCATCGATGCAGTGGGTGTAGCTGAAGGTGCCCCAGCTGATGATTTCGCTGAACTTGCGAGCCACAGCCGGCGGCGATTTGAAATCCATATCGGCAATCCACATGGGAATGCTGTCGGCGGGAACGGGGCCAAAGCGGCTCTCGATCACTTTCATATCCCACTTGCGGCATTTGTCGCTGATGCGATCTGCCAGCTCGTCGAAACGGGAGGATTGCAAGTCGGCAGAGGGGGTTGGGAGGCGCAGGGCCTCCCGATCTTTACAGGAGAGCATCGAGATTATCCTTCACGGTTTGAACCTGAGCGCCAATGATGACCTGCACGCTGTGCTCGTCGATCTTGACGACGGAGAGGGCGCCAGCCTGTTTCAGGATCTTCTCCTGCAGCTTGCCCATATCGTGTACCACCAGTCTCAGCCGTGTGACGCAGTTGTCCAGGCTGACGATATTCTCCTTGCCACCGAGGGCACTCAGGATCACGGCCGGGTCGTGTTTCGCAATCTGGATATCATCGACCTCATCCCTGCCGGGGGTCTTGATGTCATATTTCTTGATGTACCAGTAGAAGACGGTGAAATAGATGGCAGACCAGATAAGGCCAATGGGAATTATCAGATACCACTTGGTTTGCCAGCCCTGCATGATGCCGAAAATAAGCAGGTCGAGTGCACTGCCATCGGTATTGCCGATGGTGACGCCACACATGGCCACCACAAAGAGCGCGGCGCCGGTCATAAAGACATGGAACAGATAGAGTACCGGCGCGACAAACAGGAACAGGAATTCGATGGGCTCGGAAATACCGGTCACGATAGAGACCAGTACCCCGGAGATAATCAGGCTCTTGATTCTGGTTCGATTGCCGGGCGTGGCTGCCATATACATGGCCAACGCTGCAGCAGGCAGACCGAATATAAAGGTCGGCATAAACCCTTGCGACAGGAAGGCGGTTGCTGCCGGGCTGATAGGTTCACCCGCTTTCAACTGGGCGAAGAAGATATTGAGCGCGCCGGAAATGGTTTCGCCATTGACCAGCTCGGTACCGCCTGCCGGGGTAAAGCGCACCATGGCCAGCATGATGTGGTGCAGACCGAGCGGTTTGAGCAGGTTGATGGCCACTCCGTAGAGGAAGGCACCAAAAGAGCCGGCAGAGATGATCATGTTGCCGACCGCAGTAATACCGAGCGCCACATAGTGCCAGAAGAGCGGCATGGCGAGACCTATCAGCGACATGACCAGCACGGTGATGATGGGCACGGAGCGCAGGCCGCTGAAGAACGAGAAGGCGTCGTGCAGTTTGAGGTTATAAAAACGGCGATGGATGAAGTAGGTTACGATCCCCGACACTATGCCACCCAGCACACCCATGGAGAGGGTCTGAACCCCCATCACCATGGCTTGCCCCGCCAGTTTGATATTTTCCGGCGAAGCCAGTTGGCTGGTACTGGCGAGATAGAAGTTGATCCCGATATTCATCGCCATATAGCCGACGAAACCGGAATAGGCCGCGACACCCTTGTTCTTTTCGGTCAATCCCATCGGAATACCGATGGCAAACATGATGGGCAGATAGGTGAAGCCGAAGCTGCCTACGGTTGCCACCAGATTGAAGACGAGCTGGGTATATTCTCCACCAAGAAAAGGAAAATTATCTATGGTGGAGGGGCTGGTAATGGATGACCCCACCCCCAGCAGTAGTCCCATGAATGCCATCAAAGAGACGGGAAACATGAATGTTTTCCCCAAACTCTGGGCAAATTCCCATACCTTATTTCGCAAGGATGCGCGAGCCATCATTATTATCTCCCAGACCTGTTACCGTAATTTTATTGTTATCAAATCTTGTTATTACTCATGCACATACGGATTTTCGCCTCGACAACTTCCTCCATGGCGGCCATGGCGGGTACCAGATACTGGCGCGGGTCGCTGGCATCCGGATGAGAGCCAAGGAAGGCTTTCATTGCATCGGCGAAGGCTATCTTCAGTTCGGTCGCAACGTTGACCTTGCAGATCCCGAGTTCGATGCAGCGGCGCACATCGGCCTCCGGTACGCCGGAGGCGCCGTGCAGCACCAGCGGAATATCTACCTGCTCGCGAATGGCGGCGAGGCGTGCAAAGTCCAGACGGGGCTCCTCCTTGTAGAGGCCGTGTGCGGTACCGATGGCCACGGCCAGCGAGTCGATACCGGTACGGCGGACAAACTCGGCAGCCTTCAGCGGATCGGTAAATTTGGCATTTGCGGCATCGACAATGAGGTCATCTTCCTGACCACCCAGCTGGCCCAGTTCCGCTTCAACGCTGGCGCCCATGCGATGGCAGAAAGTGACCACACTGCGTACTTTCTCGATGTTCTCTTCAAACGGAAAGTGCGAGGCATCGATCATGGCCGAGCGAATGCCCGCTTCGACCTTGTTGTGGATGTCCTGCTCGTCTTCGTGGTGATCCAGATGCAGCACCAGCGGGATGCGGTACTCATGAGCAGCTGCCTGACAGATGGAGACCAGATATTCGACCCCGGCATGGCGATAGGTGCCCGGGGTGCCAGCCAAGATCACCGGAGAGCGCATGCGAGCGGCGGTGCGAGCCACCACCTGCACGGTTTCCAGGTTGTGGATGTTGAAAGCCGGTACGGCGTAGCCACGGCGCTGGGCATCTTTGAGCATTTCATGGGAAGAGATCAGATACATAGTGACTCCTGAGCGTCCTGATTGACGCGAGATCCTGAGAAAAGGGAGGAAAGGTTGGTCGGATTTATCTCCCGGCCAGCCACCCAGATGTGTTGTTGATTGAGTTCAGTGGTGAGGGCGAGCAGATTGGCCTGTTTGCCAACTGCCAGTGAACCGAGGCGATCGGCAATGCCGAGCATCTTTGCGGGTGCCAGCGAGGCCATTGTGATGGCCTCATCGAGCGGCACATCCGCCAGCTGCACCATGTTGCGTACGGCGCCAAGCAGGGTGAGAGTGCTGCCCGCCAGACCGCCGGTTTCGGTGCGTACCACGCCGTTCTTCATCTCGACCCGATAGTTGCCAAGCAGATAGTGACCGTCGGGCATACCGGCGGCGCGCATCGCATCGGTGATCAAGAGCAGGCGCTGGCCGGCGCAGCAGTGACAGAGCTTGAGCACGCTCGGGTGGAGATGATTGCCATCGGCGATCAGCTCCAGCCAAGCTGCGGGATGGACAAGACCTGCACCGACCATGCCGGGTTCGCGGTGGTGCAGGCCGCGCATGCCATTGAAGCAGTGCACCAGCCCGGAGGCGCCCGCTGCCAGCGCCGCCATGGTGGTATTGTGATCCGCCGCCGAGTGGCCCAGCATTACCCGCACGCCGTTTGCGGCAAGATGGTGAATGGACGCGATGGCGTTGGGCTTTTCCGGTGCCAGCGCGACCACCTTCAGGGTGCCGCGCGCCAGCTGTTGCAGGTGGTTCAGCTCGGCAATATCCAGCTCCCGAAACAGCGCCTGATCGTGGGCGCCCTTGTTGTCCGGTGTGAAGTAGGGCCCTTCCAGATAGCAGCCGAGCAGCTCTGCGCCCGGCATGCCACGGGCAACGCCATCGGCAATGCGGGCAAGAGCTTGCTCTATCTCGGGGAGTGGGGCGGTGACCGTGGTGGCAAGAAAAGCGCCGACCCCTTCTGTCGCCTTGGCCATCGACAAGGTTGCCAAGGCATTGTCCTCGCTATCCATGACATCGACACCTGCACCGCCGTGGACATGACCATCGATCAGCGCAGGCACCAGCAGATCGACATCCCGCGCCGGATCGCCATCCGTGATGGGAGCGATGGCGGTGATGATGCCCCCTTCATGGGTCAGCTCCTGATGTTCCAGCCAACCCTGTTCGGTCAGCAGGCGACGGGCACGGATCCGTGAGGCCATCAGATGCCCTCCTCGACGAGAGCGGCATCTGCCTGACGCTCTTTACCTATCTCATCTGCCAGCGAGGTGAGACCCCGGTGGCCGCAATCAAGGGCCTGCCGGCGGAATTCACGGGCGCTGAGGCCATCGCGCTCCAGCACCATCTCCAGTAGCAGCTGCAAGTTGGTACCGGTAATGACCTCCCGCTCTGGCTGGTGCAGTGAGAGGGTAGAGGCGACCCGAAACGGGGTGCCGCCGAGCAGGTCGGTCAGGAAGACCACGCCATCCCCCTTGTCGACCTCTGCCAGCGCCGCTTCGCACTGTGCCTGCAGCAGGGCGGTGGTGGAGCTCTCGGGAAAGTCGATGGCGATAACCGCTTTCTGTTCGCCGAGGATCTGCAGCATGGCGCGCTCCAGACCGCTGGCGAAACCGCCATGACCACAAATAATGATGCCCAACATAGTCTGTTCCTTTACTGCAAAGGGGGCCGGCTTGCTGCCGGCTCCGGATTAGAGGAAACCGGCGAACTTGCCGACGATACCGAGTACCACCGTGATGACGATGAGGCGCAGCGGGCTCCAGCCTTTGCGGATCAGGGCGTACATCGCCAGGGTGTAGAGCAGCGGCAGGAAGGCGGGCATCAGCTTGTCGAGCACATCCGCCTGCAGTTTGACGACTGCATCACCGGCAGTGATCTCCAGCGTGGTGCCAAGACGCACATAGGTGGCGACCAGCGCGCCGATCACCGTCATACCGACGATGGATGCGGCATGGCCCACCTTGCGGGTGTTGGCCTTGATGACCGGAATGGCCGCTACCCCCATGCGGTAGGCGTAGTGCGCCAGACCAAAACGCAGGCCGAAGTGGACCACGTTGAACAGCAGGAAGAAGACCACGGCACCCATGATGGAGCCTTGCAGCGCCAGATCTGCCCCTATGCCACCACAGATGGGGAGCAGGGTGAGCCAGAACATGGCATCGCCAATCCCGCCGAGCGGTGCGCCGACTGCGATCTTGGTGCTCTGAATGCTGTTGACGTTCTGCTTGGAGCGCTCCATCGCCAGCACGATCCCCATCACGAAGGTGACCAGGAAGGGGTGAGTGTTGAAGAAGCCCATGTGCCCTTTCATCGCCCGAGAGAGATCCCGCGGATTGGTGTGGATCTTCTGCAGTGCCGGCAGCAGGCCATAGAGCCAGCCCGAGGCCTGCATCCGTTCATAGTTGAAGGAGGCCTGCAGCAGCAGGGAGCGCCAGGCAAAGCGGTTGATATCCTGCTTGGTCAGCTCTGCGCCAAGCTGCTGATCTTCATAGGTATCGTCGGATTGTGGCCGGGTATTGTGCGGTTCGGCGCTGGAGATGATCCGCGCAGCTGTGTTGTTAGATGCCATCTTCGGTTTCCTCCTGAACAGGACGAGCTTGCGGGGGGGTGGTGCGCATGAAGTCGATCAGGGCCATGGCCAGCGCGGCGGCGGCGATGGCCAGTACCGGCAACTGGAGCCAGGCGGCAGCGACGAAACCGAGGATGAAGTAGGGGATATAGACGTTCTTCATCATGATCTTGAGCAGCACGGCAAAACCGATGGCGGGCATGATGCCGCCAGCAACGCCGAGGCCGTCGATGAGTCGGGCGGGCAGCACGTCGATGGCCGCCTTGGCATGTTCGGCCCCGAAGTAGGTAGGCAGGAAGGCACAGAGGAAGTAGAAGGTGCCCAGAGCCAGCAGCGCTAGGTAGTTGACCCGCTCTATACCGCGCACGTCAGCCGCTTCGGCCATGCGATCGCAGCGGGACATGACCCCCGACATCACCGAGAAGAGGAAGGTGATCCCCATCTGCACGGCCACGGCGAAGGGAACGGCAACCCCGACCGCCACATCCGGCTTGACCCCAGTGGTGATGGCGAAGGTGGCGCCGACTATGGTGCCAATAATGACGTTGGGCGGTTGCGCCCCCGCCAGCGGTGCCAGCCCCATCCAGACCAGCTCCAAGGTACCGCCCACCAGAATACCTGTGGGCAGGTCGCCGAGGATGAGGCCAACCAGCGGCCCCAGCACCACGGGACGGTGGAAGTGGGTCAGACCGTTGAACAGGTCGAGTCCGGCGAAGAACGCCAGGATGCCAAGCAGCAGACCTTGTAACAAACTGATTTCCATCACAATTGTCCTTAATCAGAGCAAATTGAAAATGTCCTGTGCCGGTTCGGTCGGCACGCCCTGGACATAGCACTCGACATGGGCGTCCCGTAGGGCGCGAAATGCGGTGATGTCCTGTTCGTCCACGGATACGGTCTTGTGGATTTGACGCTTGCCGTCGGCGTAATGCATGTTGCCGACGTTGATCCGGGAGATGGGGACACCTCCCTGAACCAGGGTGTTGAAATCGGTCGGGTTTTTGCAGACCAGCAGGATCTTCTGGCGATCCGCCGCCTTGTGGATGTTGTCGATCACCTTCTGGAGCGGCCAGAACCGCACCGCAATACCTTCGGCCAGAACCATCTCCATCAGGTTCTGCTGGATGGGGTCCTCTGCCACTTCGTCGTTGGCGACCAGCACCAGATTGGCACCGGCAAAGCCGACCCACTGGACACCGACCTGACCGTGGATCAGGCGCTCATCGATCCGGCTCAATACGATATTGGGCATCACAGCACTCCTTCTTGGTGGAACGGGTAGATATTGACCCCCTGTACGACCCGGTTGACTTGGCCAGTCGGGCAGGGATTGTCCGGGCTGATCCCCAGCCCCAGCGAGGTATGAAAGGCGTAGTACTGGGCATATAGCAGGTAGCAGAAGGCGAGCTGGGCATCGTCGCCATGCAGGGTGGCGGGCAAATAGATGTGTTCCCCCTCCTCGATGACGGGATGGGGCTGGTCGGCGATGGCGACCACCCGGGCGGCCTTGCCATCGCTTCGCAGCTCGCGTAGCAGATCCAGATCGTATTGCCGGGTGTAAGGGTCGTTGGAGATGAGCAGCACGATGAGCGTCTGCTCGTTGACGACCGATTTCGGGCCGTGGCGAAAACCGGTGGGGGAGTCGAACATGGCGACCAGACGGCCGGCAGTCAGCTCCAGCAACTTGAGTGCCGCCTCCTGCGCCACCCCTTGCAGACTGCCGCTGCCAAGATAGATGACCCGCTCGGGCAACGTCTCGTTCCAGGCCGGTACGCGCTGCACAACCTGCTCCAGAATGGCGTCGCTGGTAGCGACCAGTTGCTCGCAACGCTGGCGGTTGAACCGCTCCGGCAGAAAGAGAGCCAGACAGCTCAGCATCATGCTGGTCAGGCTGCTGGTCATGGCGAAGCTGCGATCATTGGTCTGGGGAGGCATCAGCAGGGCCAGAGAGTGGGCATCTTGCTGGCAGCGGCGATAGAGCGCCCCTTCACCGTTGCAGGTCAGCACCAGATGGTGGCAGTGGCTGAGCAGCTGGCTGGCCAGTTCGACCGCCGCCACGCTCTCGGGGCTATTGCCGGAGCGGGCAAAGGAGATAAGCAGGGTCGGGCAATCTTCGGCCAGATACTCGGCCGGATTGGTGACGATATCCGTGGTGGCGATCGCCTCGACCCGGGCATGCAGGTGGGCCGAGAGATAGGGGGCGAGCGCCCGACCGGCAAAGGCGGAGGTGCCAGCCCCGGTCAGGATGATGCGCAGCTCTTGTCGGGCGAGCAGGGGGGTCAGAAAACGGGTCAGCGCAGGACGGCACTCCTCGACCATGGCGAGGGTCTCGCGCCAGGTGGCGGGTTGCTGGCGAATTTCACGGGCAGTCGCCAGGCCATTGGCACTGCGCAACATCTCTTCTGGATAACCAAGGATCATGTCTGCAACTCCTTATACAACAGGGTCGAGCTGGGAATGGCGGCGAGAGGCCGCAGTGCAGGCGCTGGCGTAGTGCCGCAGCACCTCCTGCACCTGATCGAGAATGAGGTCATGGGGATTGGCCGAGAGCGTGCCCTGACGCACCTTGCGATACTGCAGGGGCAGATGCTGGCTCAGCAGTGGCAAGGGGATGGGCTCCGCCGCCAGATTGGCCAGCAATCTGGCGTAGCACTCATCGACCCGGCTATCGGGCCAGTAGTAGCGAATGCGATCCGAATAGCTGTAGCCACGGGCCAGTCGACACTCGTTGGCACTGCCCTGATAGTGGCTACGCCAGAAGTCGGGGCGCTCCAGCATGGTCTCTTCCATCACCTTGCGCAGACCTGAACAGGCCTTGGCAACCACCAGTTCCTCCTCGATGGCGGCAAGGGCAAACAGCGCTTCGCGCAGGGCGAAGGTGAGGGCGGGGCCGACTTTGAGAATGGCAAAGTGGTCGCGTACCAGCTGGCGGTAAGCCTCGGGAGTCTGGTAATCGGTGGAGTGGGCCTCGAACACCATGTGGGGATAGGCTTCGATCATCCGGCTAAGGGGAGCCGCTTTTTCGGGCCGGTAATCGATGACGCGGGTATGGTCAAACTCGACGCCGGGTTGCACCACCAGACCGATCACCCTCGGCCAGATATGGGCCAGCCCCGCCTTGTTGAAGGCCTGTTGATGGGCCTCGAGGGTGTGGCGCGCCGCCTCCGGCGTGGTGACCGCCAGCTCGGCAAGATCTTCATGGGCACCGCCCGGCACCGGCACCTCGGTGCCAATCACATAGACCAGATCGCTCTCGCCAAAAGTGGCCAGACAGGTTTGCTCGGCGATCTGCGCCAGCCGTGCCGCCCTTTCAGCGACCAGCTCGTCGGTCAGGGGAACGGGATCGCCCTGACAGGACATGCTGCAGTCGAGGTGGATCTTCTTGAACCCGGCCGCGACATAGCTGGCGATGAGATTCCCGGCATGGGCCATGGCCTGCCCGGCCGGTTCCCCCTGCCAGCGGTTGGGACCCAGATGGTCTCCCCCCAGAATGAGGCGCTGCGCCGGAAAGTGACACTGTGCCGCCAGCTCGTAGAGACGATCGCGAAAGTCGGCGGGGGTCATGCCGGTATAGCCGCCAAACTGATCCACCTGATTGGATGTGGCCTCGACCAGCAGCAGCTCATCTCCTTCGGCGGCCAGCCGCAGCGCGGCCTCCAGCACCAGCGGGTGAGCGGAGCAGACGGCGTATATCCCGGTCTGTTCTCCCTGTTTATGTCTTTCGACCAGTGCCAGCATGGATTTCATTTTGATGTCCCTTGGTTGCTGCGTATGGAAATGTTCTTTCGATTTCTTTTCTTTACGGTAGTGGGGAGGAAAAGAAAACGAAACAAAAGAGTCGTCAGATCTTGAAAGGGATCACAAAAAGAAAGGTATCGAAAGTGTTTGAATAGTAGAGAAAGGTGATGAGAGCGGTGGTAAAGCGTAATGAAGGCTTGATTTGACACCTTCGCTGAGCGTTAATATGCAAACGTAACGAAGTGAAAGCGATCTTTCACTACAGCATTCCGGCAGAAGAACTATGCAAACAAGCGAAAAAGGTGCGCTCGGAACCAGCGAGCGGCGGGAGCGGATTATTCAGCAGCTGCGCAGCAATGGCAGCGTTCAGGTCAACGAGCTGGCGAGTCACTATCAGGTCTCTACCGTGACTATCCGCAACGATCTGGCCTTTCTGGAGAAGCAGGGGGTGGCCGTGCGCGCCTACGGCGGCGCCCTGTTGTGCGAGCCGGGCCAGACGGTTCCGGAGCGCACCATTGCCGACAAGAGTGTGCTCAATACTCCGGTGAAACAGCGGATCGGCGCGCTGGCGGCGACCCTGGTGCCCTCCGGTTGTCGCCTTATCCTCGATTCGGGGACGACAACACTGGAGGTGGCGCGTCATCTGAAGGGACATCAGGAGATCCTGGTGATGACCAACGGCATGAACGTGGCGAATGAACTGCTCGAAGCCGAAGGGGTGGAGCTGCTGATGACGGGTGGACATCTGCGCCGCAAGTCGCTCTCCTTCTACGGTGCACAAGCGGAGCAGTCCCTGCAAAACTACCACTTTGACATGCTGTTTCTCGGGGTGGATGGCATCGATCTGGAGCGCGGCGTCAGCACCCATCATGAGGACGAAGCACGCCTCAACCGCTGCATGTGTCAGGTGGCCGAGCGGATTGTGGTGGTCACCGACTCCAGCAAGTTTGGCCGGCGCAGCCTGCACAAGATCATCGATACTCTGCGAATTCACACCCTGATCACCGACGATGCCGTACCTGCCGATATCCTTTCCGGCCTGCGCAATGCCGGTATCGAAGTGCTGCTGGTACCGGCCGATGGCAGCACGGGACAAGAGACGCGGGGGCAATATAATCCAGTGCAATCAGCTATAAGCGGTTGATGACAAACGCGATAGACTGGGTTTCTCACTCACTGATCGAGCCTGTTATGTACCACCCCGATATCACCGAACTTGAACCTGTCGCCCGCGCGGCGGGGGCGGCCATCATGGCCATCTACAGCCAGCCCTTCGCGGTGGAGTACAAGAGCGACGAGAGTCCGCTGACCGCGGCCGACAAGGGGGCTCATGAGGTGATCGTTCAGGCGTTGGCACGGCTGACCCCTGACATCCCCGTATTGTCGGAGGAGTCGGGGCCCGAGGTGATGGCAGCGCGCCACGGCTGGTCCCGTTACTGGCTGGTGGATCCCCTCGACGGCACCAAGGAGTTTGTCTCCCGCAATGGCGAGTTCACCGTCAATATCGCGCTGATTGAAGAGGGGGCGCCGCGCTGGGGATTGGTCTATGCGCCGGTGCTGGACAAGCTCTGGTATGGCGGCAAGGGCGCGGGGGCCTGGCGCATCGCCGATGGCAAGCACGAGTCCATCCAGACTCGGCCTCATCTTGAAGGAACTGCGTGGCGGGTGGTGGGCAGTCGCAACCACCTGTCGCAGGAGACCCTCGATTTCTTGGCTCCCTTTGGCGAGATCGAGCTGGTTTCCATGGGCAGTTCGCTCAAGTTCTGCATCATCGCCGAGGGGGGCGCCGAGCTCTATCCGCGCCTAGCACCCACCTGCGAGTGGGATACCGGCGCTGCGCAGGCGGTGCTGGAGGGGGCGGGTGGCAGCGTCACCCAACTCGACGGTTCACCCCTTGCCTACAACAAGCCGGACATCCTTAACCCCTGGTTTGTCGCCAGGGCGTGAGGCTGATACCGGGATGCAAAAAGGCCGGACTGGAGTGAACTTCCAGTCCGGCCTTTTTTATTTTGCTATTCGCTTCGGGTCAGAAGACCTTCTTGAACGGCTTGATGGTCACTTTGGCATAGACGCCAGCTGCCACATAGGGATCGGCATCGGCCCAGGCCTGGGCGTCCGCCTGCGAGGCAAACTCGGCGATGACGGTGCTGCCGGTAAAGCCGGCATCGGCCGGATCCTCGGCATCGATGGCCGGGTTGGGGCCGGCTGTCAGCAGCCGCCCCTCATCCTGCAGGGCTTGCAGGCGAGCCAGATGGGCAGGGCGAACTTGCTTGCGCAGTGGCAGGCTATCGGGGACATCTTCGGAGTAGATGAGATACCACATGAGACAATCCTTTTCTGATGAGGGTTACTTTTTGGGTTCGTCTTTTTGCTGGGACAACTGCTCGGCAGGGATATGGCGATAGAGATAGACGCCGCTCAGCAGGGTAAAGACCAGCGTCATCCCCAGCAGGCCGAATACCTTGAAGTTGACCCACATCTCTTGCGGCAGGTTGAACGCCACGTAGAGGTTGAGCAGGCCACAGACGGTAAAGAAGCCGACCCAGCCGAGATTGACCTTGTCCCAGACTGCATCGGGGGCTTGCAGCTCCTTGGCCAGCATCTGTTTGATCAGATTCTTGCCAAAGCCGTAGCGGCTGATGAGCAGGCCCAGTGCGAACAGCACGTTGATGACGGTCACTTTCCACTTGATAAAGGTGTCATCGTGGAAGAAGACAGTGAGGCCGCCGAAGAAGCCAACCAGCAGGAAGGTGAATAGCTGCATCTTCTCGACTTTGCGATAGCGGATCCAGCTATAGGCGAGCTGCAGACCGGTGACCACCACCAGTGCGCCGGTAGCCATGTAGATGTCGTAGAACTTGTAGACCGCAAAGAAAACGATAAGTGGAATAAATTCAATAAATTGCTTCATTGTTGGCGCCTAGTCCTCAAAGATGGCCTGCAAATTTCGCCCAGTCTACCTGTACAGCAGACAACGGCAAATGAATAAGACCGCTCATTTTTACGCCGGTTCCGCGCTGTCGCCAAACAGTTGGCGTGCAATCGAGATCCCCAGTCGCTGCTGATCGGCCAGCAGGTCGCGGATATGGCGCTCTTCGATAAGCGGGTTGAGCAGCACGGCGCGCAGCAGGGTGAGCGGTTGGGCACCGTAGCGTACCACCGCCCGCTGGGTACGGGAGACAAAGCTGTGCCCTTCGGCGCGCTGGGCTTTTTGCAGCGCCACGTTGAAGGCATTGATCTGTTCGTTGGCCGTCTCGTCCAGCAGCTTGCCCTGTAGATGGGGCGGGATGCAGCGGTAGGAGAGCAGGTTCATCACCGGAGCAGACATCAACTCGAAGGCCGGATTGCTGGTAATAAGCTCGGCCATCAGTCTGGCTCGGTCGTAGTTGGCCTCGAGCAGGTCGGCATAGCCCTGCTGGCCGAACAGCTGGAAGGCGGCATCCAGATAGAGGGCGTTGGCCGGGCGGGTGCCCTCCAGGGTAAAGCGACCCTGATCGAACGAGGTGGCACGGATGGCGTAAGGGGCCTCCCGCTTGACCGCCATCATCAGGTCTGGCTGGCGGCAAAGCAGCATGCCGGTACCGAGCGGCACCAGCAGTTGTTTGTGGCCATCCAGGGTGACGGTATCGGCTCGCTCGATCCCGGCCAGCAGGGTTTGATAGCGGGGGGAGAAGAGGGTCGGGCCACCCCAGGCAGCATCCACGTGGAAGTGGATCTGCTCGCGTTCGGCGATGGCCGCCAGCTCCGGCAGGGGATCGATGGAGCCAAAGTCTGTGCTGCCCGCCACGCCGACCAGCGCCAGTACTTTCAATTTTTGCTCTTTGCTCTGGATCAGCGCCTGCTCCAGCGCGGCCAGACTGAGCCGGTTCTGTTCGTCGGTCTCGAGGCGCCAGACGCTGCGGGCGCCGAGTCCCAACAGATCCATCCCCTTGTCGAAGGAGTAGTGCATCAGCCGGGAGCCCAGAATGACGGCGCCGCGATAGCCCTGCTCATAGAGGGCGAACAGGTTGTCGCCGCAGGCACGGTTGCGGGCTAGCCACAGCGCCGTGACGTTGGCGATGGTGCCGCCGCTGGTCATGACGCCGAGGGCGGCATCCTTGGCATGCATCTGCTCGCCGTAGAAAGCATCGTCCCTGCCATAGATGAGGCGGTGCAGCTTGGCCAGCACCTCCCGCTCCAGAAAGCTGAGCAGTCGGGAGGACTCCATCTTCATCGGATTCTGGTTGAGCATCACCAGCAGGCGCGACAGCTCGGCAGTGAAGGCCGGCAATGGTGCTGTCATATGACCCATGTAGCGTGGCGAGGTGAGATGGGATGCGCCGGGTACCAGGGTGGCCAGCCGCGCCAGATACTCATCGATGGAGAGACCGACCGCAGGCATTCGGGATTGAGCGAGCTGGTGGGTGAACTGGTCGCGCTGGTAGATAGCCTGACTGTCGTCGGAGTGGTGGAAGCTCTCCAGCAAGGTGTTCATCGCCTCGCCAAAGGCGGGATCCGCTTGTGTAAACAGCTCAGTCAACGTCATCAGGTTCTCCAGACCAGGTCACCGGTGTTGGTGTCTATGCCGCTTCTGTCGGGCATCGGCGGCAGAGCATACACCAAAGGGGGGCGGGTGACAGCCACTCCATTTTTTAAGCGAACACTTGTACTCCGAAATGGCGCTGGGTAGAGTGAGCCACAGTTATTGTGGAGTCGATGTTATGAGTGGTGTGATGGATTACTCCCCCCGGGAGGAGCTGGCAAATCGGCTGAGTCACGGTGCGGGATTGTTGCTGGGGATTGTCGGGCTGGTGCTGTTGCTCATCAAGGGATGGGGGCAGGGTACGCAGGCGCTGGTGAGCTACAGCCTTTATGGCGGCAGTCTGGTGCTACTCTATCTTGCCTCGACCCTCTACCACTGCATGGCGGAAGGGCGGGCCAGACGCTGGTGCAAGGTGTTTGATCACTGTGCCATCTATCTGCTGATTGCCGGTACTTATACTCCCTTCCTGCTGGTTGCACTCGACACGCCGCTGGCAAAGGGGTTGATGGTGGTGATCTGGGCCCTGGCGCTGGCTGGCGTGGTGTTCAAGTTGGTATTTATCAACCGCTTCAAGAAGTTGTCGCTCTTTACCTACCTGATGTTGGGCTGGTTGTCGCTGGTGGTCATCTACCAGCTCTATATCCATCTGGCCGGTGAGGGGCTGCTGCTGCTCGGGCTTGGCGGCCTTATCTACAGCCTCGGGGTCATCTTCTATGTGGCCAAGCAGATCCCCTATAACCACGCCATCTGGCATCTCTTTGTGCTGGGTGGCAGCGTTTGTCACTTTATGGCCATTTACGGCTACGTCGCCTAACGTCTTGCAACTAGCCCTTAATTGGTATTTTTAGCGCGTAAAAGGATAAATTCGTGCGGTATCACACAGTTGGCATCAGCGTTTGCTGACAAGCTAGGGCCAGTTCAATTCGCAAAGGATGCACGAAATGAGTGAAATCGCGCTTTCCATCAGCATGTTGTCGCTGGTGGCAGTGCTGGGACTCTGGCTTGGAAACTGGCGAGTCTATGGCGTTGGGTTAGGGATCGGTGGGGTGCTGTTCGGCGGCATCATAGTGGGTCACTTTGCCGGGGTGTCAGAGCTGGCGCTCGATGAGCAAACACTCCATTTTATTCAAGAGTTTGGCCTGATCCTGTTTGTCTATACCATCGGCATTCAGGTCGGCCCCGGTTTTTTCTCGTCATTGCGCAGCTCCGGACTCAAGCTCAATGCCTTTGCTGCTTTGCTGGTTATCCTGGGGTGCATCGTTGCGGCGGCACTTCATCAACTGTTTGATGTGCCGCTACCGGTGATCCTCGGGGTCTTCTCCGGTGCCGTGACCAATACCCCATCTCTTGGTGCGGGTCAGCAGATCCTGGCGGAGCTGGGGGCTCCCCATGGTTCAACCGGGCTGATGGGGATGGGATACGCAGTGGCCTATCCATTCGGCATCTGCGGCATTTTGCTCACCATGTGGCTGGTCAGGGTCTTCTTTCGCATCAAGATCGACGATGAAGCCGCCCAGTTCGAGTTGCAGACAGGTAAAACCAAGGAGAGCTTGCAGACCATCAACATCGCGGTACGCAACCCCAACATGCATGGCTTGATGCTGAGCGAGATCCCGAGTCTCGACGAGTCTGATGTCATCTGCTCACGCCTCAAGCGTGGCGACGAGCTGATGGTGCCGCGCCCTGATTCCCGTATCGAGCTGGGCGACCTGCTGCACCTGGTTGGTGAGCGCCATGCACTGCACAAGGTGTTGCTGGTGCTGGGTGAAGAGGTCGACACCTCCCTATCGACTCGCGGTACCGACCTGAGGGTGGAGCGGGTCGTGGTGACCAACGAGCAGGTGCTGGGCAAGAAGATCCGCGATCTTGACATCAAACAGCGCTATGACGTGGTGATCTCGCGCCTCAACCGGGCCGGTATCGAGCTGGTACCGACCAGCCAGACCAGTCTGCAGTTTGGTGACATCCTCAACCTGGTAGGTCGTCTCGATGCCATCGAGGCCGTGACCAATGTGGTCGGCAACGTGCAACAAAAACTGCAACAGGTGCAGATGTTGCCGGTATTTATCGGGATTGGCCTCGGCGTATTGCTCGGCTCCATCCCCTTCTACCTGCCCGGATTCCCGGCCGCTCTCAAATTGGGTCTGGCGGGGGGGCCGCTGGTGGTGGCGCTGATCCTGTCGCGGATCGGCAGCATCGGCAAGCTCTACTGGTTCATGCCCCCCAGCGCCAACCTCGCGCTGCGGGAGATCGGGATCGTGCTGTTTCTGGCGGTGGTTGGCTTCAAGTCAGGGGCCGGCTTTGTTGATACCCTGATCAACGGTGATGGCCCCTCCTGGATGCTATATGGGGCAGCGATTACCCTGATCCCCTTGCTGGTGGTCGGGGTGCTGGCGCGTCTCTATGGCAAGATGAACTATCTCACCCTCTGTGGCTTGCTGGCTGGCTCCATGACGGATCCTCCCGCATTGGCCTTTGCCAACGCCATGCACCCGACCAGTGGTGCCAGTGCGCTCTCATACGCCACTGTCTACCCGCTGGTGATGTTCTTGCGGATCATCTCGCCACAACTGCTGGCCATCATCCTCTGGGCCGGTGCATAGGGTTAAACCGGACAGGAGCATGCCTTGTCATGCTCCTGCCATTATAATGTAATATATTGATAATTTTAGTTTTTATTTTTCGGTAATCCCCTCATCACCCTTCTGTCTGGCTGAACGGTCCAGCCTCAAATCAGTCTATTCTTTCGAATTTTCGAACTGGTTATTTGCTCTCTCTCTGTGCAGAGTAGGCTGTGGCTTTTTGCATGCAAATCAGGATTCAGGAGAGAACATGATTACCAATTCCGTTACTCTGGAACAGGGCGTAACCGTCACCCAGCTCAAAGGTCAAGTTTATCAGGTGGCTGCAGATGGTAGCCGCAAGTTGCTGGTGGAAGGGGATGTGCTGCCGAAAGGGGCGGTGATCATGTCGCCGGATGGCGCCAGTTTCATGGGCGGCGGACAGTCTTTCAATGTGCAACCTGCCAGCGAGCAGAGTGAGCCTGCCGAAGAGGAAGATGCTCCCCAGCTGGCGCAAAACAGTGCCGCAGGCACACCCGATGATATCAGTGCCCTGCAAGAAGCCATTTTGGGTGGCGCTGACCCGACCCAGGCCTTTGAAGCCTCCGCCGCAGGCGGTGCACCTGCTGCCGGTGGTGGCGGGGTTGGTGGTGTCGCCGGAGCCAGTGGCAACGGCGGTTTTGTCACCATCGACCGTACCGGCTCCGCAACCATTGCCGAAGCGACCTTCGATACCACCTACAACACCAATGGCGAGCCACCGCTGGATGCTGCAGGAGAAGATGAGGTATTTGACCTTACGCCTCCAACCATCTCCGTGGTAGCGCCAGACAATACCAATGACACCACTCCGACCCTGACCGGAACCACGGATGCGCCTGCTGGCAGCACGGTGACCCTGGTGGTGACCGATGCCAACGGCAATCAGCAGACCCTGACCACTATTGTCACACCTAATGGCACCTTCACCGTGGATGTCGCCACACCGCTGGCCGAAGGGGGCTATCAGGTGACGGCTTCCGTGACCGATCCGGCCGGCAACACCGGCACCGCGACCGATGATGGCAGTGTGGATGTAACCGCTCCGGTGATTACTGTTGATGCACCTGACAATACCAATGACACCACCCCGACCATTACGGGCACTACGGATGCACCTGCTGGCAGCACGGTCACTCTGGTCGTGACCGATGCCAATGGCACTCAACAAACGTTGACCGCCATCGTGCAACCGGGTGGTGGTTACAGCGTAGATGTCACTACTCCGCTGGCGGAAGGCAGCTATAAGGTGACGGCCAGCATCACCGATCCGTCTGGCAACACAGGTACCGCTACCGACGATGGCAGTGTTGATAGCAAGGCCCCTGACCTGGCCATCACCCTGGATGCCGACATCACCGCCGACGACGTCATCAACGCCGCTGAAGCGGGTCAGCAGATCCCGGTCAGCGGCACCGTGACGGGCGAGTTCAAGGTAGGGGACACCGTCACCCTGACCGTCAACAACACCGAATACACCGGCAAGGTGGCTGCCGATGGCCGCTTCACCATCCTGGTGGCGGGCAGCGATCTGGCGGCCGATGGCGACCGCACCATCGATGCCAGCGTGACCAGCACCGACGTGGCGGGCAACAGCGCCACCGCGACCGACAGCGAAGGTTATGAAGTGGATACTGACCTGCCGAGCATCGACCTGGCGGCGATTGGTGATGGCAACCTGTCGGTGGATGAAGCCAAGGCGGTCGAGCTCAAGGGCACGACCAGCAACGTGGAAGATGGCCAGAAAGTCACCCTGACTGTGACCGA